>JAQXHU010000029.1 GCA_029007435.1 Bacteroidales bacterium
AGCCTTGAGTCAAATTTGCGACGCCAAGATTATTGCAGTGGGTGATGACTGGCAGTCTATATATGCGTATGCTGGTTCGGATATCACTCTCTTTACCAAGTTCCGGGAGGCTATGGGATATGGTCAGGAATTGAAGATTACCCGAACATATCGCAATGCACAAGAAATTATTGACATTGCCGGTGGATTCATCCAGAAGAATGATTCCCAACTCAAGAAAGCGCTTGTTTCGCCTAAGCATATGCAAGACCCGATAATCATAGAGTCTTATACGGAAGAGGTTGACAGGAAGCTGACTATGGGCAAAGGCGGAAAGTATTATTTGATTGGAAAGACCGTTGAAGGAATCATTGCCAGGATTCTTGAGGAGAATCCAAAGTCATCTATTCTGCTGTTAGGAAGATATGGTTTTGATGCTTATAATCTCAGTCGTTCGGCTGACTTTGTATATGACGAAAGGAGTGGTGGAGTAAAGTCTAAAAACTTCCCAGGGGTTAGAATTGAGTTTATGACCGTCCATCGCGCCAAGGGGCTCGGATATGATAACGTTATTCTTATCAATGCCCGGAATGAACTCTATGGATTTCCATCACAGATTCAGGAGGATCCGGTCTTGAAGTTCGTCGTAAAAGATGACTATTCGATGGAATATGCAGAAGAAAGACGTCTGTTCTACGTTGCATTAACCAGAACCAAAAATCGTGTTTATATTGTGGCTCCTGAACAGCATCCTTCAAAGTTCGTTACAGAACTGATAAGAGATTTTAAGACTGTGAAAGTCATTGGAAAATTCAACGATGAGGAAGATGTCAATCCAGTGGACATAAAGCGTTGTCCGATATGCGGATATCCACTCCAGCTTCGGTTCAAACCACATTATGGCCTCAAACTTTGGCTTTGCAGCAATGAACCGGAGATTTGTGATTTTATGACGAATGATCTTCGTGGTGGAGAGTTATCAATCATAAAATGTGACAAATGTCAAGACGGATATCTTATTGTCAAAGATGGTGTGGCGGGGCCATTCCTGGGATGTACAAATTACAAGGCGGACAAGTCTGGCTGTAATAACACTATGGCAAAAGATTATTATCTGAAACATATTAAAGACTAGTAACAATGAACAACCCAAGGTGGTCCTGGCACTGCGTCTGATGAAGATGCTGCATAACAATTCAACGTTGACAATTGATGAGATAGCGGCTAGACTCGATGTCGCTTCTAGGACAATATACAGATACATTGATACTTTCAAGGAGTCTGGCTTTACAGTGATCAATGTTACCGGTAATATCTACAGCTTGGTCGAAATCCCACAACCATCACCGGAGTTCGATAATCTAGTTTATTTCAGCGATGAGGAGTCTTATCTGGTGAACAACCTGATTGATGCACTTTCACCTACAAATGCGTTGAAAGCTGGGCTTAGGAAGAAACTGGCCGTGATCTATGACAGCACCGGAATTGAAGGATTCTTGGATCGTAGGAGCAATGCTGCCCACGTGGCCAATCTCCGGAAAGCAGCGCAGGAGAAGAAGATGGTCATTCTGCATAACTACGAGTCTGCGAACAGCAATGTAGTTCGTGATCGACTAGTGGAGCCATTCGGGTTCACTAACGACTTCATCGAGGTGTGGGCTTACGATACTGAGAGCAAAAGAAACAAGCTGTTCAAGGTTCAGCGAATTGGGGAGGTAGAGATTACTGAGCAATCTTGGAAATACGAGACCAGCCACCGCAAGCAGGGGAGAGACATATTCCGTATGACTGGCTATGCCAACTCCCGTGTTCGCATGCGGTTGAGTGTTAGAGCAAAGAACTTGATCATCGAGGAGTATCCGTTGGCTGAGAAGGCAATCACCCGTGACGGCAACTATTGGCTTCTCGACACCATAGTCAATGACTTTGCAGGTATCTGCAGGTATTATGTGGGATTGATCCCGGAAATCAAGGTGCTTGAGGGTGCGGAGTTCCTGGAGTATGTGAGAGCATACATGAAGAAGTACATTAATAAGGTGTAGCCTTACTTCATTGACGCCCTATCATTTCGCCTCTCCTCCACCACCCAATCCGCCAGGTCGGCGCCCATCTCCCGCTGCTCCGGCGTGGCGTTCTTCTCCAGGTAGTCGGAGACGGTGATGTCCAGCAGGGGATATTCCCGTGCCTTCTTCCGCCAGAGGTCGTAGCCGCCGAGGTCGGGGATGGCGATGACCTTGCGGCAGAGAAGGACGTTCACACGGTCGTTGAACTGGGAGAGGCCGCCGGTGGCGAGCCAGAGGAATTCGGGAAAGACTGCGGAACAGATGACCGCGGTCTTTTCGGCTTCAACCAGTGCGACTGGAAGGTCAGGGTAGCGGGGGAGCAGGAGCTCACCGAACAGGCACTGGGACAGCGTCCAGCCATCGGGCAACTGATGCATTGCTTTAAGACGGCTATGCACCCACATGGCTTCCGGAACGGAGCCGTCCTTGATGCGGTGGCCTGTGTGCGGGTCGTAGGGGATAATCTTTCCAGTACGACATCTGTCCATAATGTCGTACTGGTAAAACACGGTGAAACCGTCCCTGGTCGTCCCGATCCGATATTTCTCAACGAGGGCCTTCGCAGTCTCTTCGCCGAACAGTCCGGAAAGAAAGGCGATAAATCCCGTTCTTTGGCGTGAATAGCAACGTTTTCCCGACGATTTCGAGTGGAAGCGTGTCCAACTTAGGCGAAAGCTCTTTTCGTCGCTTCTCGGAGCGTTTTCTGAAATTGGGCAAGGCGTAAACCTTTCCGCCCTTCCATGTCCTATCCCTCAATGTGTTGCGGAAGACCATAGTATTTGTCGTCAAATCCGTATCAATCCTTACACCGACGGAGTAATCAGCACTCTCCAGCCCCCGGCATTGTCCTTGGCTTCGATATAGCCTTTCTCTTTCAGGCTTCCTAAAAGACGCTGGACTGCGGATTTGTTGATGCCGGTGAGTTCTCTGAGCGATTCGATGGTGACTGATGGCTGGCTTTGCATCGCGCGAAGTATCTTAGCGTAGTTCGGGGTGCGGAATTCGACTCTCTGGCCGTCGTACCACCACACGTTTTCGTCAGGCTCGGTGACGAAGCGGACATCGTTGTAGATTTCTTCAGAGGCAAGGGCCGAGAAGTATCTCAGGAACGGGCGTATGTGCGCCAGCGGTGCGTGGGCTCCTGTGCTTGGGGTGGGACCGACTTCAAGGTCTGCTTGATGGAGGGCTTCCAGATAGTTTTGTTTGTCCCGGCTGCGGACTACTATCATCGGGTAGTCTTGGCGGGCGAGTATGTAGTTGACCATCAGGCGTGCGATTCGTCCGTTGCCGTCCTCGAATGGGTGGATTCGGATGTAGCGGTAGTGGAAGAGGGCGGCGAGTTCTACTGGAGAGAGCTTGCCGCTTTGTTCTTCTTCGTTGTACCAGTTTACGAGATCGGTCATCAGTGCAGGGGTTTCTTCCGGTGATGCGTATTCGAATCGGTCACCGTAACGGGTGATTACGCTGTTGTGACGGGTTTTGTACTGCCCGGCGTGGATGACATAGCTGCCTTGCTGGCCACCGGGGAGTTTCGTGTGGACGGTGTAGTCTTCGCGGATGAGGGTTTTGTGGAGCTGGCGGATGAAGTTCTGCGTCAATGGCATATCTTTCAGTCCGGCCTGCTCCTGCATCATCTTCAGGCCTACATTGCTGGCTTTCATTTCTTCGAGGTCTTTCATCTGTGCTTCGCCGGTGACCTTGCCGAAGAGAAGGAGGAGCTCTGTCTGTCCGTAGGTGAGGGTGTTGCCTTCGATGTGGTTGCTGTTGAAGTTGAAGTCAACGGTGAATTTGCGGCTGAGCCGCTCCCGGTCGCGTTCCGAGAGCGGCTGTATGCCTTTCCAAGCTTCTATTGCTTTAGTGATATTGAGGTATCTCATTGAGTAAATGTTTTCTAATTCGTGGTAAATATACCACTTTTTTGTGAACAATTGCAATTTGTTGTATCTTACTCTCCGAGATTTCGTCGGAGCGGAACCCCGCCAGGCGGGTCGCTCTTTCCGAGATTTCGTCGGACCTGACGGTCCTCCGACATCTCGCTCCGCCTGCGAGATTAGCCACACTGCGTGTGCCTTTTCTCTTTCTCCTTGCCGGAGAAGCCCTTGCAAAGCACTTTAAGCTCAAGACCTTACGGTCTTTGGGCTTTTCTCTTGCATAGCCTTACATGAGCAAGCTCCTGACGGCTCTGCACGAAAAAAGCCCAGCGCTGTGCGCTGAGCTTAAAGTGCTTTGCGGAGAGAGCGAGATTCGAACTCGCGATACCCTTTAGGAGTATACACGCTTTCCAGGCGTGCCTCTTAAGCCACTCGAGCATCTCTCCAGTCTGCTGTCCCGGCCGGCAATGGATGTGGAAACACTGCATTTCCGAACAGGACTGCAAATATACAAAAAATCTTTATATTACAATGTTCCTCTGCGGAGTTTTTCAATATATGCCGCAATTCGGTGAAGCTCGTGAGGTATCTGGATGCTCTGCGGACAATGCGGCTCGCACTGGCCGCAGCCGATGCAGTGATCGGCCTGGCGGACAGTCTCCACAGCCCGGTCATAGCTGACAAGATATTTCCGCTTCAGCTTCCTGAACTCCTCCTGCTCACGGCTCTGGGCGATATCCCCGGCGTTCACGCAATTGTTGTAATGCTTGAAAATTCCCGGAATGTCAATCCCGTAAGGGCAAGGCATACAGTACTTGCAGTCCGTGCAGCCGACCACCGGGTAGTCAGACATCAGTCCTGCAATCTCTTTGAGAAATTCTATCTCCTTGTCCGTCAATGGCTTGAAATGACTGTAAGTCTCCACATTCTCAATCAGCGGATCCATTGAAGACATTCCGCTCAGGACGGTCAGGACACGCGGGAATGAACCGGCGAACCTGAACGCCCACGATGCTACCGACATCTCCGGCTCGCGCTCCTTCAGCATCGCCGCAAGATTCTCCGGCAGTGAAGCCAGACGGCCTCCAAGCAGAGGCTCCATCACCGTCACCGGAATCTCCCTCTTGTCAAGCTCCTCATACAGATAGTCAGCATTCACATTGCGAGGCACCTTGGCGTGCTGCCAGTCCAGATAGTTCATCTCAATCTGCACGAAATCCCAATGGTATTTGTCGTGGAGAGTGAGGAAATGGTCGAATGCCTCCCTGCGTCCGTGGAATGAGAAACCGAGATGCCGGATTCTTCCGGCCTCGCGCTCTTTCATCATAAAGTCCATCATTCCGTTGTCCACATACCTCTCCTCGAAAGCCTTGACCCCTCCGCCTCCGATTGCGTGCAGCAGATAGTAGTCAAAATAATCAGTTCTCAGCTGCTCCATCGAGTCGTGGTAGATTTTCAGGGACGCCTCCGGAGTCCACACACTGAAATTAGACATTTTAGTGGCAATGTAGTAGCTCTCACGCGGATAGCGGCTCAGTGCTGTGCCGGCTGCCACCTCGGACTGGCCCTGGAGATATGCAGGAGATGTGTCGTAATAATTCACGCCGTGGCTGTAAGCATAGTCAACCATCTCATTCACAGCCTCCTGGTCAATGACATCCTTCCCGTCAGGGCCTTTTACCATAGGCCATCGCATACATCCATAGCCTAAAAGGGACACCTTTCCTCCGTCAGGAGCTGTCCTCACCTCCATTTTGCCCGGTCCCTTGTCCGGCTCTTTGTTTCCTGCGGGTGAGCATCCTGGCAATGAGGTCATTGCCGCTCCAGCAAGCCCTGCGCCGGCCGTTTTGAGAAAATCACGTCTGTTTATATTGCCGCTCATAATATTCCAAATTTACCTGTTGTCAATATGCTCAATTCTTCCGTTTACGTGGATTGCACTGTAAGGCCTTGACGGGCAGAGGTATTCACACGCTCCGCATCCGATGCACCTGTCTTCTAACACAGTAGGTATCCAAAGCGAATTCTCGTCATCAGGGTCTTTACGGACCATCTTGATGGCCCCGGCAGGACAATGCCTTGCGCAGTTTCCGCATTTCACTCCGTCGCGGTTGACCACGCACA
This sequence comes from Bacteroidales bacterium, assembly GCA_029007435.1. Lineage (GTDB taxonomy): Bacteria > Bacteroidota > Bacteroidia > Bacteroidales > UBA932 > Cryptobacteroides. The sequence goes on from JAQXHU010000029.1 coordinate 6,038, forward strand.
AGTCATAATCCACGGAAGCCGTTCCGATGTGTATTTCAGTCTTCTCTTCCGGTGTGATTTCCAGAATCGCTCCGGCCGGGCACACTTCCGAACATTTCACACACTCCGGTCTGCACCATCCTCTCTCGTACGACATTTCAGGCTGCATCAGTCTGTCAAGCGACATCGATGGCCTGAGGACATCGTTCGGACACTGCGAGACACACAGCTGGCAGCCGGTGCAATGCCTGTGGAAATGCTTGAGGCTCACTGCCCCGAAAGGCACCAACGGGGATGTTCTTTCCGGCGCTTTCTTGCCGGTCACTGCCGCATAACCTCCGTCCACTTTTTTCTCCTGGGCCTTGACCGCCAGACCGCCAGCCGCCACCAGACTGGAAACGAGGAAAGCCCTCCTGCCCGTGTCGGTGTTTTCCGGCCTGCCCTCAGCCCCTGACTCCGCCTTGGCGTTACTCCCTGATTTCCAGAAAGGCCTGTAATGCAGAGCGCCGAATTTGCACGAGTCAATGCAGTCAAAGCAATCAACGCAACGGCTGTAGTCCACTGTGTGGCTCTCCAGATTGATGCAGGACGCTTTGCATTTATGCTCGCAGAGGTGGCAGTTGCGGCATTTCGACGAGTCGATTACCGGACGGAAGATTGAAAACCTTGAGAAAAAGCTCAGCACTGTGCCCACAGGGCAAATTGTATTGCAATAAGTTCTGCCGTTCCTCCAGGCAAGGATGAACACAGCCACGAGAGTCGCCACGGCAATTATGAAGGTAGGCAGGCTTCTGAGCCACACCTCTTTATGGGCGAAAGCCACACTTCCTGATTTCCCTGCGATGAAAGCTCCGAGATTGTTGCCCCATTCCCAGACCGGCCCGAGTATGTTCTGGACAATACGTCCATAGGCGCTGTATGGAGCAAGTAGCGCCACTACCACATTGACTCCGCATACAAGTGCGATAAAGAATATGGCGAGTGTTCCGTAACGGAGCAATTTCTTCTCTCCGGACCAGCGGAACCTGGCGGATTTCCCTTTCCTCCTTCCGCTCAGCGATGAAATCCCGTCCTGGAAAATGCCAAGCGGGCAGATGACCGAGCAATAAACCCGGCCGAAAATCAAGGTGAGCAGGAGCAGGACAATGACAACGCCGAAGTTCGCGGCCAGGACGGCCGGCAGAAACTGAATCTTGGCCATCCATCCGGCCCATTTCGTCATAAATCCGGAAAAATCCAGAAAAAGCAGAGTGCACAGCACAATGGCCGCCACCGCAAGTATTATTCTAATTTTACGCAGCATACGCAAATATAATGAAAGACAATCGTCCGACAAAAAAATCAATCCAGTACAACAAGCACTGATGACGGGTGGCTGAATTCCAGCTCGACAGTGTCCGAGTCAGCTCTGTTCAATGTGGCTTTCCACCAGTTGTCAAATACCACGTTGTCAGTAGGCCAGTGCAGTCCTTTTGATTTGATCTTCAATGAGTTGTCCGGGGAAAAGATGGATACTGGCCGTCCTTCGCCCACGGCCAGCGAGCAGGAATCGGTCACCGCGAATGCCGTGCTCCTGTCGGAAATCATATCAATCCGGATGTCTTCTCTTCCCGACTCTTTCAATTCCTTGGCATATTCCATCAGCAGCGAGAGATTGCCTATCGTGTGGGCCTCCCGTTTCCCGGTCGCTCCGAGAATGTGAATGCTGTCCACTTCGGGGAAATGCTCAAGTACATAATGAAAGGCCTTGGTCTGGTCATTGGTCTCCTGCTCCGCAATATGAATCACAATATCCTGATACTCAACTGCTAACTTCTGTGGTAATGAGTCCAGGTCGCCAATGACGGCGTCCGGTTTCCTGAATCCGCCGGTCTCGTTCCGGCAGAATCTCAGGTAAGATTTCAGCGCGCCGTCGCAGCAGACAATCCTGTCAGCGGTCCGGAGCAGATACAGCGGGAACTCTTTCTTCGGAAAATCCCCGTTGCAGATTATTGCAGCTGCAGCCATTCAGTCCTCCTTCTCTTTCTTCCTTATTATCGACAGCCCGTGCCTAACAGGCAGAATCACGGTCTCCACCCCAGGGTCGCCCGCTGCCAGTTCGTTGAACCTGACGATTCCGGCGGTCTGCCTGTCGCCCGGGACATTCTCGGCATAAACCTTCCCGTCCCACAGGACGTCGTCCGCAAGAATGAATCCTCCGGGGCGTGTCAATCTTACGGCATTTTCGTAATACTCCGGATATTCCCGCTTGTTTGCGTCAATGAACACCATATCGTACTCATTCTCCGCCACACTCTTCATAAACTCCAATGCGTCACCTATGTGGAGAGTTATTCTGTCCTGAGTTCCAGACCTGCTGAATCCTTCCTCAATCAGGTCCTGAAGCTCGTCATTTATCTCAAGAGTGTCCACGTGCCCTCCCTCCGGCAGTCCGAGAGCGATGCAGATTGTGGAATATCCAGTGAAAGTCCCTATTTCCAGCACCTTTTGCGGACGGATCATCCTTCCGAGCATATACAGAAACGCTCCCTGCACTCTTCCGGAGAGCATTCTCGGGTAGTTCGTCCGTATATTTGTCTGGCGCTCAAGCCAGTTCAGGGCTTCGGAATTGAAAGAGCAATGCTCTTCAAGGTATTTGTCCAATGCGCTTTCCATATTTCAGAGCATAATCATTCTGCTGGTGAGCCCCGGAGCGAAAATTTTTCTTGCCGCATCCCGGATTTCTGCAGCTGTGACGGATTCAACCTGCCTGACAGTCTCGGCGGTGGTCTGGATTTTTCCGTAGGCCAGCAGGCTCTTTCCCATACTCAGGCACTGCGCCTCTCCATTGTCGGAGCTTATGGCCAACTGTCCGAGGAGCTGCTTCTTTGCCGCCGCCAGTCTTTTGTCCGACAGTTCAATTGTCTGTATTTTAATTATTTCCTTCTTTACGGCGGAAAGGCACTTGTCCAGATTCTCCTTCTCGCATCCAAGGCATATCGCCATAATGCCGGTATCGGCGTACTGGGTGTATGAACTCTCCACTCCGTAAACCCATCCGTTCTTCTCCCGCAATATGCTGTTCAATATCGAATTGGATGCCGGACCTCCGAGAATATTGCCGAGCAGGATGGTCGCGAGACGTTCCCTGCCGCTGTACAGTGACGGGGCAAGACCTCCGATGACAGCGTTGGCTTCATTGTTTTTGTTTACAATTGTCTCATCGAAGCAGTTGCAGGGCAACATATCTTTCGGGGCGCTCCACTGTGACAGGCAGGACGTTTTCCCGCTGAATGCCTTGTCAACCAGCTTCAAAAGCATTTCCTCCATTCTCTTTTCGTCAATGTCGGCTACTACGGTGAATGCCATACGTTCCGGGAGGAATTTCTCCGCTATGTATTGCCTGAGTTCGTCCGGGGTTATCTCTTTAATGCTTTTGGCCGTGCCGAGGATAGGTTTCGACAGGGGATGCCCGTTGAAAAGCTTCTCCTCGAACCTGTCGTATATGTCGTCTGAAGGGCTGTCCTTGTAGGATTTTATCTCGTCAATAACTACACCTCGTTCCGTCCTGATTTCCGCTTCCGGAAATGTGGCTTCCGTTGCCAGCTCAAGCAGCAGTGAGGCGGCTTTTTTCAAGTCTTCCTTGAGCACGGTGGAATGAAGGACAATCTCTTCTTTGGTGGTGTACGCATTCAGCTCGCCACCAAGTCTGTCAAGATAAGAGTTTATCGCTGAGGCGTTTTTGCGTCCAGTTCCTTTGAAAAGCGTGTGCTCTGTGAAATGCGCTATCCCGCTGTGGAAACCGTCCTCATATCTTGTTCCGGCACCTATGCTGAGGGAACAGTAGGCCACCGCCGAGCCGCTTCTCCTCACGGCGTACTGCATTCCGCAACTTGCTCTGCCAGTTATCATTTCGTCAGTAGGTTATCTGGAAGAAAATTTGGAAATCTCACTTTTTTGGAAGCCTTTGTCAGATGCTCCCGAAAGTGTCTGCTTCTTAAGTAGATACAGGTCGTGTGTCCGGGAATCTATTACCATTTTCCAGCATACTGAACCTTTCTCGGGCCATTCAGGAGCGATGAGATAAGATACGGCTGTCCCCGGCATTCCTTCGATGAAAATGCTGTCGGCTTCTCCGTCATCCACGATGCGGGCTCCCTTTCTCCTGAGCTTGTCGAGCGCTTCCTCTCCGAGCGCTTCCGAAATCTCGCTCCCGGCGAAATACACCTTGCATCCACCAGGCTTCTTCCGGACTGTTGATTTGATACTTGAGAATCTGGAGCTCAATGACTTGCGTACGTAACTCTGGATGATGTCCATAATTCCCGGAAGCATAGCCGTCTCTCTTCCGGAAGGCACATCAGCTGAACACATAGGTATGCTTACCACTTCGAGCATATCGTCTATGCTTTTCGCACCCTTCCTGCCTTTGACCAGGGAAAGCATCCTTATCCCCGGAAACACCTCTTTCTTGTACTGGGCCTTGACGGGCACCAGAAAATAGTATTCCTCGCTTGTCATTGTCCTGTTGAATTCGTCCATTGTGCAGAACTCGAACGGGGAGAGTGTCCAGGTGTTCTTGACAGCCTCCTTGAACGCCGGGTCAATAAAGTCATTCCCGGTGAGCACGACCTTCATTGTCCTGACTTCGAAGTCCTTGACTTTCTCTTTCTTGGTCGTGATCTGCGCCTGGCCGTATGCGCCGACACCTATTGTCAGCATCGCCAATATAAATATAATTCGTCTCATAAAGGCAAAGTTACAAAATTTATAGGTATATTTGTAATGATTGTTTTTATTTGAATATGTACAAAAATATAATATTTGATTTCGGGGCGGTCCTGGTGGACTGGAATCCTCATCATGTATTTGACAGCTATTTCGGTGACAGGGACAAGGCTGAATGGTTCATAACCCATATCTGCGACAGCAAATGGAATGCCCAGATGGATTGCGGAAAGCCTTTCGCCCAGGGGGTTGCGGAACTTGCCGCGGTTCATCCGGAATGGAAAAAGGAAATTGAACTGTATTGGCGGAACTGGAAAGGAATGATGGGCGGCCCTATTCCGGGAATGCTGGAACTCGTAAGGGAACTCAAGGATTCGGGGCTGAAAATTTACGGACTGACAAACTGGTCCGCAGAAACATTCTATACTATTGTTGACGAATATCCGGTATTCTCCCTGCTTGACGGGAAAGTGGTATCGGGCGAGGAGAAACTGATCAAGCCGGATCCTGCGATTTACAGACTTCTGCTCGACCGCTATTCCCTTGACCCGTCGGAATCCATTTTTGTCGATGACAATCCTGCCAATGTTGAGACTGCCTCCACTTTGGGTATAAAGGGAATCCGTTTCATTTCCGCCGGACAGGTCAGGAAAGAATTTGAATCGTTGGGAATAATTGATGCACAATAAGATATGCCAGAAACTCCACAGTATATAGTATCTGCCAGGAAATATCGTCCTGACTCGTTCGAAAGCCTTATAGGCCAGGACAATATCGTCCAGATGCTCAAGAATTCCATTATCCGTGGAAAACTTGGCCACGCTTATCTGTTCTGCGGCCCGAGAGGAGTCGGCAAGACCAGCGCCGCCAGGATTTTCGCAAAGATAATCAACTGCTCGTCCCCGACACCGGAAATGGAGCCGTGCGGGCATTGCGAGTCCTGTATCTCTTTCCAGGAAGGCAGGTCGTATTGCATACACGAGCTCGACGCCGCTTCCAACAACGGAGTGGATGACATCAAGGCCTTGATTGACCAGGTGCAGATACCTCCTCAGGTCGGCCGTTACAGCGTGTACATCATCGATGAGGTTCATATGCTCAGCCAGGCAGCCTTCAACTCGTTCCTGAAAACTCTCGAGGAGCCGCCGGCCCACGCCATCTTCATTCTTGCGACTACTGAAAAGCACAAGATTCTTCCGACCATTCTTTCCCGTTGCCAGACTTATGATTTCAACAGAATCAGCATACGCGACATTGTCTCGAATCTCAACTCGATTGCTGAGAAGGAGGGTATCAGGATTGATGACAGGTCTCTGCATATAATCGCCAGAAAAGCCGATGGCGCAATGCGTGACGCATTGACAATATTCGACCAGACAGTTGCTTTCTGCGGAACGGACATAAAGTACGAGGATGTTACAAGGAACTTGAACGTCCTGGACTACGAGCATTGTTTCAGGCTTACAGGGTCGATGCTTGCAAATGATTATCAGTCAGCTCTTCTTGAGTTTGACAATGTGCTGTCGAAAGGGTTCAACGCCCTGTACTTCACCGCTTCGCTCAGCACGCATTTCCGTAACCTGGTGGTGGCGAAGAGCGGATCGCTTGACGCCCTGCTCGACTTTCCGGACTCTTTGAAGAAAGAATATAAGGAACAGGCTGACAAATGCCCGCTCCAGTTCCTCTATGATGCTCTTTCCATTACAGTGCAATGTGAGAGCGGCTACAAGGAGAGCATCAATCCGCGACTTCATATCGAGTTCGCCCTTATGAAGCTCTGCTTCCTGACAGGCGGGCCGGTGTCATTGAGGCCTGCGTATGCAGCACCTGTGCAGTCAGCTTCACCTGTACAATCAGCAGCGCCTGCCCGGGAAGCAGCTCCGACAAGGACATCCGCCCCGTCGCAGTCCTCTGTTTCCGCTCGTGGAACCTCCTCCCAGGCTGTCGCTGGAAAAGCGGATACGACTGTGTCAGAACCTGCAGTGAGCGGGCCTGCAGCTGCTCCGTCAGAGGAAAACACTTCCACAGGAGCCCGTAATGTATCAGATGCCCTGACGGAAGAAAGCGCGAGGCCGAGGAGGCGCTCGACCAGGTCATCTGCCGCAAACCTGTCGATAGATGCCATCAAGGAGGATTCCGGCATAGCGACAGCCCAGTCAGCAGCCGGTCCAAGTGATATCATACCTGAGGATGCGGACATTATGGAGAAATGGAAACAACTTCCGGCCGACTATGCTTCCAGACCAAGGCTGGCCAACACTCTGGCCACTTCCAAGGTTGACATCCTTCTGAAGGAAGGATACAAGCAGCTTGATTTCTATGTGGTCAACCTTGCGCAGAAGAAATGGGTGGAGGAAGTCCTGCTCAGGGAACTTGAGGGTAAACTCCAGAAATCCCTGAACTCTTCAAAGCTCAGGCTCAATGTCGAGGTCATACCGGAAGAGCAGGTGGAGAAAAAGATATATATGCCTGAAGACAAGGCTAAAGTGATAATGTCCGAGAATGAGGAGGTCAAGAACCTTGTCAATGATTTCGGGCTGGATGTCAAGTGATCGAGTGGATTTTTATGAATATGAAACTGCATTAGAATATGAAACTGCATTGCGAGAATCTTGTTAAGAAGTACGGCGTCAGGACTGTCGTGAAAGGCGTGTCGATGGAGGTCGAGCAGGGAGAGATTGTGGGCTTTCTCGGTCCTAACGGAGCGGGCAAGACCACGAGTTTCTATATGATTACAGGTCAGATTGTTCCGAATGCCGGGCGTATTTTTCTCGACGACGAGGAGATTACAGGGCTGCCGATGTTCAAACGTGCCCAGAAGGGAGTAGGCTATCTCCCGCAGGAGGCTTCTGTGTTCAGAAAGATGTCAGTAGAGGACAATATTATGTCCGTTATGGAATTGTCTGATATGACCAAGCAGGAACGCCAGGAACGTCTTGAGTCACTGATAGATGAGTTCAACCTGTCCAAGGTGCGCAAGAGTCTTGGAATCCAGCTGTCAGGAGGTGAGCGCCGTCGTTGTGAGATTGCCAGGGCGCTTGCCATCGATCCGAAGTTCATTCTTCTTGACGAACCGTTCGCAGGTGTGGACCCGATTGCGGTGGAGGATATCCAGTATATTATTGCGAAACTCAAGTACAAGAATATCGGGGTGATTATCACGGACCACAATGTGGGTGAGACGCTTGCCATCATAGACAGGGCTTATCTGCTTTATGAAGGCACAATTCTCCAGTCCGGAAAGCCGGAGGTTTTGGCGGCTGATGAGGATGTGCGCACAAAGTATCTGGGCTCCGGATTCGTGCTGAAGCGTTCGCCGGCAGTGGAAAGGGCCCGCGCAGAGCATAATAAGGGATAGGCATCAGCCTATCCCTTATTATGCTCTGACGAGATTCAACCCCCAGTCACTGTGTGCCAGCCCCTGTGGGGCACGGGGAAAGGATTCCCCGGAACCCCTTCTGTCGCTCCGCTCCGAATCTCTTTGCGTCAGCCTATCCCTTATTATGCTCTGACGAGATTCAACCTCCAAGCACTGTGTGCCAGCCCCTGTGGGGCACGGGGAAAGGATTCAGATATAGACATAGTCTTTCACATCCTGCGCACTTACAGGATTGCCGCCGAGAATCATCAGCCGCTCGACCACATTGCGGAGCTCGCGGATATTTCCCGTCCAGCTCTTCTCCTGAAGCAACTTCACTGCCTCAGGCGACACAGCCTTCTTCGGCATGCCGGACTCAGTGGAAATCTGATCAATGAAGTAATTGATAAGCAGCGGAATATCCTCCTTGCGCTCGTCCAGAGACGGGACGTGCAGCACAATAACGCTCAACCTGTGATACAAGTCTTCCCTGAAATTGCCCTTTGCGATTTCATCCTTCAGGTCCTTGTTCGTTGCCGCTACCACCCTGACATCCACCTCGATGTCCTTGTCGCTTCCAACCCTGGACAATTTCCTCTCCTGCAGGACACGCAGCACCTTGGCCTGCGCTGCCAGACTCATATCCCCGATCTCGTCAAGAAACAGAGTGCCCCCGTCCGCCTGCTCGAATTTTCCTTTATGCTGCTTTATCGCGGACGTGAAAGCTCCCTTTTCGTGCCCGAACAGCTCACTCTCAATAAGCTCGGACGGGATGGCTGCGCAGTTCACCTCGATGTAAGGCATTGCGCTGCGGGCGCTCTGCTGGTGCAGGCTCCTCGCCACCAGTTCCTTTCCGGAACCGTTCGAACCCGTGATGAGCACCCTTGCGTCCGTCGGCGCCACTTTCTCAATCATTTCCTTGAGATGCAACATAGGAGCGGTCTCGCCAATCATCTGCTGCCCATATACCTTCTTCTTCAGATTGGTGTTCTCCGCCACAATGCTGGTATGCTCGGTGGCGTGCTTGATTGTGATGAGTATCCTGTTGAGGTCCAGAGGCTTCTGGATGAAATCAAACGCTCCGTTCTTGATGCAGTCCACGGCCGTGTCAATGTCTCCGTGTCCGGATATCATCACAATGGCGGAGTCGATTCCATCCTTGCGCAGTTGGGCGAGCACCTGTGTCCCTTCCATATTCGGCATCTTGATGTCGCAGAAGATGACATCGTACCTTTCTTTCTCTGCCATTGATATGCCGGCCGGACCGTCTTCCGCCACGTCGACTGTATATCCCTCGTCCGAGAGAATCTCGCTGAGCGAGTTGCGGATAGCCCTCTCGTCGTCAATAATAAGAATTTTCATTGAAATTGAACAGTTTGAATCAAATTTAGCAATCCTCAAAAATTACTTGCCAATCCAACGGAAGCAAATATCGTGCACTATCAACAAAGGCTGGCCAGAAAGTTTTCCTTCTTGGCCAGCCCCTGTTGAAAATCAAAGCTTATCTTAAACTCTCTGGCCGTATGAGCGGTCAGTCGTGTTTACTGTGATAGTGTCGTCCTGGTTGATGAAAAGCGGAACCATAATCTTGGCGCCGGTCTCGAGCGTGCACTCTTTCAATGCGCTGGTGGACGCTGTGTTGCCCTTCACTGCTGGCTCGGTGTAAGTCACCTTGAGAGTTACATATGTAGGGAGCTCGCAGGTGAGGCATCTTTCGTCGTCAACCACGAACATCATCTCCACGTGCTGTCCCTCTTTCATCAGGTCAGCGTTCTCAACCACATCGTGAGGGAGGTGAATCTGCTCGAAAGTCTCCTCGTGCATAAAGTTGAATCCGTCCTCGTCAGAATAGAGGAACTGGTATGGACGTCTTTCTACATTGATGGTCTCCACTTTAGCTCCTGCTGTGAAGGTGTTCTCAAGAATACGTCCGTTCTCAAGATTGCGGAGTTTTGTCTTTACGAATGCTGGACCCTTTCCCGGCTTCACGTGCTGGAAATACACGATCATACAAGGTTTGCCGTTGAAATTCAGGTACATTCCGTTTTTGAAATCAGCTGTTGTTGCCATATATTATAAATTGATTTGTCAAAATTCCATTTTGCCGCCGCAAATTTATAAAATATGCCGCACAACTGCAAAATTTTCATTCAAAAGACATTATCCTTTCGGCGACGGCTTCCAGCTGCCATTGCGGAGTGGAGGTCGCTCCGCATACTCCCACACGGTCGTCCTTCCTGAACCACTCCGGTCTCACGTCGTCTTCGTTGGATATATGGTATGTCCGGATGTTCAATGATTTGCACAACTCGCACAAGACCTTCCCGTTCGAACTGTCCTTCCCTGAGACGAACACTACAATGTCGTGCCGCAATGCGAATTCTGACAATTCGCTGTGCCGGAATGCCACCTGGGAGCAGATTGTGCTGTGGGTCTTCAGCAGGCCGGTGCCCCGGAACTGCACGATTGACAGCTCGTGCTCTTTGGACATCGCCTCCTCCAGCGCAGAGCATATTTCCGAATACTCGGCAGGGCTCTTCGTGGTCTGGGAAAATACCTCAATCGGGGAGCTGATGTTTATTGTCTTGTCGGCCAAAGCCTTACGGAGAGAGCTGATGCCGTCTATCACTATGGCTTTGCCGTCTGTCTGCCCGAGAAGCCCGAGAACTTCGGCGTGTCCCACCTTGCCGAAAATTATAATCTGACCTCCGTTTCCGCTGGTCCTTTCATATGCTTCGGCAATGCTTCTCTGAAGCTTCAGGACCACCGGACAGGTGCAGTCGATAATTTCAAGACCTCTTTCCCTGGCCTTGCTGTATGTGGAAGGAGGCTCTCCGTGCGCCCTGAAAAGGACCCTGCTGCCTTCCGGGATACTTGAAAGGCTTTCAATATTGATTGTGCTCAGGCCTTTGGCTTCAAGTCTCGAGAGCTCTGCATCATTGTGGACGATGGCGCCCAAAGAATAAAGCCTGCGTCCTTCGGCCCCGGACAGAATGTTTTCCGCCTCGCTGATTGCCCTGATGACGCCTCCGCAGAAACCGGAGTGTGAATCTATTTCAACGTTGAAAGCCATTGTCCTGAAATCTCATTCTCCGTAACGGCTTTTTATCAAAGCCTTTATCCATTCCATCTGGTCTTCCAGCGTCATATCCGTATTGTCGAGGACCACTGCGTCTTCCGCCTGTCTCAATGGGGATGTCTCCCTGTGGGAGTCAATATAGTCACGGCTTTTAAGATTGGCCAGCACTGTCGCAAAATCGGCCTCCTGTCCGGAAGCCCGCATTTCCTTGAGCCTTCTTTCCGCCCTTACATTGTCGTCGGCAACCATAAAAATCTTTATGTCGGCGTTCGGGAAAACCGTTGTGCCTATGTCCCTTCCGTCCATCACCACTCTGCCTGCCCTGCCGTATTCCACCAACTTGGTGTCAACATATCTGCGCACTTCCGGAATCACGGCCACAGGACTCACATTGGAGGAAACCCCGATTGTGCGTATGTCCTGGTCAACACATTCTTCTCCGATGAAAGTATGCCATCCGTCTGCGCCTTTTCCGAAATGTATGTCAAGTGATTGCAATGCGTCATTCAGACTTCCGGTATCCACGGCGCCTTCCTCTGATATCATTCCGTTTCTCATCGCGAACAGGGTCACGGCGCGGTACATTGCTCCGGAATCCAGGTACAAGAAAGAAAATTCTTTTGCTATCAATTTGGCAAAAGAACTTTTTCCGGTGGACGAATAACCGTCTATAGCTATGATAATGTCAGGAACGTGCATTATGATTTACCGTTGGTTCGGATGCAAAAGTAGAAAAAATAATGATTATCCGCAATTATTCTTTCTTTTTAATCTTTAGCTGCTGGATCTTGTACGTGTCGTTCTTGCAGGTTACGAAGATTGTCACCTCGAAAGTCTCGCCACCCGCATTCAACTTTCCCAGGGCGTATTTCATATTTGAACGGCCTGCTGTGTGTGTGATGTCGAATCCTCTAGGATTGTAGCTGTCGAAGAAAGTCTTCACGATGCGGCGTGCCTGGTTCTTGCTGGAGTCGCTGGTGTTCGAGATGATGGAAATCTCCAGATTGTCATCGAACCAGGCGGAGAGCCTGTCCGCGTCGCCGAGTCTTATGTATTTGGCTATAGGCACGAAGACATCGTATCCGCCGGACTGGGCATATGTGTCCGCTCCGCAAAGGAAAGCGGAGGCTATGATGAAGATAGTCAGAATTCTTCTGTAGTTCATATAACCCTGCACTGTTCTTAAAGATGCCTTTTTTATTGCAAATACCGAGCCACGTGTGTATATTTGTGAATATGAAAATAACTTTGCTCACGGTCGGAAAGACAGATGTGCGCTGGGTGCGCGAAGGGCTGGAACTTTATGTGTCCCGTCTCTCGCATTATGCGAAATTTTCCGTGAAGGAGATCCCGGAACTGAAAAATGTCTCCTCGCTGACCAGGGAGCAGATAAAGGAGAAAGAAGGAGATCTTATACTGGCCTCTGTCGCTCCGTCGGACGAACTTGTTCTCCTTGATGAGCGTGGGCGCCGTTTCCGTTCTGTGGAATTCGCCTCTTTTCTTCAGGACAGGCTGGCCAGAAGCGGCAGGGACATTGTTTTCGTCATAGGGGGTGCTTACGGTTTTCCGGAAAAAGTCTATGACCGCGCCGGCTCGATGATATCCCTGTCCGAGATGACATTCTCCCACCAGATGGTCAGGGTTATCTTCGCCGAACAGCTTTACCGTGCATTCACCATTATGCGCGGGGAACCTTATCATCACGAAGGCTGATATGAGAATCAGAAATGCCATATCCGAATTGAGAAAGACACTGGGCCGCCGGAATCTCTGGCTGCTTCTGTTCTTCGGGACTATTCTGTTGTGCTGTGCTTTCCTGCTGATTGTCAGGGGAACGGACATTTCATCCATTTCAGCTTCAAGGGTTGACCGCATCATCAACAGGCGTATGGCCGCGCTCGAGAACTATATGCAGAGGGCGATGGACAGCAACCACAATGACTGGCTGGAACTCGACGGCCTTGAGGAGGATATGGTTGTTTACCGGTATATGGAAGACACCCTGCAGTCGTGGTGCAACCAGTTCTCCCTGGACAATGACGATATCAGCCAGCGCCTTGTGGTGCCGAGATTCGCCAATCTGAGGTACAATTTCATCTCGCCTCTCGCGGAAGCCGACACCGTGGTAAGATATATCAATATGGGTCCTAAATGGTATCTGGTGAAATCCATTTCCGACAGGAGAGGCTGCCGGGTGATAGGTGGACTCGAAGTGAAAAATACATTGGATACCAGGTCCGTCAACGGTGTGAACCCCCGTTTCGGTCTTGGAGACCAGTACTCTCTCAATCCGATAAGCAGCACAGGAGGCACACCAATATATGTTTCAGGCCAGCCTCTTCTCAAACTGCTCCGTGAATCTTCCGGAGGCGATCCCCTTTTTCCGGATTCATCACTGCTATGGATAGTCGTGGCACTGCTGGTGATGGTCATTATGGTTTTCCTGTATATGAACCTGGGCATCAAACTGATGCTGACAGCGATGGCAAGCCTGACAATCCTGATGGGGGTGTTCTATGCTGTGGGAACGGGTATGCAGGCGAGTTCAAGCATATTCTCCCCGACCCTGTATGCCGATGGCCCGGTGTTCTACTCGCTTGGAGCTGTGCTCATCATCAATCTATGGATAACGCTGATGTGCGGCTGCCTGTTTATGACGAGAAAACTTCTGCTGCGGGATGTGATGCGCGATGCCTCTTCCGTGAAAGCGATTGTGATGATGTCGTCGGTGATTCTTATCATAGCCGGTATCTTGGTTTATGTGCTGTATTCGTTCAGAAGCCTGATTCTCAATTCGGATATGTCCCTGGAACTGTACAAGCTGACATCGTTCAGCCGGTACACCGTATATGTCTATATTTCATATATGGCGCTGCTGTCCATAGCGCCTATGCTCCTTCAGTCGATAAGAGTTCCGGTATATCATTTTTTTGGCCTTAAATATGACATTTTTTCCAGATGGGGAAGAAGTCTGTTCGCCTTGCTGACGGCAGCGCTCCTGCTTGCCGTGTTCTCATTTCTGGGCATCAGGAAAGAGGCCAACCGGGCTGAAATCTGGACCAGCCGTCTTGCGATTGACAGGGATCTTGGTCTTGAACTTCAGCTCAGGGTGGTGGAGAATGCCATTGCCGCGGACAACACTATTGCGGAAGTGATTCGCTCCACAGAGGAGAGCAAAGTCATATTGAACAGGCTTACGGAGACTTATATGAACCGTGTCTCTAAAGACTACGATGTCTCGGTGTTGCTGTTCAAGGATAATCTCTCGGATTCCAGACTGATTTCATATTATAATGAGAGACTGGCCAATGCCGTTCCTATAGCTCCGGACTCCCGCTTCGCTTACAGCCGCAACAGCAACGGCAGGGCGCAATATACCGGAATGTTCATTTATTATTTCCCTGACAACGGAGTCGTGAGTATGCTCGTCGGCGTGAACTCGAAGGCTGACAAGGAGGAACGCGGCTACTCATTCATTCTCAACGAGAATTCTCCCGGGTCAGTGGTTATTCCTCCGCAGTATTCTTATGCCAAGTATATCGGAGACAAGATAGTCAGTTACAAGGGGGACTACCCTTATCCTACAGTGCTCAGCTCCAAGTTCAGGACGGAACCGGACAATGCGGAGACACAAAGGGCAACCCTCGGTGCATATGTGCATTTCTACACGCAGGTCTCGCCGGATGAGGCAATCGTGGTCTCGCGTCCTAAAATAGGTGTGATTCAATATCTTGTGGCCGCCGGAATGATTTATCTTCTTGCATATTTCTGGATAAGTATATTCTCGTTGAAGCGTAAACGCAAGAGTGAATTCGAGAAGAATTACTACAAGTCAAGAGTGAATACTGTGCTGTTTGTCTCAATGCTCCTGACGCTCGTGACTATGAGCATAATTATGGTTTTCTTCGTGTATAAACGTAATGACGAGAATGTCAGGAAGCTGATGAACAGCAAGATAACCACGATTCAGTCCCTGATGGCGAACAGGGTCCGGTCATTCAGTTCGTACCTTGATATGGCCACTCCGGATATGACCGCCATTATGCAGGACGTGGCGGAGTACACGAGGACCGACATTACATTGTACAGCCCCGGCGGCAAGGTGTTCAATTCGACCGCTCCGGAAATTTTCGAGCGTATGATACTCGGGTCCAGGACAAATCCCGAGGCTTACAGGAACATAATGTACAGCAGCAAGCGCTACTATATCCACAAGGAATGGGTGGCCGGCCATAATTTCTACACAATGTACGCCCCCCTGATCAATGACAAGGGCAGGATTTTAGCCATTCTCAGCGCGCCTTACACCGATTCAGGGCTCTCGTTCAAGGCGGACGCAGTCTTCCATTCGATATTTGTGATAACTGTATTTTTCATTCTGCTCATCATTACCAGATTCTTCACGACACGAGTGGTTGACAAGATGTTCAGGCCGATTATCGTGATGGGACGCAAGATGCTGTCCGCCCGCACCGGAGGACTGGAGTATATCATTTATGACAAGGAGGATGAACTTTCAGGTCTGGTCAGGGCTTATAATCTTATGGTCCACGATCTGTCCGAATCGGGCAAGCAGGTGGCCCAGGCTGAGCGAGAGAGGGCCTGGAGCGAGATGGCCCGCCAGGTGGCCCACGAGATAAAGAATCCTCTTACACCTATCAAGCTCCAGATACAGAGGCTGATAAGGATGAAGAACAACAACAATCCGAACTGGGAGACCAAGTTTGACGACATTTCAAGAGTGATTCTTGACAGTATCGACGTGCTGACGGACACCGCCAATGAGTTCTCAACGTTCGCCAAACTATATACCGAGGAACTTGTGCGGATAGACCTGGACGCCCTGGCATCAGACCAGATTTCAATGTTTGACGACAAGGATAATATCTCTTTCGAGTATTATGGCCTGAAGGGTGCCTGTGTAATGGGCCCTAAACCTCAGCTGACCCGAGTGTTCGTCAATCTTCTTACCAATGCTGTGCAGGCCATAGAGAACCAGCAGGAAGAGGACAGGAACGCCGGACTTGAACCTGTCCGCGGACAAATTGTGCTGTCCCTGAGGAACAGCACAAAAGATTCATTCTACGATATTGTCTTCGAGGACAACGGCCCGGGTATCAAGGACGAGAACAGAAGCCGTCTGTTTACCCCTAATTTCACCACCAAGAGCAGCGGCACCGGTCTCGGCCTGGCCATCTGCAAGAACATACTTGAGCGGTGTGGCGGCGAGATTGTCTACAGCAGCTCATTCGCCCTGAAGGGAGCCTGCTTCACAGTCCGTTACCCGAAAATGAAGCCGCCTACTTCTGTCTGATGAATATCTGGACAGGACAGCCGGACAGGTCGAAATGCGACCTGAGCTTGTTCTCGAGGAATCTCTTGTAAGGCTCCTTGATATACTGGGGCAGATTGCAGAAGAACGCAAATGCCGGAAATCTGGTTGGTAATTGGGTTATGTATTTGATGTTCACCACTTTGCCTTTCCACATCGGAGGAGGGTAGTTGTCAATTTCAGGCAGCATCGCATCCATCAGTTTCGATGTGCTGATTCTTCTGGAGTAATTGGAATACACGTGGGCGATTTCATTTAGCACATCCAGGATTCTTTGTTTCTTGAGCACTGAAGTGAATACTATAGGAATGTCATTGAAAGGTGCGATTCTTGCCCTTAGCGCATTTGTGTATTCAGCCAGGGTGTTGCTCTCTTTCTCGAAAAGGTCCCATTTGTTCACTACAAGCACGCAGCCCTTGCGGTTCTTCTTGATGAGGTTGAAAATGTTCATATCCTGCGCCTCCATTCCGGTGGTGGCGTCTATCATCATAATGCAGACGTCACTGTGCTCGATTGCCCTGATGGATCGCATCACCGAATAGAATTCGAGGTCTTCCTGCACCCTGTTCTTTTTCCTGATGCCTGCAGTGTCCACAAATACGAACTCGTGCCCGAATTTGTTGTAATATGAAGATATTGAATCCCTTGTCGTTCCGGCAACGGATGTGACAATATTCCTCTCCTCGCCGAGAAGGGCGTTTGTGAGGGATGATTTTCCGACATTAGGCTTTCCGACAATGGTGATTCTCGGCACGCCGGGATGCTCGTCCTCGGCTTCCGTGTCTTCCGGAAGTTTCTTCACAATCTCGTCAAGGAGATCTCCGGTGCCGCTTCCGTTTGCGGATGATATGGACCATATCTCTCCGAGACCCAGTCCGTAAAACTGGTATGCGTCGTACATTTTCTCTCCGGAATCGACTTTGTTCACGGCCACTACCACCGGTTTCCCGCATTTTCTCAGGAGATCGGCAATTTCCGAGTCGTAATCTGTGATTCCGGTCGCAGCCTCGGTCATAAACAGAATCAGGTCGGCCTCCTCGATGGCGATGACTACCTGCTTGCGTATTTCTTCCTCGAAAACATCGTCCGAGCCGGAAGTGTAACCTCCCGTGTCCACCACAGAAAACTCTTTGCCGCACCATTCGCATTTCCCGTAATGTCTGTCACGGGTGACACCTGCGGTCTCGTCCACGATTGCCTGTCTCATTCCGACCAGGCGGTTGAAAAGGGTGGATTTGCCGACATTCGGCCTTCCTACAATAGCTACAAGGCTCATAATCTTTACGTTATTTATCCTCTCACGAGGGTTTCACTTATTCTTCCCGCTTCCGGTTTTTCTCATACGGATACAGTCCGCATCCGGCGCAGGAGTCACTGTAAACTCCGGAGCATTCGGCTCCGGAGTGTTTCTTCGAGGTGGAGGAGAACCTTTCGTCATCCTCTTCCCTCATACATCTGATGCCCAGCCGGCGCATATTCTCATTGGCCCCGACGTCAGTCTGGGGAAATTCCCCGTTCTTCCGGAATATGATGTTGAAACACATCCCGAAGACGCCGAGCCCTATGAGGACCAATGCTGCCAGAAAGACTTTCATATTCTGTATGTCAATGTCTTAGAATATAAATTCAGGACTGATGGGCTCATTGTCCCAGACCTTGCGGATGATTCTTGCGAATGTTCCGGTCATCGACACTACCTTTATCTTGCTGGTGTCCACTGACGGATCTGTGGTGAGCGGAATCGTGTCAGTCACATATACTTCGGAGAGACTCGACTTGTTAATCCGCTCGTAAGCCGGACCTGAGAGGATGGCGTGGGTCGCACAGGCCCTTACGCTCTTCGCTCCTTTCTCCATAAGGATGTCCGCAGCTTTTGTCAGTGTGCCGGCCGTGTCTATCATATCGTCCACAATCACAACATTCTTGCCCTCCACGTCGCCGATGGCGGTGATGGATGCCACCACATTGGCCCTTTCCCTTGACTTGTGGCAGATAATCACAGGGCAGGCGAGATCTTTCGCATAGGCGTTGGCCCTCTTTGCGCCTCCCATATCAGGAGCGGCGATGGCGAGATTCTCGATATTCAATGATTTGAGGTAAGGGATAAATACCTTGCTGGCGTAGATGTGGTCCACCGGAATGTCGAAAAAGCCCTGGATCTGGTCGGCGTGGAGGTCGCAGGTCATAATCCTGTCAACTCCGGCCGCGCAGAGTAGATTGGCTACAAGTTTGGCCCCGATGGATACTCTCGGCTTGTCTTTCCTGTCCTGCCTTGCCCATCCGAAATACGGCATAACGGCAATCACCTTGTAGGCTGAAGCCCTTTTTGCGGCATCGATGGTGAGAAGCAGTTCCATAAGGTTTTCTGCCGGAGGGAATGTGGACTGAAGAATGAAAACAGTGGCTCCGCGCACACTTTCTGTGAAGGATGGCTGGAATTCGCCGTCACTGAACTGAGTGACTTCTGAATCCCCGAGGTGAATAGGACCTGTGCCCGGATCTTTGATAGCGTTAAGCTCGTGAACGACTTTCTGTGCGAAGTCCTTTGATGCCCTGCAGGCAAACAGTTCCATTCTGTGTTCGGTGTTCATAAATTGAAGTATTAGTTTGAAGTTCCTTACTTTACCTCTGACAGAACTGTCCCGATGTAGTCCAGGATTTCCTCTTTTCCGAGGCCGGTCTGCGATGAACTATCGAAGCATACCGGAAGCTCTTCCCAGAATTCAGAGAGCATCTCTTTGTCTCTCTCTATCTGGGCGGCCCTGGCGTTGGGTCCCAGTTTGTCACCTTTTGTGAAAATGATCGCAAATGGAATTCCGTTCTCGCCGAGCTCGTTCAGGAAATCCATATCGATTTT
This sequence comes from Bacteroidales bacterium, assembly GCA_029007435.1. Taxonomy (GTDB): domain Bacteria; phylum Bacteroidota; class Bacteroidia; order Bacteroidales; family UBA932; genus Cryptobacteroides. The sequence continues at coordinate 25,350 of JAQXHU010000029.1, forward strand.
CCCAATATCGTGTCTGACGTCAATGAGGACGAACAGCAGAATCATCTCTTCCGAGTTGTTCAGGTAGTCTTTGATGACTTCTTTGATACTGGCTCTTTCTTTGTCTGGGAGTTTGGCATAACCGTAACCCGGGAGGTCCACGAGATACCAGCTGTCATTCACTAAAAAATGATTGATGAGCTTGGTCTTTCCAGGTGTGGAGGATGTAAGGGCGAGCCTGTTCTGTCCGCACAGCATATTTATGAGAGAAGACTTCCCGACATTTGACCGTCCGATGAAAGCGAATTCCGGCAACCGTCTGGACGGTTTCTGTCCTGTCCGGATGCTGCTGCCGGCATATATCGCCTTTGTAATTTTCATCTTCTCAAAAAAAGTTACGTTTATGCTGAAAAACTTGCGCAAAGATACGAAAAAAGATTAAATTTGTAATCAGACCACAATAATTAAGGACACATTTATCCTTTTTTTAATCCATTGTGCGATGGAAAGAGATGTCATTGATTTGTTTACCCTTCAATCAGGCGTCAGGGCGACGCTTGAGAGTTCGTTCCCGGGACGCTGCTGGGTGCGGGCTGAGGTAAGCGCGGTGAAGAGCAGAAGCGGCGGACATTGCTATCTTGAACTGTCTCAGTCTGATGCCAACGGTCTGATAGCCAAAGCTTCAGCGATAATATGGGCCTCCAAGGCAAGGCTCTTGTGTCCGTATTTCGAGAAAGTGGCGGGGGCACCGCTCCAGCCCGGAATGTCCGTTCTTGTGCGGGTTCAGGTGAATTACAGCCAGCTGTACGGCCTTTCCCTCATTATAGATGATGTCGACCCGGCGTACACCGTTGGTGAGAAGGAGAAAGAACGCCAGGCAACCATCGCCAGGCTGAAGGAAGAAGGCCTGATGGACCGGCAGAAAGGTCTGGAGATGCGCCGCCTGCCTTACAGGCTTGCCGTCGTGTCGGCTCCGGACGCTGCTGGTTACAGGGATTTTATGCGGCATCTGCACGGGAATGCCTATGGTTTCGCTTTCCATACCGACCTTTTCGAGGCTGTGATGCAAGGCCTGTCCGCTCCGGATTCTATTGCTGAGGCTGTTGAGGCTGCTTCGGAAGAGGGAAATGCTTATGACGCCATTCTTGTGCTCAGGGGCGGTGGAGCGAGCCTCGATCTCGCCTGCTTCGATGACTACAGGGTGGCTGCGGCCATAGCGAAATGTCCTGTGCCTGTCCTGACAGCTGTGGGCCACGACCAGGATTATCATATCTGCGATATGGTCTCGTGGAAATATGTCAAGACCCCTACTGCCCTGGCGGATGTGTTCATAGACATATATATGGATGAGGACCAGTATGTCACTTCATTCGGAACCCGTCTCAAGACGGCATTTCTGAACAAGATAGCCCTTATGAACTCCCGGATTGACGTCCTGGAGTCCAGAATCATCGGGGCGGATCCGAGAAGGATTCTGGAAAGGGGATACGCTCTCGTCCTGGACCGGAGGGGTGTGGTGATGAAGTCATCTGCGGGAAGCAGACCCGGGGACAGTGTGACGGTGATGTTCTCGGACGGAACGGTCGGTTGCAGTGTGAATGAGGTAAGACCGTCGGACGGACATTGATGAGATATTGATAATTTGATACTTATGGAAAAATTTGATTATAAGGAAGCAATAGCGGAACTGGAACGGACAGCTGCAGCTGCTGAAGATCCGTCCACCGGCATTGACGATATAGACAAATATCTCAAGCGGTCGAAAGAACTTATATCGGCCTGCCGCGCCTATCTCAGGTCAGCGAGGGACAAAGCTGAATTGTTGGATGAAATCTGATATATATGGAGGAGAAGCAGAAATTCATTTTTGATACGGATCCTTATCTGGAGCCGTACAAGAAGGCTATTCTCGCGCGTCACGAAAGAATCGAGGCCGCGAGGAAAAAAATCTCTGTGGGCGGGAAACTGTCGGACGGCCTGAACAACTACCTGTATTATGGCCTGCACAAGACGGCGGACGGCTCCTGGATTTTCCGTGAGTGGGCGCCTAACGCCAACAGGATTTATCTTATCGGCGAGTTCAACAACTGGAAGCGCACCACTGCGTATGAACTGCATCCCACAGGCAAGGGGGACTGGGAGATAACGCTCCCGGAAATGTTCCTGCGCCACGGGGAACTCTACAAACTGTTCATCGAGTGGCCTGGCGGAGGAGGGGAGAGGCTCCCTTCCTATGTGCGCAGAGTTGTCCAGGACCCGGTCACCAAAGTTTTCAGCGCACAGGTCTGGGAACCGGAACGCAAATATGAATGGAAATACGGTTCGCCGGGGCCGAGAAAGCACCCGCTCATCTACGAATGCCATATAGGTATGAGTTCTGAGCAGGAGAAAGTGGCCGGTTTTGATGAGTTCAGGAGGGAAGTTCTCCCTCATATCCAGGAACTTGGCTATGACACTCTCCAGATTATGGCGCTTCAGGAGCACCCGTATTACGGCTCGTTCGGCTATCAGGTGTCAAACTTCTATGCCCTGTCATCCAGATTCGGAACTCCGGAAGAATTCAAGCAGCTTGTGGACGAGGCCCATTCAAGAGGAATAGCTGTAGTGATGGACATAGTTCATTCCCACAGCGTTGACAACGAGGCTGAAGGTCTCGGCAGATTCGACGGCAGGGAAGACCTCTATTTTTACAAGGGCCCGCAGGGCAGGCATCCTGCCTGGGGGTCCCGCTGTTTCGATTACGGAAAAGACGAGACCAAGTATTTCCTTCTGTCGAACTGCAAGTTCTGGATGGAGGAGTACCATCTTGACGGCTTCCGTTTCGATGGCGTCACCAGTATGCTGTACTGGGATCACGGCCTCGGAAAAGATTTTGTCGGATATGACAATTATTTCAACTCTGGAGTTGACGAGAACGCCGTCACATATCTTGCCCTTGCTGCCCTGCTTGTGAAGGAAATCAACCCGGATGCGATAACTATAGCTGAGGATATGAGCGGAATGGCCGGACTTGCCGCCCCTTATGAGGCAGGCGGTCTCGGCTTCGATTTCCGTATGGCGATGGGTGTGGCCGACCACTGGATTAAATGGCTCAAGGAGAAGAGCGATGAGCAATGGGATATGGGCAATATCTGGTGGGAACTGACCAACAAGCGCAAGGATGAGAAGACCATCAGTTACGCCGAGTGCCACGATCAGGCTCTTGTCGGAGACAAGACATTGATATTCAGACTAATGGATAAAGAGATGTACACTTCGATGAACAAGGATTCGAAGAATCTCATAGTTGACCGCGGCATAGCTTTGCACAAGATGATAAGGCTGGCCACTTTAGCCACCGCCGGGGACGGTTATCTGAACTTTATGGGCAATGAGTTCGGCCATCCTGAGTGGATAGACTTTCCGAGGGAAGGCAACGGCTGGTCGTACAAGTACGCCCGTCGTCAATGGTCTCTGTGCAGGCCCGATTATCTGCGCTACAAGTACCTGATGAATTTCGACAGGGATATGATAAAACTCTTCAAGAGTGAGGGTCTATTAGAAGCCTCTCCGGAGCCTGTAATAGCGGACGAAGCTAAAAAAGTGTTGATTTTCAGGCGTAAAAGTTTTATCTTTGCATTTTGTTTCAGCCCTTCTTCGTCATATCCGGATTATTCTTTCCCGGCTCCTGAAGGGGACTGGAAACTTGTTTTTGACTCGGACGAGAAAGAGTATGACGGATTCAGCAGGCTGCGGGAAGGTGAACTCCATCATTCCGACGGCAGGATGTCCGTATATCTGCCGAGCAGGTGCGTTTTGGTATTTAAGAAAATTGACAAATAATTAATAGTTCAAATATGGCATTTCTGAAATTCAACAAGGCCGAGCTCGTGAACTTGTCTTATTCGCTCAAGAGAGAGATTATCTGCGCGAACAGGACGGGAGCTTATTGCAACACCTCGATAGTGGCCTGCAACACGAGACGTTATCACGGCCTCCTCGGAGTCCCTGTGGACAACTTCGGCGGAAGCAAGTATATGCTGCTTTCCGCTGTGGATGAAAGCCTTATGGTGAACGGCAAGCTGTTCAACCTTGGCATTCACTGCTACGGGGACATCTATGAGCCAAGAGGACACAAATACATTGTGGACTTCTCGGCTGACCCTGTTCCTGTCATCACCTACAGGGTGGGACAGATTGAATTCACCAAGAGCATTCTGCTGGTTCCGGACAAGGACCAGGTTATGCTCAGGTATGAGCTTAAGAAATCTCCTTCCAAGATCCAGATGATTCTCAAGCCTTTCCTGGCGTTCAGGAGTGTTCACAGCCTGACATCCCAGAATTCCTCCGCAAGGACAGACTACAAACCGGTCAAGAACGGAGTGGCCTTCAATATGTATGAAGGATTCCCGGACTTGAACCTACAGCTCAGTACCTCGGCTTTTGAGTACAAGCCATCTCCTTGCTGGTACAACGGAGTGACATACTCGGACGAGGCGAGACGCGGTTTCGCCTGCAAGGAGGACCTCTTTGTGCCTGGAAGTTTCACCCTCAGCCTTTCAGAGGGCGATTCGGTGATTCTTTCCGCTTCAGTATCTGAAGAGAATCCTTCAACCATCAAGAGAAAATACAATGCGGCCCTCAAGGCCACTCCCGGCATCGGAAGTTTCCGTGACCAGCTCCTCCACTGCGCCGATGTCCTTATCAGGGACAGGAACGGCAGGAAGAGCATAACTGCCGGATTCTCCTGGCTTTATACGGGGCTGCTCCGCGAGACCCTCTTCGCCCTTCCTGGCCTTACCATTTATGCCGGCAGGCCTGAGGCGTTCGAGGAAATCCTGGACGACCTCATCGCCACCAACCAGGAGAGGTTCTATTCAAGGACCACCCAGGTCGAGGCTCCGCTCATGCTCGCCGGTGTCCTCCGCGAGTACATAGAGTCCGGCGCTTCCGCAAAAGCTGTCTGGAAGAAGTACGGCAGCGTTGTCAAGGGCGTGATAGAGAGCTACGCTCCAGGCGTGAGAAAGGAAATAGCCCTCCAGCCTGACGGACTTCTATGGGCTCAGAAAGACAATACCGCCCTCACATGGATGAACGCCTATATTGACGGGCGTCCTGTCACCGAGAGAGCTGGCTATCAGGTGGAGACCAACGCGTTCTGGTATGACTCATTGTGCTTCGCCATCGAGAACGAGGCCCTTTACGGCAAGAAGGACAGCCAGTTCATCGCCGCATGGACTCCTGTGAGAGACCTTGTCAAAGAGAACTACCAGAAGAAATTCTGGAATCCTAATTGCGGCTATCTCGCCGACTATGTTGACAATAACGGGCAGAATATGGATGTCCGCCCGAACCAGCTCTTCGCGCTTTCAGTGGCTTCGTCACCGATCAGCGACGATATCGCAGGAAGCATTGTCAATGTTGTTGAGAGGGAGCTTGTCACAGCGAGGGGCATCAGGACTCTTTCTCCTCGTGACGTCAAGTACAAAGGCGTGTATGAGGGAACACAGACCGAGAGGGACCTCGCATATCAGCAGGGCTGCGCCTGGCCGGCATTGCTCTATCCATATGCGAAAGTGGTGTTCAAGATGAGAGGCCAGTCGTTCTGCAAGAAGGCCGAGTGGCTTATCGAAGGTTTTTATGCCGATCTCAACAAGCACGGAGTCGGAGCGTTCTCTGAACTTTATGACGGAGATCCGCCACACGAGGCCCACGGAGCCATTTCTTCAGCTCTGAGCACAGCGGCGCTCATCTGTGTTGAAAGACTGATTAATAAATATAAGGAGGAAAAATAATGAGAGTTCTTATGTTTGGCTGGGAATTCCCTCCTCATATTGCGGGAGGACTGGGAACAGCCTGCTACGGTATAGTCAAAGGCCTTGCTTATAACGGTGTTGACACGATATTCGTGATGCCGTCGGCAAGCGGAGACGAGGACGGCAGCGTAGCTGACATCGTGAATGCCAGCGCTGTGCCTGTCAAGGTGACCGGCTCGATGACAGTCGATGACTTCCTTGACAAAGTCCAGTTCGTCCATATCGGCACAAATATGGTCCCTTATCTCGACCCTGAAGAGTTCCACAAACTTGTGGAGGAGGACAGGCACCGCCAGGTGAAGGACTTCGCTGTGCATTACGGACAGACATACAAGTTTTCAGGAAAATACGGCTCCAACCTCATGGAGGAGGTTGCCCGTTATGCAATGGTCGGGGGAACACTCGCGATGACCCGCAAGGGAGACTTCGATGTGATCCACGCCCACGACTGGCTCACCTATATGGCCGGCATAGCCGCCAAGAGGATTTCCGGAAAACCGCTCGTTGTCCACGTTCACGCGACTTCATTCGACAGGAGCAGCGACCAGAATATCGACACCCGTGTTTATGAGATTGAGAAACGCGGAATGGAGGCGGCCGACAGGGTTATCACTGTCAGCGACCTCACTCGCAATATTGTAATCACCAAGTACGGTATCAATCCAGACAAGGTGGTCACAGTTCATAACGCAGTGGATTTCAGCGGAAGAAGCGAGATCAAGGTGGAGAGGGGAGTCAAAGAGAAGGTGGTCACCTTCCTCGGACGAATCACTTTCCAGAAAGGGCCGGAGTATTTCATTGAAGCGGCGGCCAAGGTTCTCAAGAAGTGCCCGGATGTCCGTTTCGTGATGGCCGGCAGCGGTGATATGATGAACCGCTCAATCCGTCAGGTGGCCCGTCTGGGCATATCCGACAGATTCCATTTCACCGGATTCCTCCGCGGAGCCGAGGTCCAGAAGATGTTCGCTCTGTCAGATGTGTATGTAATGCCTTCTGTGTCAGAGCCTTTTGGAATTTCTCCACTTGAGGCGATGCGTTCCGGGGTGCCTTCAGTGATTTCCCATCAGTCCGGTGCCGCCGAGATTCTGAAGTACGCTTTCAAGGTGGACTTCTGGGATGTCGATGCGATGGCTGACCAGATATATGGCATCCTGCAGTATCCGGCGCTCTCCGATTTCGCGTCAAAATACGGCTACGACGAGGTGAATACATTGAAATGGAACAATGCCGCGGCCAAAATCAAAAATGTTTATGAATCAGTGATCAAGTAAATTTTAGAGATATGAAACCGTCAAAAAGTTTATGCCTGTATTTCCAGATTCACCAGCCAACCAGACTGAGACTTTACAGGTTTTTCGATATAGGAAAAGATTCACATTATTATGATGACTTCACGAACCGCACTATTCTGAGAAGGGTAGCGGAGCAGTGCTACCTGCCGATGAACAGTCTCCTCCTTGACCTTGTCAAGACACACAAGGGAGCGTTCAAAGTTGCCTTCTCGATTTCCGGGTCCGCCCTTGAGCAGTTCGACAGATACGCTCCGGAGGTTATCGAGAGTTTCCGCAGACTTGCCGACACAGGCTGCGCCGAGTTCCTCTGCGAGACATATTACCACTCTCTTGCTTCGCTTGCCTGTCCTGCCGAGTTCAGGCATCAGGTGCTCAAACACAAAGCTGCCATTGAACAGTATTTCGGGGTCACCCCTGTGACATTCAGGAATACCGAGCTCATTTATTCAGATGCTATTGGCGAGAGCGTTTATGACTTGGGATTCAGCACAATGCTGACTGAGGGCGCCCGCCATATACTCGGATGGAGAAGTCCTGACTTCGTATATACAGATGACAGGCAGGAGAATATGAAACTCCTTCTCAGGAACTACAAGCTCAGTGATGACATCGCTTTCCGCTTCTCCAATAAAGGCTGGAGCGAATGGCCTCTCACCGGAGAGAAATATCTCGCCTGGCTTAAAAACGACATCCAGGACAAGGGTGACGTCATTAACCTCTTTATGGACTATGAGACATTCGGAGAGCATCAGAGTGCAAGCACCGGAATCTTCGATTTCATGCGTTATCTGCCTGAGGCTGTGATCAAGGACGGCACATTCCGTTTCGACACTCCTTCTGAGGCTGCCGCAAGCCACAAGCCTGTTTCCTCAATCGAGGTTCCTGAGCCTATTTCCTGGGCAGATGAGGAGAGGGATGTCACCGCGTGGCTCGGAAACGAGCTCCAGCAGGAAGCATACAACAAGCTTTACAGGCTCTACGAGAAAGTGGCGCTCATCAATGACCCTGCCCTGTTCAATGATTTCGGACACCTCCAGGAGAGCGACCATTTCTATTATATGTGCACGAAATTCTTCTCGGACGGAGAAGTGCATAAATATTTCAATCCTTATGACACTCCATATGAGGCGTTTATCAACTATATGAACGTTTTGAGTGATTTTATTATCCGAGTTAATGAGGAATATTCAACAACTAATGCTAAATTTGCGACTTCAAATGCGGAGGAGGTTAGCCTTCCGGTAGCGGAAAAGCCTGAAGAGCCTGCCAAACCGGCTCCAAAGGCGCGCAAGGCCGCTTCAAAGACAGCCTCCGCAGTCAAGAAGACTCCGGCAAAAAAACCGGCAGCTAAAAAAGCTGTGAAAGGTGAGGCAAAGCCGGCCGCTAAAAGAAGAAAGACTGAATAATGGCAACTAAAGAATTGAACAGACCGGATTATTTGTTTGAGGTAAGCTGGGAAGTCTGTAACAAAGTCGGTGGAATCTACACCGTCATCGCTACCAAGTCCCTCTTCCTCAAGTCCCAGTTGAAGAGGCATCACATACTCATCGGTCCGGATGTCTGGATGGATACGGATGCGAATCCTGATTTCCACGAGGACCCGCTTCTCTGGCAGGCCTGGCGTATCGAGGCGGCCAAAAGCGGACTCAGGCTCCGTATAGGAAAATGGAATGTTCCGGGCAGTCCTGTGGCGGTGCTTGTGGATTTCAAGCAGTTCCTCACAGAACAGAACCAGATTCTCACCGAATATTGGGAAAAGTTCGGAGTGGATTCCATCACCGGCAACTGGGATTATAAAGAATCAGCTCTCTTCGGATATGTGTCCGGAAAGGTTATCGAGAGCTATTACAGATTTTTCCTCGAACCTTCGGACAAGGTCGTGGCCCAGTTCCACGAATGGCAGACCGGTGCCGGTCTGCTGTATCTGAAGTACACCGGTCTGCCGATTGCAACCGTCTTTACCACGCACGCCACTGTGGCCGGACGTTGTCTTGCAGGGAACAATATGCCGCTGTATGACTCTATGGAGTCTTACAATCCGGATGCGAAGGCGCGCCAGTTCAATGTGATGGCGCTCCATTCCCTTGAAAGCAAATCAGCCCGGAACGCCGATGCGTTCACGACTGTGAGCGAGATAACGGCCAGGGAGTGCGCACACTTCCTCGGCAGGGAAGTGGACGAGGTGACGCCGAACGGATTCGAGAACAGTTTCACTCCTTCAACGGAAGAGGAATACCGTGACAGACGCGCGGCCGCCCGGCTGAAATTCAGGCAGGTGGCCGCGGCGATGTCCGGGTCTCCTGTTGAGGAGGACGCTGTCCTGATAGGCATCGGAGGACGTTACGAGTATCGCAACAAGGGTATAGATGTCTTCATCGACGCTGTCAACAAGATCCACAAATCAGATTTCAGGGGCAAGCCGGTCCACGCATTCATTATGATTCCTTCGGGACATAACGGCGCGGACTGGAATCTCGTGTCAAAGCTCAAGGGTGAGGGGAATGAGGCCTATACCACCCAGGTCTCGCATTACCTGATGAATCCGGAGTGCGACACAATCACTGGGAGATTCCGTGACCTCGGTCTGGACAACGCACCGGGCTCGAATATCAAGATTTATTTCATCCCGTCTTATCTCAACGGCAATGACGGAGTGTTCAATATGAAGTACTACGACCTTATCATAGGTCTGGACCTCACATTGTTCCCGTCGTATTACGAGCCTTGGGGTTATACCCCGCTGGAGAGTCTGGCCTTCAGGGTGCCTACGCTCACTACGAGTCTTGCAGGATTTGGACTGTGGGTGAGAGACCATTACGGCAAGGAACACCCGGGTATCACCGTGGTGGAGCGCAACGACTCGAATTACTTCGACGTCGTGGATGCGGTTGCCGACAGAATCAAAGAAATAACACTTATCACCGACCAGCAGCGTGAGGAATATATGGCAAATGCCAAAGACGTTTCCAACATCGCATTGTGGGAGAACCAGATACGCTATTATCAGGAAGCATATTCCAAAGCTCTAGACAAGATTATCGCCGAGAAAGGCGCATTCCCAGAAACAAAAGAAAAACCGATTATGAAGTACGAAAAGCTACCGATTAACAACCCTTCCTGGAAAAGTGTTATGGTGACCAGGCACCTGCCTGAAGCCCTCCAGGGTCTTGAGACCCTTTCCAAAAACCTGTGGTGGTGTTGGAACGAGAGCGCCAAGGCGCTGTTCAAGACAATTGACGCCAAGGTATGGCACGATTCCGGCCACAACCCTTTGGCGGTTCTCGATATCGTGAGCCTCAAGAGATTCAGGGCTCTTGCCGGCGATGCTTCATTTATGGCCCAGTACGAGAGCGTAATGAAGGAATTCAACGATTATATGGCCCTGAAGAAGGATCGTGTCGAGCCTTCTGTGGGATATTTCTGTATGGAATACGGACTGGACTCCTCCCTCAGCATCTATTCAGGAGGTCTGGGCATTCTTGCCGGCGACTATCTGAAGGAGACCAGCGATATGAACGTGAATCTTGTGGCTGTCGGACTGCTCTACCGTTACGGATATTTCACCCAGGTGCTTTCCGCCCAGGGAGACCAGGTGGCAAAATACGATGCCCAGAATTTCACCAAGATACCAGCCGAGCCGGTTATGGACAAGGACGGCAACTGGGTGAC
>JAQXHU010000030.1 GCA_029007435.1 Bacteroidales bacterium
GTCTTGCAGAGCGACAAAACCGGCAATAACCATAACAAACACCGCACCTAAAGCATTTAATATCAATTTTTTATTTCTTCTCCTCCTCGCTCTTCTCTCCTTTTGCAATATTAGCGGCCCGCAGAATGTATCGTGAACAAGCTCCACCAAATCATCACCATTCGGAGATGATGATGACACATTCTGCATAATCCTCCTGCTGCCATTTATGAGTTCCTCCGCATTCCTCACATTCTTTTCAAGAGCCTTCCTGGAGATTGATTTACGGCGGCCATACTCATCTATCAGCTTATCCTCCAGATACTTCATCTCATAATTATTCAGCCTGGACGTCGCCTCGATGAAATATTTTTCAAACGGATTGGCTTCAATGAAGGATTCAACTATATGGAGAGTGATGTGCTCCGCACCAGCCCTATTGATTTCCTCAAACAAACGGCTGCAGATCAGGGATAGCATATTGGCGCTGATTCCCTGAGATGTATTGTCCTTGGCCTTGTCGAGGATGGCCTCCACAACCGCCTCCTTGTCAGCGTCATCGAACAGCCCGGCACCGGGTTTCAGAATCACCTCCCTGGCACCCTTAGCGCTGAGCGCCTTCAGACGGAACCTGCATTTTTTGAGACTGGACAGATAGCAATTGTCAATGCTGTCTTCCAATTTATAAAGATCATCCTCCCTGATAGAGGCGATGAACCGGAAATTGAAATCGTATTCATAAATATTGCCCTCAATCTCCCTTGTTGGAAGGGCGTGGCTCTCATCCATCATAAAGGCTATCTGGCAAAGCAGAGTTTCAGCGTCCTGCCTCCTATGCGTGAAAACCTCCTCGAACTGGTCGAACGCAATCACCGGAAACACTGTCCTGCCATCAGCATCCGTGAACCTTGTGCGTGCGAAGAACGCCCAAAGATAATCCTGGGACGATTCATCTTCAGGCATTTCCACGACATCTGAGGTCTCGAGGACCACGGACTCGGACGCAAGGCCCCGCAACTTGCGGATTACCGCCTGCTGGAATGAACAATCCATTGCATCTATGCCCAATCTGACACTGACCGGGATGAATCCTGACTTCCTTAGACTTGGAAATACGCCTGCATTGAGCAATGACGTCTTGCCGTTGCCGCTCTTTCCATACAGGGTGACGAAGATATTGCCCATAACAAGCCTCGTCAGGTCGAATATCTCGTCCTCCCTTCCGCAGAACATCACAGGAGTGTTCTCATATTGAGGGTCTCTGTATGAAGACAGGCCCATCCAGGGATTCATTCTGTTTTCCATATCAATTCTCCAACAAAATATCAATAGCCTCAGTCAGCTTGGCGAAACCGTCGGATGACATCAGGTCAATTCCGTGATTGCTGCAGTTCATCAGCCGCTCAAAGCACTCTGTATGATAAGGTTTGTACATATCGTAGCCATTAATCGCAACCGGAAGAATGTCAAGCTTCCGCGAGCCCGTCCCTATTGATGAGCATTGTTTGGCCAATGCCCATTCCGTCCGGTAATAATGCGCATCGTCACCACTCTCCAGATGAGCGGCCACTGCAGGAGAAAGAACCGGAATGAAAATATTCGCCTCCGATATCGCCGATGCGATTTCTTCATTGTAATCACCGACTTTCAGGCGCTGGGTGTCAAACCATACATTAGGATACTTCCTCGAGAGCTTGAAAAACAATTTGCCTGCGACAATCTCGTCCGTATGATAATAAGAGATGAATATGCCTTTTCTTCTCCTCTTTTCCAGAATCAATTTGCGGAAAGACGATTAGCCGCTTGCATCCGTCAATGTCCTTACAAGATACTTTATGAATTCCCTGGAATTCATCTTCAGCGGATTACGTTCGCTGCTGTGATTGTACACCCTGTGGCGGCGGAAGAAATCATCCAGATTGGCATCCGACCTGTCCGCAGTGTCAAGCGTGATGGCCACCTGGCCCTGGCCCATATTGCATACCTCGCGGCGCAGCACATACCAGAAGAAGCGGAAATACCAGTCCTCGAACTTGCATCCGAGCGAAAGCAGCCGCCTGCTCTGCAGAACCGTCATCAGGGCATCCGAACGGCTGTCGAATTTCATCCAGCGCTCGACAAAGCAGATATAATCCGAATCTGTTCGCGCAAACTGAAGGGATTCATTCTTCACCGCTTTCCCGAAAGCATAGACAAGAGTCGGCTCATTGAAAGAACTCTGGCCTCTATATTCCTTGTAGCGGCTGCGGAATTCGTTCAATGACCGGTCGTCAACGATATTCACCACATTCAGTTCATCTCCCCAGATGTCACGGAGAAGCATCTCCAGATACGGATCCGGAGTGGTCGTTATCACAATCCGGAAAAGTTTCAGACGGAGAAGGGACACAAGCTCCGGCGAAATATCATCAACGGACATCTCCTGGATGAAGCCCTGGTCCGACAAAAAGTTTCTTATCGGGTCAATCCCCCTTCCCGCACTGTCAATCAACTCGTTAAAAGTGCGGCAGGTCGTATGCTGCAATTCATTGACAGAGCCAAGGATATAACTGTTCATATCCCCGTTGCCGATAGGAACAGTCTCAGGGTTCAGCATCACCTCGCTTCCTATGACAAGAGCATACTCATCATTGAAGACCTTCTCAACGAAATCCCTGAGATCAAACGACACATCCTGAGCCCTGTCAACAGATATTGTCCGGTTTCCTCCTGGTAAATAAGCCATAATGCTATAAAATCATAAATTAAATCTATTCACCCTGGCGTTCGAAAATTGACCGTGCGGCAACTAACACACTGATTTCAGCAAGCAGATTGCGCACCTCTTCAATCTGTTCAGCATTTGCCTTCGACTCAAATGATTTGAGACGGCTAATGACTCTGTCCGACTGCTCGGCGAGCTCATCTTCAGTCACGACGCCATCCTCGATAATCTTGAGAAAAGACGGCTGTTCATATACGAGATCTTCTATATTGAGATTGTTGTCTTCATCAAAGAAAGTATTCATAATCAGGATGTTTTTAATTTATCTTATGACCGCACGAAGGGCAGGTGTCCATACCGTCAGGCACTTCCTCCCCGCATTCCGTGCAGAACTTCTTGGATTTCGCAGCAGCAAATGAGCCATCCTTGTGCGCGGCCTTGAACTGCTTTCCGCCCTCCTTGAAAAGGCTTTTCATATCCTCGGCGCTCATAATCTCACGTATGGATTTCTCAATAGTCTCTTTGTCCTTGACCTCCATTGTGCCGCTCACTTTCACCATTTTGGTAATTAGTTTCAAATAAATGACCGCACACGAATAAATCATCACATAACCCAATGCGGCATTGGCGGCCGAGGCGACAAAACTGCCGATTATCGGGATAAATGAAACCAAACCGGACATGACGTAGCCGACCATCAGCGCACCATAACCGGTAATCAGATTGGTGGCGACAGCGCCTCCGAGGAACTTGGCGGTCTCTTTTGACATTGAAATACCGAGTTCCTTGTTGATTTTCACATAGGTGGCCCAGATAAAACCGGTCTGCGCAAGGGCTGCCGCAAGACCGCCCGCACCCGGGATGATGCCGACACCCATACTGGCAACGGCTGAACCTATCGCATAGTAATTGATTGTGCTGCTGATTGATTCAAGCTTCGTTCCGCCCAATGACTTTCGCATAACTATGTTCAGCTCGTCAATGGCAGCGGCAAGTAATGGCGCAATTTTCATATAGTTACATATTACAATTTCGAACCACAATGTTGACAATACTTCTGTCCCGGAGCAGTTTCTTCAAAACATACCGGACAGGACGGATACTTTTCCCGTAATTTTTTATATTCTTCAGAGGCGACCCAGCGCAGCACCTCGCTGATACGCACCGAGGTGAAAGGATGAGTCATCCCTAAGACAGCGGACATCTGAAGAGTCTTGTTCCAGAATCCGTCAGTCGCATATTTCTCATACTGCTCTGCCTGCTCCGCCAACTCCACAAGATTCAGGTTTCCGGTTATGGAATCAGGACCTCCGGCCAGACGTCCCAATGCCCTTGCAGCAGTCGCAGGGCCGCATATGAAAGCCGAAACCCTGTCGCAGCTCAGCTCTCCCTTCCTGTTCCAGAACATCAGGGCATAATTGATCGGCTCCGCAAGAAGCCTGAGCCCCGAGTCCTCAGCCATTCCATCCACAAGCGTCATGGCCAAAGTATGATAGAGCATATGCCTGCACAGAATATGTCCGCATTCGTGCGCCACAATGGCTTTAAGCTCCTCTCTTGTGAGCATTTCCACAAGCCCGCTGTTTATCGTGATGGCCGTGTAGGTGTCACCGAACGCATAGGCGTTGGGATTCGGGTCCATCTCCAGATAGAACTCCGGCTCCGCTATTCCCAGCCTCCGGCAAATCGGCGGCAGTATCTCATACAGCTCCGGCAGCTGGGTCGGCGACAACCTGATCTTCGTCGCTAAATTGATGCCCTTGTAAAACCGCTCCATCCCTAAATCCATCACCTTCTTCACCACTTTCGGCAGGACAGGAATGGACTCAAGCATTTTCAACGCGGCGGCATCATCCGGATGTGTGAATTCTTGTGCAATCATACTTTCAAATATACAAAATACTCAACAGTTTAGCAATGGGGTTACCTTTACTGATTACTCTCATAAGCATCAAGGAGAATGAACGGAGCCCAGAACTGTCCTTTGGCATACTCTGCTGTATTACGCAACTCTTTTTGCGCGGCAATCAGAGCCTCCCTTTTGGAAAGGCCTTCAGCAATACCTTTATAGAAAGCAATCATTAACTTTGAAGTCGCCTGATCATACACTTTCTTCAAGGACATCATAATCGAATGAACTCCAGCATTCTTGAATCCACGCTGAAGGCCGAATACTCCATCATTGCCAAGACTTCCCAAACCTGTCTCACAGGCAGACAGCACCACAAGATCACAATTTCGCAGATTCATCTTTGCCACATCTGATGCCGTCACTATCCCATCATCAGTTTGATCTGCATTGACGACATTGGCCCCGCTCAAAGCAAGATAACTCACATTCATAGCCTCCTCGACATCAGTTTTATCATCTCCGTCATATTTCCCGTGAGAGGAAATATGAATATAATCCGGGCAATCTTCGGAGAGCGACCGGAACGAATTTTCGCTCGCTTTGCGCCCAGAGTATCTGCTTATGCGGCAACTCTTACGGAACTGCTTACAAATCCCATCAATTTCCTCTGAACTAAAAACGAGTTTACCGAATGACAGGCCCCCACGGGTATCTGATTGATTTTCAGTATTATAATCTATATCGCCAAAGACAGCCATCTTGTCCGGCTTTCTTGAGACATAATCTTTACACAGTTCTTTCGTTGATGACAGCCTATACACCTCCCGTGTTTCAAAGAAAGGCGAGTCCTTGTAAATCAAATATTCTACAGCAAAAGAAGCAAGCATATTGTCAGGAGCGAAGAACACCTTACGTTTTCCTTCCAAATGCTGGGCAAGACGTCCCCAGATATACTTGTAATAATCCGGATTATCATATAAGTCCTCTTTGGACATCAATGCTTTCACGTTTCTTTTGTTGCTCACCACGGCCATCTGCGGAATACCTGTGGGACCAAGAACAACAGCGACAAGATATGTATCTTTATCGGTAAAGCCCACCTTAAGGGTAGAAAACTCAATTGCAATCTCATCGTCGGACAGTTTTTCTTGGACATCTTCCCAGGAATATGATAAATATCGGGTATAATCTTTAACCTCCTTGCATTCAGACATCAGTTTATGATTCATTCCGGTATATCTTTGTCTCAATGTAAGAAGTTCGTCAATGTTTGATTCCGTAACGTCTTTCTGAAGTCCCTGTATCTGCTGATGAAGCTCTTTTAAATCTTCATACAATTCCATCAGTTCTTTCCTCCCTGCAAGGCTGAGGACTTTTGCGAATTCTATTGAGGAATTCAGAAGAATACCTTTGGAAAGCAATTCCATATCGTATAATATCGGCGAATACAAAGCGAGCAGGCCTTCATTGGGCAAAGAAGTGATATTGAATCGGAACTCATCCAGATTGTTATTATGGACAGCCCATAAACGTTTCCTGTCAGTCACATCCATCACAACAAAACTCTCCATCAACGTCTTTCGCAGATTATCAACATATAAACGGTAATACTCCGCTGCTTTCTCATATTGTTCAAGTCCGAAATAGCACCCCGCAATCGTATGAAGAGAATTAGAATATACTTCTGAACCAAGATATTTCTTCGTGATATCCAAAGCCGGAAGTTCGCTGTCAAGTATTCCCTTCCACACCGCCTGCCTCTGCCTTCTCGCCTCCAATTCTATTGCATCAGCCTCTTCCTGTTTGCCACTTTTACGCAGACATATCAGATATGATGAATATGTATTGGAGTATTTCGTGGCAATATTCAATGCCTTGTATATCTCCAGGGCATCTTTATAATGGACAGATGCCTCATCATACTTCTTTATCCTGACTTCAACCTTGGCGACATCTTCAAGTGCGTCAGCGTGCTTCTCAGTATTAGGTATTTTTGCAGAACATGCATCCAAAACCCGCTGATATACAGCCAAAGCATCAAGATTTTTTACCTGGACGAATAAAACATCACCAAGAAGGCTGTAACACTTCAACAACAATTGTTCATTTCTATCATCTGAAATATCGGTCAGGATGTCAATTGCTTCACGGACTCTCAATTCAGATATCTCGAACTGGCTGGCCAGGAAAAAATTTAATGACGCCTCGTATAAGTTATTGGCGACTTTTGCTTTATCGGAGCCTATATTTTTCAATCGTTGGGCAGCAGAATAATAATATAGTGCAGCAGATTGAAAATCCCTGATCTGGAACATAAGGTTAGCGCAAGCCGCGTCAACTTCTATCCGTTCTTCCTCAGTCCGGCACAATGCGATACTTTCTGCCATTAACTGTTTAGCAGCAGCTTCGTTGCCTTTGTTGAGATATATCGTAGCAGCATCCAACTTGGATTTATAATCATTGCTTCCTTTTTCAAGTTCGTGCTGATTGTGATCGTCAATTACCTGCATCAACCAGTCAATCTTGGCATTGTCACCAGTTTTCATATATACTGAAGACAAGGCATCAATAATCTTCTCGTATGCACTCCCATACTTTTTGACTTTGCCCAATGCAGCCTCGAAGCAAACGCAGGCAGAATCATACTCTTCACCCAGATAGAACAGGACGCCCAGGTCATAGACAGAAGTTGAATCCACAGTTTCAAAACCGGATTCGACCAGATCCGCCATCAAATTGGGATTTGATTTTACTTCCTGGAACAGCTTGGTTGCTTCAGGAGTCTGGGAATGAAGCAGTGACATAGAAAGCATAACTGACACCGCAGCCACGATAGTCTTTTTCATATTCATTCAACAATTATTGCTACACTTTTTGGCAGTTTCGTCTTATTGGTTATTGTAATCTTAATTGAAGAGAGTCCTTGAGGAAGAGGAATATTATTGAGACAACGATGCGACGCACCTTTGAATTCATCGGAATTGATCTTATATACCCGCTCATCACCCTGTCCGTCCGGAACTGCCACCTCAAGATTTATCAATCCGTTCACTTCCGAGACTGCGGCAACGCTGACGGCCTTTCCTGTAGTTCTTAAATTATATGAAACAGAACTTCCCGCCTTTATGCATTTTGTGCATAACAAGAGGTCAGCGCCTCGTTCTGCAGCATCAAGTTCCGCTGCATATTCTTTTGCTTTTTTAAAGACATTCCTGTCATCCTGAAGTCCTTTCAGGAAAGAAGGAGAAAAAACCATATGACCTTTCAGCCCGCATTCTCCCGCAATATCAACACCCTGAAGGAGTAATGGTCCCCATTGGGCACCTGTCATCAACGCCGTAGCCTCTTTCAGTTCACCCATACTGCCTTCACCATACGCCATCGATGATGATGCCATCACACAAGCCTTGAACAGATTGTTGAAATCCGATGTCTGCCCCGAAGCGTTCAGACAAACATAAAGACAGATAAATAGCAGAATGTGTTTCTTCATAACTATTTTAACAGAATAAGCCTTACACCGATATGGTCGCTACTTTTGTCGAGAGGATAAGAATCCGAATAAGATATTGAAATTTCTTCCGATGAAGAGCGGAAAGAGCCACCACGGATTCGTTTCTTGAACTCATTTCCATCTCTGCACCATTCAGATACATTTCCCGACATATCATAGATTTCCAATCTGTTGGGAGATTTGGAGCCGACATTACAGATATGTCCGTTTGAATTATCTCGGAACACGGCGACTGAAGCAGGGTCATCACCACCAGAATATTCCCATTGATTCCAGTCCTCATATCCAGCAGCATATTCCCATTCTTCCTCAGATGGAAGATCAAACTGCAAACCTGTGAGATATCCCAGTCTGGATATCAAGTTCTGCGCATCAATCCAGGATATTCCGGTCTTGGGGATGTCAGTTCCACCTTCAGGCAAGTCATTCATAATCACACTCCATTCCCTTTCTGTCAACTCAAATTTACTGATATAAAAAGGCGTGGAAACAGATACCTGACGAAGGGGATTCTCTAACCCTTCTGAGCTGTGAGCGCCCATTGTAAAGACACCGGATGGCACGAGCATCATATTGTTTATAAGCGATTTGAGTGTCCTGAGCTGTATCAGAGAGCACCTATCATTCCAAATCACCACGATTTCGCTGTTCTTCTCCGTACCGGCCGCATCATCAATCGCAGTTTTCCCCTCCCCTTTCAATTCTGAAAATGCAACAAGCGAGTCTTCCGCGGATTTCTTAAAAAACAAAGAGTTATCTTGAAACATCAGATAATCACTTTCAATGCGGCACTTTTCGAAACGGGATTTTTCTGACATCCAGAGAAATGAAACAAGAAGGATGCAAGCAAGGACAAATGCGGAAAATGAATAGAGAATCCTTGAAGCCAGTCTTGTCCTCTTAGTTTTGAGGTGCTTGAGAATCTTAGGAACCACGTCTTTGAACAAGGAATCCGGACTGTCGCTATAAAAGACCGCCTCATAGCCTTTTATTGCCGCAATGTCAGCCGGCAGGGACAATTCCGCAAAATTATAGTCCGCGGAGCGCTCCGGCACAACTGGGATGATATTCAAGCCGTCACGCTTGAGCGCGCGGACTATTTCCAGTCTCACATAATCAATCTTGGTTGTGAGGAATAATTCGTTGATGCGTTTTGAGAAATCCTCAGATGACAATGAGGCAAGTTCATTATAAAAAGAGACCGTTTCCCTGGACATCGCCTCGTCTGAATATACAAGCGATTCTTTGTCCAGCACGAGGATGAAATCCTTGACCGAGTCTATTCTTTCTATAAGCTGGCTGTTGAACTTTCCCGTAATATTCTCACGGTCAAAGCTTATTCTCCCCCTGTAGAAGACATCCAGCAAATCTTTCAGATGCTCGGCTTTGTCTCCGGCATCCGTCCTTCTATAACTTATAAATATCGAATACTTTCCCATTGGCTTACGTCAAATATAATGATTCAGCTGAGGAATACCATAGAAGTCAAAAGACATCAGTTTTGTTTCTTGAATTTTGACTTTCCTATCTTCTCATTGATTATCCATACCATATCTCCATCCTGCTCAATTCTCGAAAGAACGCCTTTTTT
>JAQXHU010000031.1 GCA_029007435.1 Bacteroidales bacterium
CCATAGGTCAGCTCCGGATTTGTGAACAAACAGATTACGGTTCAGATATGGGAGTGTTCCGGATTTAAGCGCTATGTTCGCAGTGAACATTCCACGGGAGTTCCGGAGACCGGAAATCCTTGTCCGGTAAATGTTCCTGAATGCTTTGCAGTGTTCCACGAGCCCCACAGTCACGGCAGGATGCGCATCAGAGACCACAATATCAGCCCTCATTTCGGATATCGCCCCATCCGGACCGGAAACCTCGACACCAAGAACCCTGTCATTTCCGTCTGTCAGAATCCGTGTGACCTCCGACCTTGTCATCACTCTTCCACCCATACTCTCCACAGAGCGGGCAAGCCTTGAGGCTATCATCGCTCCACCTTCAGGAGCGCCCTTCACACCGGACGGTCCAAGACGCCAGGCGCTCTGTATGAACGAGTTGTTAATCTGGGCGAACACATAGAGAGGGAGACTGTCCCGGGCAAGCTCCATTTTAAGGGATGAGCCGGAGAGCACCCTCCGAAGCAAGGGGTCAGAAACAGTTCTTTCAAGAAATCCATAAGCCGGGACCGAGAACAGGCCATTCATCCCAGATTCAGGGGAGAACGCCCGGAAGATATTGTCCCCTACTTTCTTGAGAAATCCGGTATAGTCTTCAAGCCCGGCTTTCTGAAGAGGAAATAATTCCCCCAGCCGTTCTGTAAAATGTTTATGCCCGGAGGCCATTGGATAACGGCTGACATTGTCCCCGTCAGCGAAAACCACCTCGTCAAAACATTCATCGTCCAGCCGCTTCCACGGCAGGTCCACCAGTCCGAAATATTTGAACAGAGGGTAGAGTGACTGTCCTTCGTCAAGGCCTCCGGCATAATGAAATCCTGTGTCGAATGTATGGCAAACGCCTCCGGAATCACGTCTCCTGAAAGTCTGGAGACAGCCGCCAATCTGCGTAGCCTTCTCAAGCACAACGACTTCCATCCCGTGTTTTGCCAGTATGTACGCACATTGGAGTCCTCCAAGGCCACTGCCTATCACAATCGCTTTCCGTTCCATCATTCCTGAATGAATATCTTTATCCGGCCGCCGGCCACCTCCTCACCGCTTACAGTGGAGACAGTCTCTACCAATGACATCCCGAATGCCTCTCCGAGAATTGTCACTTCAGTTCTTATCTCCTCCCCTACCGCGGGAAGTCGCCTGATATGGAAATCCTTGATCTCCCCTATCAGCCCGATATGTGGCTTCTCTCCGCAAAGATAATATTTATATCCGGCAAAAACTGCGGCACTCTGTGCCGAATGCTCCACAATTCCCGGTTCAATCAGATGTCCATCTAAACAGAAGACATTGTCTTTCAATACAGTCAGTCCGGTCTCAGCACATTGCTTTCCTGCGTTGTACAATTTGTCCACCATAATCATCGGAGGACGTTGCGGCAGCAGTTCAAACACCTCCGGCCCTGTCATCAATGCCTTCTGTTCCATAAACTTATCGTACCTTGTCGTAAACAAAGTCGTACAATGCGGCAAAGGTCTGGATCTTGACCATTTCCGCTCCCTGGATCTTGATTCCGAATTCTGACTCAATCAGGGCCACAAGATCCACCAGGCTGAGGCTGTCAAGCGAGAGGGTCTCTTTGATATTGGCCTCAGGCGTTATGACAGACTCGTCCACTTCAAATTCGGTCGCAAGCGCCGAATTGATTTTAGCGATTAAATCCTGCTTTTCCATTTAAATAACGGTTAACTATAAATTTTTTATAACCAATGTAGAATTAGTTCCTCCGAATCCGAATGAATTGGAGAGAAATATATCGAAATGTTTCTCAACACGCTTTCCTGGAATGAGAAGCCGGGCTGAGTCCTCGTCCGGATTCTCGAAATTCAGATTTGCCGCTATAAAGTCGTTCTTCATCATCAGAATAGAGTAAATGACCTCACTCGCTCCTGCCATCCACATTTCGTGGCCGGTCTGGGACTTGGTGCTTGTAACCTCAACACTCTTCTCCCCGAAGACATTGAAAATGGCCTTCGCCTCATTGGTGTCACCAACGTGCGTGGATGTGGCGTGCGCATTTATGTAGCCAATGTCGGATTTGCTGATTCCAGCCCTTCTTATCGCCATTTCAAGTGACCTGCTCGGCCCGTCCACATTCGGGGAAGATATGTGGTCTCCATTGCCGGAGAAGCCGTAGCCGAGGACTTCGGCGATTATCGGAGCACCCCTTCTGACCGCGGACTCATAGCTCTCAAGTATTACAGTGGCCGCACCGCCACCGGGAACCAGTCCGTCCCTGTCCCTGTCAAACGGCCTGCTGGCTTTCTCCGGTTCGTTTTCTCTTGTGGAAAACGCTGAAATTCCGTCAAACGAGCCGACGGAATACGGATTCACCTCCTGCGCTCCTCCGCAGACCACCATTTCCTGAAGGCCGTTCTGGATAAGCAGGGCGCCAAGGCCTATGGCGTGGGAGCCGCTTGCGCAGGCAGCTGACACAGTGAGATTTATTCCCTTGAGCTTGAAAATGCATCCGAGATTCATAGTCACAGTGCTGTTCATCGACTGGAATATTGCTCCGGAGCCGCACAATGTGGTGTCCTTCTTCTCACGCATCACATCCACGGCATTCACGACAGGCACTGTGGAACTGTCATTTCCATACAGAAGACCCACTTCATTCCTATTCAGGTAATCCTGATCTATTCCAGCATTCCTCAACGCATCTCTTGTTGCACAATACGCATATTTCGCCTGTTCCGGCATAAAAACGCGCTGTGAACGAGGCAACTCCTTCTTCAAATCAGGCTCCAATACTTTTGCGGTCAACGCAGAGCGGAATCCCATCTCCTTTCTGGCAGGGTCGAAAATGATTCCGGATTTTCCATTATACAGGGAATCGCGCACTTCTTCAAGGGTATTCCCGAGACAGGAATATATGCCCATTCCTGTTATGACAACTCTATGCTGTTCCATTTTACTGTTCTCAATACTTACGGGGACAAATATAATTATTTTCGTTCCAACATTTTCCGTAAGGAATCCGTACGGGGTCCCATTTCTACTTTTAGGACAAGAATCACAACTTTAGCAACAGAAGCGGATGGTCTTTTCAGTCAATAGAGGGCAGATACGACAAGATCCGGCGCTTTTCCCAAAGAGCCGGATCCCTTATATAAAACGAACTTAACAAATAGACATAAAAACCTTTTATTGTCTTGGTGCAAAGATATAACTATAAAACGTTATTGCCAAATTTTTTAGTGAAAATTTATTAATAATTTTTCGCTTTTTGTGATAATTAAGCGAATTAAACCGTTTCGCAGCTAACAGGCATCTGGATTTGGGGATAAAATAGAGGAAAAAGCAGGGAATGGCTTTCCAGCCATCCCCTGCAATTATTCTGATTCCAGAGCAATTAGTCGTTCAGAGAGAATCTTCTGAAAGCGAGAACTTTCGCCTCCTTGTCTGCGGCGTGGATATAATCCAGAACGGAAATCTTGCTGTCCCAGATATAGTCCTGAGCCTCGAGAGTCTGCTCTTTGAAGAACTTCTTCAGTTTTCCTTTGGCGATATTCTCAAGCATCGCCTCAGGCTTGCCGGCCATTTTCGGGTCCTCGGCAATCTGCTGCTTGTACATAGCCAGCTCTTTCTCGACAGTGTCCTGAGGGCAGTCAGCCTCGGAAACAGACACCGGATGCATAGAAGTGATCTGCATAGCCACGTTCTTGCCAACCTCCTCAGGAACTTCCTTGTTGAATGCCACGATAGTGGCAACCTTGGAGTTGTTGTGAACGTACTGGGCTACATACGGAGCCTCGAGTGTGGCATAGTATGCGAGCACGTGCTTCTCACCGGTTTTGCCGGTCTGGGCGGAAATCTCCTCTTCCACTGTATGGCCGTTAGGCATCTTCACAGATTTGAGAGCCTCTGCGTCTGCCGGATAAGCTGCGATTGCAGCGTCTGCGATAGCATTTGCGAGATTCTTGAAATCAGGAGTAGCTGAGACGAAGTCGGTCTCGCAGCCCAGGCAGACAATGATAGCCTTGCCACCCTGGAGGCGGACGAGAACAGCTCCTTCGGTAGTCTCGCGGTCAGCCCTCTTGGCTGCAACGAGCTTGCCTTTCTCACGGATGATGTCCATAGCTTTCTCGAAGTTGCCTTCTGCCTCGATGAGGGCGTTTTTGCAGTCCATCATTCCGGCACTGGTCATCTTACGTAATTTCATTACGTCGGCTGCTGTAATTTGCATAGTGAAATAGATTTAAGATTATTCTGCTTTAACTTCCTCAGCAGCTGGAGCTGCCTCAGCTTTTGGAGCCTCCTCTGCTACAGCCTCGCCGGACTCAGCCTTGGCGGCCTTGCGCGGACGGAGCTTCTTGGCAACCGGTTTCTCGGCAGCCTCGGCGGTAGCCTCTTTCTCCTTCTCAAGCTTCCTTTCGCTCAATCCTTCCTGGATGGCAGAGCAAAGTGCGTCGGTGATGTACTCGATGGACTTTGCCGCGTCGTCATTTGCCGGAATCACATAATCAATCGGGTTAGGATCGCAACAAGTATCAACCATAGCGATTACCGGAATATTCAGACGGTTAGCCTCTTTAACGGCGTTTGCCTCTTTCTGGATGTCAACTACGAAAAGCGCTGACGGAAGGCGGCTCATATCCTTGATGGAACCGAGGTTCTTCTCAAGTTTGGCCCTCTGGCGGTCAACCTGGAGACGCTCGCGTTTTGCAAGCTGGTCATATGTACCATCCTCCTTCATCTTGTCGATGGTATTCATTTTCTTGATAGCCTTACGGATGGTAGGGAAGTTGGTGAGCATTCCGCCCGGCCATCTCTCAGTCACGTATGGCATATTCACAGAAGCGGCTTTCTCGGCGATGATGTCCTTGGCCTGCTTCTTGGTGGCAACGAAGAGAATCTTGCGGCCTGAACGCGCAAGCTCCTTCATAGCCTCTGCAGCCTCGTCTATCTTGACGATACTCTTGTGCAGGTCGATAATGTGAATCCCGTTCCTCTCAATGAAGATATAAGGAGCCATTTTAGGATTCCATTTCCTGGCAAGATGCCCGAAATGCGCACCTGTCTCGAGTAATTCTTGGAAATTTGTTCTTGGCATTTTTTTGTGTTGTTTCGTTTGTTACACTTTCCCTACGGGCCATTGCCTTAGCCTGTCGGGCTCTTTTCATCAATCCTGAAGCAGCGGCTTATGCCGGTCTCCGGGATTTTCCGCAGTCTCGGCAATCTTCGAGCAGCTTGCGGGAATTCTCATCCCCGGCGAGGTCAGAAGATTTGTCAACCGGACTGTGCGACAATAAATCAGCAGTATGCAAACACTAACGTTTGCTGAACTGGAAGCGGCGGCGTGCACCAGGCTGACCAGGCTTTTTCCTCTCGACTTCTCTTGCGTCGCGGGTAAGGAATCCGGCGGCCTTCAGAGCTGAGCGGTAAGCCTCTTTGTCCACCTCGCAGAGAGCGCGGGCGATACCGAGTCTGAGCGCCTCAGCCTGACCTTTGATTCCACCTCCAACGAGGTTTGCCTTCACGTCAAACTGACCAGTCGTGCCGGTAACCTCGAAAGGCTGGCCAACGATGTACTGGAGTGACTCATCTGCAAAATAGTCATTGAGCTCTCTTCCATTGATCGTTACCTTGCCTGTACCGGCGGCGACATAAACACGAGCCACAGCTGATTTACGTCTTCCAAGGGCGTTTACTGTTTTTTCCATTTGCTCTGTTTAAATTTCGTTCAACTTAATTTCTCTTGGCTGCTGTGCCTGGTGCGGATGCTCAGGTCCTGCATATACGTGCAGATTTCCGAGGATATCGTCACCAAGACGGGTCTTGGGAAGCATTCCCTTGACAGCCTTCCTGATAAGTTCAGCAGGTCTCTTCTGAAGAATCTCCTTTGGCGTAGAGAAACGCTGTCCACCAGGGAACCCGGTGTAACGAGTGTAAACTCTGTTGGTCATCTTCTTTCCTCCAAGAGCCACTTTCTCAGCATTGACAACGATAACATAGTCACCGCAGTCAACGTTCGGTGTGAATCCCGGTTTGTTCTTGCCGCGGAGGACAAGAGCAATCCTGGAAGCAAGACGGCCAAGTGCCAGATCGGTAGCATCAATGACGACCCACTCCTTCTTTACAGTTGCCTTGTTAAGGTACACTGATTTGTAACTTTGTGTGTCCACTGTCTTGATCTTTAATTGGTTAATAAATAAACTTTGCGATCCCTACACATTATAGGGGTCGCAAAGGTAGCAATATTTTTCCAAACGGCAAAATTTCATTAAAAATTACTACTTTTAAACGATTCTTGCTATTTTTGTTTTTTACAATATATGACTTTATGAAGCACGACACACTGGCACATATCCTTTCAGCGGCAGCCTTTCTTTTCACATTGTCCGCATATTCCCAGAACCGCATTGACAATTCCTTCCCTCCGGAGGAGCTGTTCAGTCTCGGCTCATATTATTATCCTGAGCAATGGGATGAGTCCCAATGGGACAGGGATCTTGGAAATATGGCTGCGATGGGTATCAAGTTCACCCATTTCGCCGAATTCGCCTGGGGAATGATGGAGCCGAAGGAAGGCAAGTTTGAGTTCGGCTGGCTCGACAAAGCCATTTCACTTGCGGAAAAGCACGGCCTCAAGGTCATTCTCTGCACACCTACGCCGACTCCCCCGGTCTGGCTCACCAAGAAGTGTCCGGAGGTTCTCATTGTCAGGGACAACGGGGTGCAAATCCAGCACAGCCGCAGGCAGCACGCCTCCTGGAGCAGCGATTGGTACAGGACATACGCGAGGCGCATTGTCAAGAAAATGGCCGAAAGATACGGGGACAATCCCACGGTCATAGGATGGCAGATTGACAATGAGCCGGGACATTACGGAGTGATGGACTACAGCGAGAACGCACAGGAGAAGTTCAGGAGATGGCTGAAGGAGAAATACGGCAGCATCGATGCACTCAACAGGACCTGGGGCTGTTCGTTCTGGAGCGAGACCTATCAGAATTTCGGACAGATACGTCTTCCGAACGCACAGGAGCTCCCGGAGAAGCCGAACCCCCACGCAGTTCTTGATATGAAATGCTTCATGGCTGATGAACTTGCCGGTTTTGTCAATTTCCAGGCCGACATTCTCCGCAATCACATATCTGACAATCAATGGATTACTACCAACCTTATCCCGGTATTCACTCCTGTGGACCCGGCGAAGATGGACCATACTGACTTCCTGACATACACCAGATACCTCGTCACCGGCCACAAAAACGGCATCGGAGAGCAGGGATTCCGCATAGGAGATCCTGAATATCTGGGATTCAGCAATGACCAGTTCCGCAACTTCACAGGTGACTGCTTCGGAGTGATGGAACTTCAGCCCGGCCAGGTCAATTGGGGCACATTCAATCCCCAGCCAATGCCGGGAGCCGTCCGTATGTGGGTTTACAATGTGTTTGCAGGCGGAGGGAAATTCGTTTGCAACTACCGTTTCCGCCAGCCGTTGAAGGGCAGCGAGCAATATCATTATGGTATGATGCTCACGGATGGGGTAACCCTTTCTCCGGGAGGCGAGGAATATGTGCAGGTGAACAAGGAACTTGAAATACTCCGGAATGCTTACAGCCCGGATGCGACAGAGCCTGCGGACCGGGCTTCAAGGCGGACCGGCATCCTGTTCGAAATGAACAATTACTGGGAGATTGAGAACCAGAAACAGACACCTGAATGGAAAACCCTCGCACACGCGCAGAAATATCACCGGATTCTCAAAAGCATGGCCGCCCCGGTGGACGTTGTCACCGAGCAAAGTGATTTCGGGCGGTTCCCGTTCCTCATAGCACCGTCATACCAGCTGCTTGACAGCGCATTGGTCGGAAGATGGGAGGAATATGCGAGAAACGGAGGTCATCTTGTGCTGACCTGCAGGACGGGGCAGAAAGACAGAAACGCAAGCCTCTGGGAAGAACTTCTCTCCGCGCCTATATACGGGCTGACTGGCATACGGAATCTGTTCTACGACCATCTTCCTCCGTCGGCATATGGCAATGTAGATATGGACAGATGCAAGTTCAAGTGGAACAACTGGGCGGACGTCTTGACGCCGTCTGACGGCACGGAAGTATGGGCCACATACGGAGACCAGTTCTATGCCGGAAAGGCCGCAGTGACTCACAGGCGCCTCGGAAAAGGCAGCGTCACCTACATCGGAGCTGACACTGACGATGGAAAGCTGGAAGAGGCCGTACTGCGGAAACTCTACCGGGAGGCTGGAGTGTCAGTGGAGAACCTGCCGGAAGGCATCATAAAGGAATGGAGGGACGGATTCTATGTCGTTATGAATTATACCTCTGATACTCAGAATATTGACATTCCGGAAAATGCGGAAATCCTGATCGGGGGCAGAAGCCTCGGACCGGCGGGAGTGGCTATCTGGAAAGAAAAACAGTAGCTCGGTATGGAAGCCAAGACACCGGACAAAATCACAAGGTACCAGAAGCATTTCTCTGAAAAAGGATTCTGGGAAAAGGTGGGAGACGTGGCCAAAAAGGCCGGATCAAAAGTGATATACGCCGCCCTGCTCCTGTACTATGTTCTCCTTGACGAGAAAACCCCGTTGAAATACAAAGGAATAATCATCGGGTCATTGGGTTATTTCATCCTGCCGCTGGACATTATCCCGGATTTCATCCCGATAGCCGGCTACACAGATGACCTGGCGGCCCTGACCGCCTGCATCAAGGCAGTATGGGAATGCATAACTCCGGAAATAAAGGTCCGCGCGGAAAAGAAACTGTCCGAATGGTTCGACAGCTGACCAGGATTGACCTGCAAGAAGATCAGGCCCGCTTCAGCCAGGTGGCGTTGTGCCAGAGCTGTTCCAGAGGTCCACGCTTGTGAGAACGGAGCCACCAGTGCGAGAAGAGGCACTGAATCACTACGAAAGCGAAGCCCATCAGCAGGCTGACCGTATGTCCGCAGACATTGTACAGGCCGAAACCCCATCCATAGAACAGCATACTGCCGACAACGGACTGACCTATATAATGAGTAAGGCTCATTTTTCCGTAAGGTGCGATGGTCATCAACGGCCTGCGGAAACCTGTCTTGTAGAACAGGAGCACAATTCCGGAAACTATGATGGACATCATAGCCAGATTGCGCCACATCTCCAGCATAACTGTCAGGCTCTTGCTGATGATTTTCGAGTCATAAAGACCGGGAATATTGTTGTAAAGAGGAAGAATCACGGCCAGGGCGGCGCAGGACCAGAGCAATACCCGCTTCCATACTTTGAGATTGTCCCCTTCATTGTAGAACAGGCGCTTGCGCCCTATCATAATGCCGGTGAGGAACAGGAAAATCACCTGGGTCATACGGCCGTGCTCTATTGACCAGGTAATATTGAGCTGGACTCCGTAACGCAGTCCGGCGCAGGCGACATCAAGCAGCGAGCCGTCCCTCTGCGCAGGCATTATGGCCCGGAACATCGCCCCTGAGCCAAGGTTCAATGGCTGGGCATCAGGAGAGAAGGCGCCCACTATCAGGCTGGCAATCTCTATCGGCTGCAGCATAAAGAAAAACGCCACCATTGCAATCACCCGGTCACTGGCCCTGATGAGCGGCAGCACAAGCAGGCCGCATACAGCGTATAGGAAAAGGATATCCCCATTGAAAAAAGCCAGGTCCAGAAGTCCGAATCCCATCAGCAGCACCATCCTCCATGCGAATCTCGGACGGAAATCCACTCCGCGCTGCGCCTGGTTGTCGTGCTGGATGAACATGCTGAGTCCGAACAGCAGAGCGAACACCGCGTACATTTTACCCGCAAGCAGGAAGAATACAGTGTCCCACACACCGCTGTTGACGGAGGCCCAGAACTCATTCACCGGTTCAGGGAAATCATAGAAATTGAGATGCTCGATGAAATGGATGAGGACAATTCCTCCAATCGCGATTCCGCGCAGCACGTCAGCCACGTCGATTCGGGTGTTTGGCAATGCCGAAGGTCTGTAAGAAGCCATAGTGAAAATATATGATTGTGCCACAAAAATAGTCAAAATTTCTGATTATTTGGCTGCAATGACCGTAGACCAGTGTCCCCTCCATTCGCAAGGCAGATATCAGGCGTAGCTGTGCAACCCTCCGAAGAAGAAATTCACCCCGAAGTAAGTGACAAGGACACAGAGGAATGCGGCCAATGCGAATATATGGAAACAGACCGGGTCATTGAGCCGCTTCAATATGCCGGGATGGAGGCCGGCCGAATAGACCAGCATTGTGACAAGGGCCCAGGTCTCTTTCGGATCCCAGCCCCAGTAGCGTCCCCAGGTGACATTGGCCCATACAGCGCCAATGAAAATGCCGGCAGTCAGGAGGAACACGGCGAAATAGAGCATAATCCTGCCCGTATGGGCCAGGGATTCGACAGCCTCCGAAGCGGCAACTTGCCGTTTTCCTTTTGACAAAGCATTAAGCAGCAATGCGGAAAGGCCTCCGAGAGCCATAAACGCAAAGAGCGTATAGGCCAGCATTATCACCATCACGTGCAGGCTCAGGAGCGGAGAGTTGAGCGCAGGAGCCAGGCTTGCTATCCTGCTCCCGGAGCCGCCCATAACGGACACCAGCATCGCGGCGCCACAGGCAAGCAGGCCGTACTGGACAGGGAATCCCGGTTTGCGGGAAAATATCATAGCGGCTGCAACAGAGCAAAGAGCGATGAACTGCATTGTCTCGAAGCCGTTGGAAAGCGGGATATGGCCACTTGTCAGCCATCTGATTCCAAAACGGGCAACCAGATATGCAAGCATTATTACAGACAGGACAAAAGAAGCTGTAGTCGAGGCGGTTCTTCCGGACGAACCAGACAGCAGCAAAAGCAGGCAGCAGAGTATTCCGGCAGCCAGGCAGAGCATCGCAAACGGCCTGTCCATATCCGCGGAATGATACGTCCTCTCAAACTTGCACCTTTTTATCTCCCCATCACTCAAGCCAATACGGTTCTCCTGAAAACTGACTGTCCGGTCTGCAAGAGTACTGGCGGAAGCCCATTCCCCTGCCAAAATACGGTCAGCGAGAGCAGCGGAATTGTCATTGAGCAGTCTCATCTCCATTGCGGAAACATTTTCAGGACAGGGCAACAGGCTGACAAATCCACTGCTTCCCGCAGTCGATGCAAGACTGTATTTGCCCAAAGCCCTTCTTGCATCTTCCGATTCTTTCTTATGACCGGTCCCGGCAATGCTGTCCAGAACAGAGAGTGTACGGTCGTCGAAATCTTCCAATGACAATCTCTTGCCGCCTTTCAGCCTGATCATGGGCACCTGCCTCCACTCCTCATTGAAGAACAGCCAGCCAGCAAATATCCGCTCTGCAGAAAGACCTCTGTATGAAGGCTTTCCGCAAAGCTCTGAAGTAAAATCACGGGCAGCGGAAGAGAAAGTGCACAACCTGCCGCCATAATGGACATATACTCTTCCAAGATTCCTTGCCGTCTTCTCCGGCACTGTCGGAGGGATGCTGTCCGGATTTTTTGGCACTGTTGACAGGCAGACCGTCGCTGTCACAGCTGCCAGCACCAACAATCCAGCAGCCAGCCTCAATCTCCCCGAAGACTCACCAGTGCTTTGCACTTTGCGCTTTCCGGAGGATATCAGATGGCGCAGACTGGTGTTTCTGTCTAAAAGATAAGCAATGATGGAGAGCAGAAGAAGAACATATCCGGCATACGTGGTGCCTGTACCGGCAGGGTCGTATGAGACTGATAAAGAAGAACCGCCCCCGTCCCGGTCAATTCCGGACTGATAGAAGCGGTAACCCTTGAGTTTCAATATGTTGTTCATTGAAATCCGGGCAGGGACCTCACCATTTCCGTCTTTCACCGACACATTGCTGACATAGTCCATCGGAGAAGTCGTGCCTTCATAATACACAGTCTCACAGGAGACAAGGCGCAATGCGAACGGCAGGTCAATACTGCGCCCGTCCGAATCAAACGAAGCAGTCTCGCCACCACAGCGCAGATGAATTGTCCCACGGACTCCGGTAAGGCAGGTGATCAGCGCCCCGGCCAATATCAATACAAATGAAATGTGAAGCGAAAAGACCGGAATACGCTTCCATAATTTCCTCTTAATCAAGCAGACCACTCCGGAAAACGCAAGCGCAGCCCAAAGTGTCACCGCCAGCGGGGAACGGTAAAAATACTTCCCCGCTACGTCGCTGCCGAAGAAACTTTCCGCCAATGAAGCCGCCACGAGCAGTATCACTGTCAATGCCAGCAGGGCGAAAGAAACATATTCCGGTCTTCTCCTCATTTCAATTTACGGTCAGGAAAGCGCTATGCCTGCTCCCACTGTGAACGAAGAAGTTCCACAGCAGCAGGAACCACTGTTTCCCTTTCTCCCTCAGCACCGCACTCAAAACTTACATAGTACTGATAATCAAGCTCTTTCAATGCTCTCATACCATCAATGTAATTGTCGAGAGCTCCATCCTCGCCTGGCATCAGACGTCTTCCGCGGCTGGCGATATGAACGTGACGGAGCCATTTCCCTGCAGACAGAAAAGCCGCATAGTCGGAAGTCTCCTCCTGCATATGCCAGAAATCTCCCATGCATTTCACTCCCTCGCTCTTGGAGTCGCGGCAGATGGCCGCAGCGTCGGATACAAGCCGGAGATAATGGGCTTCCCTGCGGTTGAGCGGCTCAAGGATGACCGATGTATTGTAGCTCAATGCATATTCCCCAAGCTCGTGAAGCTGCTCGCAGAGATATTCCCTGGTGGCCGCTGTATGAGGCCTGCAAGGAGTCTGGGCATTGAACGCAGGCACCATTATGACACCTGTGGAGCCAAGCTCTCCCGCAGCCGCGACGATCTCGCGCATTGTGGAGTCGAACAGAGCCTTCACCTGCTCCTCCTCTGAAAGAATGAATCCCTGGAAGCCGGCGCAGATGGCGGATATCTTGATATTCCGGCCACGCAGAGCCTGCTGGAGTTCATTCACTCTGGCAGCAAGGTTCTTTCCTCCCGGTTCGAGACCGGCAATCCCGAGATTCTCCATATAGTCAAGCTTCTCCTCGAGGCTCGAACCCGGGGCGGTGCCTTCCTGGAAAGAAATCCTCAGCTCAGGAGAAGGTGACTTTTTGTCACGACTGCCCGCGCAGGAAGACAGCAGGGTCACCGGTGAGGCGGCCACCGCAACACCGGCGGCACCGGCCGCCGTTGTGCGTAAAAATCCTCTTCTGTCCATGATTACTGCTCTTTGCCTGGAACCTGAACGGTATGCTTGGACATATCCTGAGGACCAAGTTCAAGAGTCTCAGGCATGTAATCCATCTCTGACTGGCTCATCTCGTCCCAGGTCACAGTATTTCCCGTATAGGCCGAGGTGCGTCCCATCACACCGGCAAGGCAGGAAGCGGCGCAGGCTGACGCCTCGTCAATAGGCTCACCATTGCGGATATGGCTCACAAGGTCAACGTGCTCGAGAACGTAAGGTGTGTGCTGCTGGAACTCAGCCTCGGCCTTTTCAGTGTCGAATTTCCAGATGACATTGCCCTGCAGGTCTTTGATTTCGTGGTTGTAGCTGTTCCAGGAGCCTTTGGTTCCCTGGATCACCTCTCCGATATTGTTGCTGCAGCCGTCAATCTGGCGGCACATACTGTGGAGATGCACTCCGTTCTCCATCTCGAAATCAACGCTGAACTCGTCATACTGGTCTCCGGTGATACGGCGGTGGCGCGCTCCGAAGCCGGTGGCTTTTGCGACTTTAAGTCCCGACATCCAGAGGAACACGTCAATATTGTGAACGTGCTGCTCAACAATATGGTCTCCGGAAAGCCATTTCCAGTTCACCCAGTCGCGGATCATCCACTCGGTGTCGCTCCAGCCCTTCTCACGGTTCCGGTACCAGAGCATTGACTGGTTCCAGTAAACATTGCCGCCGGTGATCTCTCCGATATATCCTTCCTGGATCTTGCGGAAAGCCTCGACATAAGGACGCTGGTGATGGCGCTGGGTTCCGCATACAACGCAGAGGCCTTTGGCCTGGGCCTGTTTTGCAGTCGCCATGACAGTACGGTAACCTTTTGCGTCAACAGCGACAGGTTTCTCAAGGAAAGAATGAACTCCTTTCTGGGTGGCGTATTTGAAATGCTCAGGACGGAAAACCGGAGGAGTCGTGTCGATAATCATATCCACTCCGCTGTCAATCACTTTCTGATATGCGTCAAAACCGATAAAGCAGTTCTCGTCAGGAACGGTCTGGCCGAGTTTCTCGGCAGCCATAGAGCGAAGACTTTCCAGTCTGTCGGAGAAGACATCTCCGAGAGCGTGCAGTTTGATGCCGTCAGCAGCCTCAAAAAGGTTACGTATCGCACCTGAGCCGCGTCCACCGCAGCCAATCACGCCGACTTTGAGTTCTCTTCCTGCGGACGCCTTGTCAGGCAGTTCCGGGATATAATACTCCTCAGGCTTTCTGAGGGGAGTGTATTTCGGTCCTTTGCAGGCCGAAATCAATGCTGAGGTGCCAACGATTCCTCCGACACCAAGAATGGTCGAGGTGTGGAGGAAGTCCCTCCTGTTCATCTTTTTTTTCTCCATAGCTTAATATTGATTATAGTTTTCAGTATTTTCATCAATGCTGTCAGGTATCTCGCAGACCACACGGAAACCTATGCCCACGATGTCGGAATACCACCAGATGCTCTTCGGATTCTGCGGGTCGGTCCTGAGCCAGTCATCGTGCTCCGTATGTCCGCGGGCGGCGCAGCGGAGCTCCGAAGCGTCACTTGAGAAGCAGCCGCCTCTGACCACAAACTCCTCACCTTCAGATGGCCCGGTCGGATTCAGAGCTCCGTTTTCCAGAGCCGAATAGGCGTTTTCCGAATAACGGTCGGAGCAGTATTCCATCACATTGCCGAGCATGTTCCTGAGTCCGAACGGGTTTGCCCGGACCGCGGAAGGCTCCTGCGTGCGGGATGAACTGTTGAGTTTGTATACAATATAGCTGGCGATTCCTGCAGTGTCGGGTTTGAACACGTTCCTCATGAATCCTTTCTCACTGAATTTCTTCGGATTGCCTTCGAAGAAATAAGGTGAGGATGTGCCGCCTCTCGCCGCATATTCCCATTCAGCCTCAGTCGGCAGCCTGTATTTTTTCCCTGTCTTGATGGACAGCCACTGGCAGAATGTCTCAGCCGCATAATGGGTCATCGTGATAGCCGGGCGGCTTCCCATCCCCCAGCCCTGGTCAGGAAATCCGAAAGGAGGGGTAGGGCCGCTGACCGCATCCACGTCCGGCCTGTTGTTATTGGCGTAAATTACTGAAGGAGGGGTTCTTCCCTCTGACATCGTCTCCGAATAGAAGGCCCAGAACTGGTCCCAGGTCACCTCCGTCTCGCCCATGAAGAAAGACGAGACCTCCACTTCGCGGCACGGACCCTCGTCAGGTCTGCGGAACGGCTCGCTGTCCGGGCTGCCCATCGTGAACCTGCCTCCCGGTACCGCCACCATGCTGATGGACGAAGATGTGCCGGGAACCGTCTCCGTGAAATTCGAGAACTCCGTGACCTCAGCGGGGGCAGTGAATATCTCTCCGGAAAGCACCGGAGCGCTTTTCATCGCCGAGTGGCTGTAATTCGGATTGTAATGCCCCGCGTCAAGATGGCAGCTGATGCACTGGAGCCCGAGTTTCTCCTCATTCTCATCATAATACAGATGCGCAGTCACGCCTTCGTCCGAAATGCCCTCCGGATAGAGGGAAACGTGGCAGCGCTTGCAGGATTCATTATAGACAATCTTCTGCGCATAGGCAAGCTCGCCTTTGCTGTCCCAGTCAATGTGGTCAGTGTCTTTGACGATGTATGAGCATAAATCCTTCAGCCCCATGCGGATCTTGGCACCGGTATAGGCGAGACCTCCTTTCGGAGGAAGATGGCAGGCAGCGCAGTCAGTCACTGTGCCGCTGCCGTTGTTGTAATGCATTGACTGTTTCCAGCTTGCCTCGGATTCCGGATGCACGTGGCAGGACATGCAGGACTCATTCGACGAGCTCCTGACCCAGAAAGTGTTGAAAGCCACCATAAGGCACACTCCACCTGCGAGCCCGGCAAGAGCCGCAATCCAATATTTACCTGTATTCTTCTGCCTGCGCATTATTCTCAACCGTTTTTCAAATTTTATAAAATTACATATTTTCAGAGTGAGTTCCAAATAAAATTACTCATTTCTTGGTATTTGCAGGAAAAAATCTTTGCTGTAATTTTGCATTGTGAAAATTGCTATGAAATATGGTGGAGAAACCATTCGCTCCTTCTGACAAATTGAAGAGGCTGATTGACTGCGACAACTCTCTCCTGCTTCTGATGAACAGGTTCGGAATCTCCCTCGGATTCGGAGAGAAGACAGTGAAGGAAGTGTGCGACGAACAGGGAATCGACCAGGACACATTTCTGGCCGTGGCCAATTATGTATGCGGTAACGAATGGAACATCAATGACATATCTCTTCATTCCATCATCTCGTACCTGAAAAAGGCCCATTCCTATTTTCTCGATTTCATGCTTCCGACAATCCGAAGAAGGCTGATCGAGGCAATTGACTGCTCCGGAGAGGACAAAGTGGCGCTTCTCATCATCAAATTCTACGACGAATACGTCACAGAGGTGAGATGCCATCTGGAATACGAGGACTCCACGGTCTTTCCGTACGTGGAGGGGCTGCTGTCAGGAAATCCGAGGAAGGATTACAACATAGACAGCTTCGCCAAAAAGCACAACCATATTGACCTTAAGCTCAAGGAGCTGAAAAACATCATCGTGCGGTACTACTCCCAGGCGGGGAACAACCTGCTGTATTCAGCCCTTTTCGACATCATAAACTGCGAGAACGACCTCAACTCGCATTGCTCGGTGGAAGACAATCTTTTCGTGCCCGCGGTGAGAATCGCCGAGGAGCGCGGACGGAACGTCCCGGCAGAATCGCCGGACAATGCGAAGACGGCAGATGAAAACCGGCAGGAGTCTCTGAGCGAGAGGGAGAAAGAAATCATTGTCTGTGTCGCCAAAGGTATGTCAACCAAAGAGATAGCTGACAAGCTCTTCATCTCTGTCCACACTGTCACCACCCACCGGCGCAACATCTCCGCAAAACTGCAGATTCACTCTGCGGCAGGCCTGACGATATACGCCATTGTGAACGGGCTCCTCACGATGTCCGAAATCCGCAGCCTATAGCCTCTCAGCCCTTGAGTCAATGGATTCTTCCATCAAATCGCCGTCTTTCTTGGACATTATTCCGTCATAAGTGAGATTCCGAACCGTGTGGCGCTCGTTCCGGAGCATCATCCGCACTGCCTTGCTGGTCATTGCGCTGGAATAAGCCTCCGGATATTCCGCTTCGAGACTGTCAAGACATTTGCGCATCCGGTCGATGTTTTCCCGTATCTCGGCCTCAAGACGGGTGAAAATCTTTTTCTGGAGCTCATCCGGAATCTCGGAAGAGCGCATATCCGCAATCTCATCCTGCGAATCTCTCTGCAAACTCAGAAATCCGCGGCCTATGTCACTTAATTCAATGACTCTGCGCACAAGGTATCGGGAGAATAGACGGGAGGCCCAGGAATGGCTTCTGATGAATCTGACGAAAGGTCCCTCCCCGAACAGACCGAAGACATAAGCCCTGTCCGAAAGCGGCAGGGCGCCGTTGCTGTCAAAATGGCGTTCCTGCGAATTAACAAGCCTGTGGTATGTCACGGCCGAAATAGTTCCGTCCGCATAAAGCTGCCTGACCAGCTGGCATTCAGTGCCGTATATTCTCATCCTGAGATTGTGCAGCAATTCCTCCTCCGAACATCCGGAGATGTCCGGCTTATCTTCTTTCGCAGGAAGATACTCCCCGACCTTTTCCCAGTCGGCTCCCGCGAAGGCTTCCCTGTGGCACAGTTTATCATAGTACCGCATTGCGGCATCATATACCCTCTTGCGAATGCTGTAGTCCACAAACGACTGCACGGCAGGCACTTCCGTCAGGCCAAGCCGTTCCAACAGTTTCCTCACAGTGGTGGCGTTGACAGTCAGGGTAAGTGTTACCACGCCGGCTGTCATAAGCAAAATCTGGTCGCGTATCTCCTCAGGAATTGACAATGTGTATGAGACCATCAGGGCAAGTGTCAAGCCGAGCGCTCCCCGAAGTCCTCCCCAGCTCAGGATGATGGCGTCCCTGGTGGTCATTCCATAGCCGCTGCGCTTCATAAGCGGATAGAAAAGGAAAATCACAATAGTCCTGATCACATTCACTCCGATGTATATGCCGAAGACCACCGCAAGACTCACCCAGGTGATTTTCACGTGAACGGCGATAATGATACCTACAATAATGAAAACCAAGGTATTGGCAATGAAAGACGCCAAATCCCAGAACTTCTCCGTGAACTCGTTGGCCTTCGGGCTGAACAGAAGTTTGCCGTGATATGTCATCTCAAGGCCGAAAGCCACAAGGGCAATGACCCCCGAGAGATGCAGATAGGCCTGGGCCAATATGAAAGTGACATAGGCCGAGAGTATTATCACGCTGTTCTGGACCATCTCGTCTCCCCTGAACTTGGTTATCAGGAAAATGCAGAGCACTGCGACCAGGTAGCCAAGGAGAGCTCCCCCTGCCGCCACGACAATGAATTCAGTCACAGGGGACGATGTGAGCGGAGCCGCTCCGGAGAAAGCGCCGAAGAAAAGCATAAACAGCACGATGCCGGTTCCGTCATTCAGAAGAGACTCCGCATCCACGAGGGTGGAGAAACGCTTGCTGGTGTTCAGTTCTTTGAGCAACGCCACCACCGCAACAGGGTCAGTCGCGCTGATAAGAGCTCCGAACATCAATGCGAACGTCCAGTTCCATTTGGAGAATTCCGGAACCAACATACTGATGCCCATCATCATCAGGGCGACCAGCCCCATAGAAACCACAACTCCGGGAACTGCAAGAATGGAGGAATTTATGAATATTTTCCTGAAAGTATGCAGGTCTATCTCGTAAGCCGCGCTGAATATCAGGACGGGCAGGAAAACGTACAGCAGCATATCCGGGTCAATGTTGCCGGCCTGGTTCACAGCGGCAGTCAGCAGTCCGTAATCCGGAAAGACACTGCCTCTGTACAATGCGCCCACAAGCAGGCCGAAACAGAAAAGGCCGACGGTATAAGGAAATCTGAATTTTCTCAGAACAAGTTTCAGGAAGGCTCCGACCAGGAGGGACGCCAGCACAAAAAGCAGCGGAGCCAGTGCATATTGATTTTCCATTGCGTGAATTTTTACAACACGGGTGCAAATTTAAAATTTATTTTATTATTTTTACGAAAATCAATTAGCTTATAAAACGAACTCGTTATGGCAGAGACCTTCAGAATTCTCAACACCTTGAACGACTACCTATGGACTTATGTCGTCATCATCCTTCTTGTTTTCTGTGCTGTCTACTTCACTGTCAGGGTCCGCGGCGTGCAGTTCAGGCTGCTCGGGGATATGTGGAAAGTGATTGCCGACAGGCCTGTTTCCGGAAAGAAAAGCAAAACTGAAATCAAAGACGAGGCAGAGGATGAGCTGAAGAAAATCGGTTCTTTCCAGGCTTTCGCAGTATCATTGTCAAGCCGTGTCGGAACCGGAAACCTTGCAGGAGTGGCTTCCGCAATTTTCATAGGAGGCCCTGGAGCCGTGTTCTGGATGTGGATAATGGCGCTGTTTGGAGCGGCCACCGCATTCGTCGAGGCCACTCTCGCCCAACTGTACAAACGGCGCGGCAAAGAATCTTTCTATGGTGGCCCGGCTTATTATATGCAGCACGGACTGCACCGCAAATGGATGGGCATCCTGTTCGCCGTCCTGATTACGATAACTTTCGGAATCGCCAACCAGATTGTCCAGAGCAACACTCTGTGCGACGCACTCGGAGACGCATTCTCAATTGACAAAAGATGGATAGGCATAGGCCTGTGCCTGGCGACCATCGCCATAATTTTCGGAGGAATCAGGAGAATCTCCCATTTCGCAAGCATAGTCGTCCCGTTTATGGCAATCGGCTATGTGACTCTCGGAGTTATCGTGATATGTATGAATATAACGCAGATACCGGCAATGTTGTCACTGATTGTCAAGAGCGCTTTCGGAATTGAGCAGGCGGCAGGAGGAGCCGTGGGCATAGCGATAATGCAGGGAGTGAAGCGCGGGTTGTTCAGCAATGAGGCCGGAGAAGGAAGCGCGCCCAATGCGGCAGCTGTGGCAAGCACCTCGCATCCAGTGAAACAAGGTCTGCTCCAGTCACTTGGAGTATTCACCGACACTATTGTAGTGTGCACCTGCACAGCATTCATAATTCTGCTCTCCGGCTTGTATGACAGCGGTTATGACGGGGTTCTGCTCACCAAATATGCACTTGAATCACATATCGGGGCATCAGGAGGATTCTTCATCACTGCTGCTATTTTCCTGTTTGCGTACAGCACCATCATCGGCAACTATTTCTATGCGGAGACCAATATCAGATTCATAACAGGCAGGAAGTCAGCGGTGAACGCTTTCCGCATCGTCACCGGCCTGACTGTGATAGCCGGCTCGATGATGACTCTCCAGCAGGCCTGGAGCATTGTGGACATAGCTATGGGGCTGATGACAATCGTGAACCTCGCCGCCATCATCCAGCTTGCGCCAAAGGCTTTCGCCCTGCTGGACAATTATATGTCTCAGCGCCATGAAGGCCGTGATCCGGAGTTCCACAAGTCAATGATGCCGGATTCCGAAGCCGACATAGAATGCTGGGAATAATCACATACCTTTCGCAATCAATGGAATAAGTTCATCGATACAACGCAGGACCGGAGAAGACGGACCTGTGCAGTTGTTCGTCATAATCGAGAACACAACGGTGTCTTCAGCCTTGCCGGAAGACGGCAGGATATAACCGCTGTAGCAGAGGACTCCGTTCATCGAGCCGCTTTTCATATGAATCCTGGATTTCAGCTCAGCAGGCTGGGCTGACAGGCGGGAGCGCATCCCGGCCTCGCCGGGACTGCTGATTGTGGCGAGATACTGCCGGAAGCACGGCTGGGCTGCCATCGCCCCGAGAAACCTGCAGAAAAAATCCGGGGAGATGTAATTGTGCCTGGCAAGACCGCTTCCGTCCACCATCTGAATCCCATAGGACGGATCAATATCAAGAGAATCCAGTTCCCTGGCAATCACCACTTTGCAGGAATCATAGGAAGCTGAGCCCGTACGCTCCCTGGCTATTGTCCGGAGCAACGTCTCAGCATAGAAATTGTCGCTCCGGCTGTTGGTGGTATGGGCTATCACGCCCAATGAAGGAGACTCAACAGAACCGATTATGCACATATCTGCAACACTTTCTGCTGGCCGGAGCTGCCGGTCTCTTCTTTCGCCGAGGCTGCGCACTGTCCGGATATTGCCATAAGAATCCACATCAGCCGCCCCGCCTTCCACTTCCACCCCGTTTTTCCTCAGGTAATCAAGAAAATACGAGGCGCAGGCAAGAGCCCCGAACTTGAAGCTGCACTCTTCTTTGCGCGGGCCTTTGTCAACCGCCAAAGAACCTCTGAGTTCGGCCACCGGGGCAAGGTCAGTGTTGAAAAGATAGAGATTGTCACCCGAGCCTGCAGGTCCGGTGATGCAGGTTTTGCGCATCTCAATCCAAGGAAGGGAGGGATAGAGATTTGTCACCTTGACAGGGGCGCCAGGCCTGTCTCCGGGCATCACATTGACATTCAATATATTCCTATGAAATGAAAGGCC
Organism: Bacteroidales bacterium; assembly: GCA_029007435.1. GTDB lineage: Bacteria > Bacteroidota > Bacteroidia > Bacteroidales > UBA932 > Cryptobacteroides. The sequence goes on from JAQXHU010000031.1 coordinate 21,789, forward strand.
GTTGCATCCCGCCCCGTAATATGTCCCGAGATCGCCGTATGACCAGGAATCATTCTCAATCGGCCCGTCGAAATACCGTCCGTCACCGATAATGTCGCCTTCAATACGTTGGATGCCTGCGTTCTCAATGATTGATTTCCAGCAGCTGAACAGTGAATCAGCTGGCAGGGCCTCAGGATCACGGGAAGCTATTGTCGGGTCACCGCCTCCGACTATGTACAGGTCGCCGTGCAGGACTCCTCCAGCCAGCCTGCCGGCATAGCCGATTGCGGTGCTGTACGTGTATTCCGGCCCGAGGACCCTGACTGCCAGTCCGGTGGTAATCAGTTTGGTATTGGATGCGGGAAGCAGTTTTCGGAGACTTCCGTATTCCGCTATGGTGTCACCTGACATTTTCACGGCGAGCACTCCGGCAAGCCCGGAACGGAATGGTTCCTCCTTCATTTTCCTGTCAACATACCACTGCGCCGAGGTCTTCCGGGAAGTACGGGCAGTATTCTGGGCATAGGACTGGAAGCAGGCTGCACAGAGCAAGGCCGCCATTGTGATTATTCTGGATATTGTCATTCTGCCATTTCTGTTTCTTTCTGGCAAATATAGAAATCTTCAGAGAATTAATCCTGATGTATTGTCCCAACAAAGCGGATTTTTATTAAATTTGTAGAATTGGACAGGAAACATAAACATTTTTACAATATGAGTAAAAGAGTACTTGTGTCCGGCGGTGCCGGATTTATAGGAAGCCACGTCACTGTCGAACTGATAGAGGCGGGGTACGAGGTTGTCGTAGCTGACGATATGTCAAACTGCGATATGACCTGCTTCGAAGGAGTCAAGAAAATCACCGGGAGGGAGGACATTCCGTTCGTGAAAATGGATTTCTGCGACCTCTCCGCAGTGAACAAGCTTTTCTCCGAATTCCAGATTGACGCAGTCATCCATTTCGCAGCGTTCAAGGCTGTAGGAGAATCAGTTGCAGAGCCTGTCAAATATTACACGAACAATCTGTCCTCGTTCCTCAACGTCATCGAGGCAGCCCGCACACACGGCGGATGCAACGTGCTTTTCTCCTCATCAGCGACCGTTTACGGAGAGCCGGAGAAACTGCCTGTCACAGAGGAATCACCACGTCAGCCAGCCACCTCACCTTACGGAAACACTAAACAGATATGCGAGGACATACTGAGAGATTCAGTATCGGCATACTCAAGATACGGCTCGGAGCCGACCCCTGGACTTCACAAGGAGGGCCCGATAAAAGGTATCGCACTGAGATATTTCAATCCTATCGGAGCCCATCCGTCAGCGCTTATCGGCGAGCTTCCGAGAGGCGTCCCGAACAATCTGGTTCCGTTCATAACCCAGACAGCCATCGGCAAGAGAGAGTGCCTGAGCATCTTCGGCAACGACTACCCTACTCCTGACGGGACCTGCCAAAGAGACTATATTGACATCGTCGATCTCGCCAAGGCGCACGTTTATGCCGTGTCAAGAATGCTTGACGGCAAGATGGAGAAAGACTATGAGATATTCAACATCGGAACCGGACGTCCGGTGTCAGTGCTTGAGCTGGTGAATGCTTTCGAGAAGGTCAACGGTGTGAAACTCAATTACAAGTTCGCTCCGCGAAGAGCCGGCGACGTGACCGCCATCTGGGCTGATCCAGGTCTTGCAAACCGCAAACTCGGATGGAAAGCCGAGCGCTCAGTGGAGGAGACTCTCGCTGCCGCCTGGGCCTGGGAGAAACATATCGCAGGAAAATAATCAGGAAGCGCTCATCCTTTGAACAGGGTCCGGACAAGGGCCGGAACGTCAGGAACCCTGACTGTCTCAATGCCTTTGATTCCGCTGTCCAGAGACGAGAACGAAGAAATGTAAATCTTTTTGAATCCCAGACGGGCCGCTTCGGTGACCCGTCTTTCTGTTTGGTTCACAGGCCGGATTTCTCCGCTCAGACCGACCTCGCCTGCGAAACAGATGTCTGGCTGTATGGCGAAGTCGAAATTGGAAGAGAGCACAGCGCAGACTACAGCCAAATCGCATGCCGGGTCTGAAATCCTCATTCCTCCCGCCATATTCAGGAAGACATCTTTCATATTGAGCTTGAATCCGGCGCGCTTCTCCAAAACGGCCAAAAGCATATTCAGCCTCCGGACATCGAAACCGGTGGCCGAGCGCTGGGCCGTTCCATAAGCAGCCGTGCTGACAAGCGCCTGGACTTCAAACAGAAACGGTCTTAACCCATCCAATGTGGCGCAGATGGCTGTACCGCTCAGGCCTTCCTCGTGCATAGGAATCAGCATTTCGGAAGGATTGGTAACCTCCCGCAAACCCTTGCCTGTCATCTCGAAGACAGCCAGCTCGGATGTCGAACCAAACCTGTTCTTGATACTGCGGAGAATCCTGTAAGAGCCTTTGTTGTCCCCTTCGAACTGGAGGACAACGTCCACGATATGCTCCAGAATCTTCGGGCCGGCGATATAACCGTCTTTCGTGATATGGCCTATAAGAATCACCGGAATGCCTGAGACCTTGGCGAAATGCAGCAGCATCGAAGTGACTTCTTTTATCTGCGTAACGGAACCGGCTGACGATTCCACATTGGCGGAGAACATCGTCTGGACAGAATCGACCACCATAAGGTCAGGTCTCAGGGACTCAGCCTGGGCTATTATGTTGCCCATATCCGTCTCACTGAAAATGAAGCAGTTGGAATCATCTCCACCAAGTCTGTCCGCACGCATCTTGACCTGTCTGGCACTTTCCTCACCTGACACGTACAAGGTCTTCAGCCCTGGCGAGAACAGCGGAATCTGAAGTGACAGAGTGGACTTGCCGATTCCCGGCTCTCCCCCGACCAGCACGAGCGAGCCCCTGACAATGCCGCCGCCAAGCAGCCTGTCAATCTCGCCCATCCCGAGTGACAAGCGGCATTCCGCCGACGAATCAATCTCCTTCAGGTGCACCGGCCTGTTTCCGGAAGCCTGGCGGGCAGGCTGGTTGCGGTAAGGTTTCCCAGTAGCCACAACGCTCTCCACCATAGTGTTCCATTCTCCGCACGCCGGACACCGCCCCATCCACTTCGTGCTCTCGTTTCCGCAATTCTTGCAGAACCATACTGTCTTGTCTTTGGACACCGCCATATCGATTCCGATTTAAATAATCCGCACACGAAGATAGTCAAAAAAACGCATAAAAAAAGCAGCATCTTGAGTCTCCTCAAGGTACCGCATCCAAAATGTAAATCCCGGGCGGAGAAATCCGCACTCAGATTATTCGCATTTTGTGCTGTCGCAGCAACCGCAGCAGGCAGTAGTGTCACTGCAGGCTTTTGTTGAATCGCAGCAAGCCTCAGCTTTGGTGGAATCGCAGCAAGCAGCTGTTTCAGCTGCAGCCTCTGCTTTCTTTGCGTTGTTGTTTCCGCAAGATGCAGCAGCGACCATCATAGCAACTACTGCTAAAGACATAAATACCTTCTTCATAGCTTTACACTATAGATAACTAGTTAAACTTGTAAGCAGACAACGGATTCTTTACTCTCAAAGACCGTATGTCAACTTTTTCGGCGCAAAAGTACACAGTTTTTTGATTTTCGCAAAGAAATTTTCAAATATTGTTAGTATAAAGCTAAAATATTCATTACTAAATGGTTTTAACGGCGCGGAAGACGGAAAAGTTCCATATCGTGGATGCCGGCGCTATCAATATGGAAGCGGAGCGCTGTCCGCTCAATGTGCCATCCCTGGATTCCGCAGGCTCCGGGATTGATATAAAGCATATTCCGGAAGGCGTCATTCTTCACCATCAGGATGTGGGAATGGCCGCAGACGAAGATATCCGGAGCATATTGCCTAATCAGCTCTGCCGCCCGCCTGTCGTAATGTCCCGGACGCCCACCGATATGAGTGAGCAGCACTTTCTTCCCGGCACATTCGAAGAAGCGGTGCTCCGGATGGACAAGCCGGATATCCTGCCCGTCGCAGTTGCCGTACACTCCCATCAAAGGCTTGAATGCGGCAATGGAGTCAGCAAACTCAATTCCCCCGCCGAAATCCCCGGCGTGCCACAACTGGTCCACCGGAGAGAGGAACTCCTTGATCTCCTGGCTGAAAACACCGTGTGTATCGGATATTACGCCTATGAACATAGTTTAAAAGATTCTATTTCATTCTGTTGCAATACAATGCGAAGACAGAGGCAAGAGCGGCTGTCTCGGTTCTCAGTCTGGAACTTCCCAGATGCACAGGCCTGTAGCCGGCCTCCATCGCCAGAGATGCTTCAGCCGCTGAGAAGTCCCCTTCCGGGCCTATCAGCACAATGCAGTCCGTAGAGTCACTCTGTGCGAGAGCCTGCATTATCGAAATACGGGGATGCGTTTCATCCTCAAAACAATATGCGATGAGTTTCAATGCCTCCGAATCCTTTGTACACCGGATGAACTCCCTCACAGATATTGGCTCGTCAATCGACGGAACAGTTGATTTCAGGGACTGCTTGGCTGCTGAAAGGAGAATCTTCCTCATTCTCTCAGTCTTGAGAACTTTCCTCTCCGAATGGTCTCCTATCACCGGAACTATCTTGTCAACACCTATTTCCACGGCTTTCTCCGCAAACCATTCGTAACGGTCTATGTTCTTGGTCGGACAGACCGCCATCGTAAGTGTGTACGGATGCGAGCCCCATCCGGGATTGGCCTTCTCGATTCTCGCCACCGCCTCTTTCGGAGAATCTGAAACCAGGACGCAGTCGTACATCGTGCCGGCGCCGTCGATGACACAGATACTGTCCCCGGCACGGTGACGGAGAACACGGACGCAATGTGCCGACTCGTCAGGTCCGAGCACGCAAAGCCCCCCTTCGATATTGTCTGTCCAGAAAATCTCCATATTCTATTCCCTGATTATCTGAATCTCTCCACGAAGTCCGACCTTGATTATCTGGGACGCCAGACCGGTAGAGTCTTTTTCGAGAGGCGGCTTTACAATATAGTCAACTGCGTTCTTTATCTCATCCGGAATATCAGCGAATTTCCCCGGGGATGCAGCCCCGGAAATATTGGCGGAAGTGGAAACTATCGGACGGCCCAATTTGAAAATCAGGTCCCTGCAGAAATCCATATCAGGGATGCGAATGCCGACAGTTCCATCTGAAGCGACGGCGTTATAGGCCAAAAAATGCCTGTCAGCCAATGGTTTCTCACCTTCTGCAGGAGGATTGCCGCAAATTGCGCCCGGATATATTATGGTCATCGGACGGTCATTGACCTCCACCAGCTGGATCGCCGCGTCAGGAATCTCCCTGACGTATCTGCACACCATATCCATATCGCAGGCCAGCAGGACAAGCGCCTTGCTGTCAGAGCGTTTCTTTATCTCATATACCCTTGCGACAGCTTCCGGATCCGTGGCATCGCATCCGATACCCCATATTGTGTCGGTCGGATACAGGATGACGCCTCCGCCGCGGAGCACCTTGAGAGCCTCCGAAAGAGCTTCAGCGTATCTGATTGTCTTGTTTTCCATATAAACAGAATTTTCATTTATTGATATCCAGCACTGCCTCTATCGGGAAATGGTCTGAATATCCTTTATCTAAAACCTTGTGGGACAGAGCGTTATATCTCTTCGGGAAGAGAATGTAGTCAATTCTCAGGAACGGTCTGAATCTGGAGAATGTGGCGCCGCTCCAGCTGCCGGCCTCCTCGAATGAGTCTTTACGCTTGCGGCTCAGCCGGAAATACGTGTACGACATCGGAGTGTCATTGAAATCCCCAGCCACAAGCGCTTCGACCGGACAGTTCTCTATATTGTCCATCACCTGTTCCACCTGCACCGGCCTCCTTATGATTGATCTCTTCATTTTCTCTTCTGTCTCCCTGACCGTCTTGCGGTAATCATCTTCCATTGACTGGGCGAGATGCGACAGGGATATATTGTAACTCTGGAAATGGCAGTTGTACACCCGGAGCCGTGTTCCGCCTATGTCAAAATCCGTGTAAAGGGCGAGATTGGCGCTGTGCTCGAAGTCAATACGGCCTTTGTCCTTAACCGGGAACTTGCTCAGAGTCACATTTCCGGAACAGGAATAGGAATTCTCATTGACAAAATAGCTGAGATTGTAACCTTTCATCTTGGTGGCAATATATTTGCGCATCGCGGCCACATTGTCGGCATAGAACTCCTGAAGGCAGATTATGTCAGCATCCCTCGTTTTCAGAAAAACCATCAGCGAGTCGCAGCATTCTTTCCAGGAGTTGTAGTCCCCGTACTGTGACAGGGCGAAGCGGCCCACATTGTAAGAAATGATTTTAAGGCCTTCCGGATTGTCTTCACCCCGGTCACTGAAATGGAAATATTTTCCGGCGAGGAACACAGAAGGCACAAGGGCTATCAGCGGGATAAGAGCTGTCCGGGAATGCCTGAAAACGGCCCATACAAAAAGCAACAGATTGATTATCAGCAGAGGAGCATATAGCAGACCGAAAATGGTCATATACCAGGCCTTGGCCGGATTGATATAGCTGGCAAGGTAGCTCAACAAAAGCAGGGCCGCCGATATTGTCATCAACGTCCTGGCCGTGATTCCGAAGAAAATGCTGTGCCGCCTGCCGTTTTTACCTGCCATACTCTATCAATACAATTTGCCCCTCTTTCTCCACCATCGGATGAGCAGCCAGCCGAACAACATACCGCCGAGATGTGCGAAATGCGCCACTCCATCGCTTGTTCCGGCCACTCCCGTAAAGAGTTCAATAGCTGCGAAAATCAACACGAACCATTTGGCTTTCAATGATATAGGAGGGAAAATCAAAGTCAGGACAGAGTCTGGATAAAGCATCGCATAGCCTATCAGCACACCATATATGGCTCCGGAAGCGCCAAGGGTCGGCGTGTACAGAAGGCGCTGGTATCCCGCAACCGCGGCCGGGGTTCCGGAAGACAGATATGAAACTGCCTGGAGCCATTCGACGCCAGTATGCAACGCCACGGCCCCGAGCCCGGTGACGAAATAGAAAATGATGAATTTCCGCGATCCAAGGCTGCGCTCAAGCACTGTTCCGAAAATGAAGAGGGTGTACATATTGAAGAATATGTGCCAGAATCCTCCGTGCATAAAAATATGGGTGACTATCTGCCAAGGCCTGAAGAATGGAGAGGCAGGATAGAACATAGCGAAATTCTGCACCATAAACTGCTCGTTGACAAGTGTCGCTATGAACAGGAGCAAGTTGATGGCGATGATGTTCTTCGTTACAGGCGGAATGCTGGAAAGGAAACTTCCTCCCCCGTAATTCCCGTTATAATTGTAATAACTCATTTTCCATTAAAAAATTTGTCAATATCATCCGGCGACAGGACTGTCATTATCTTGCGTCCGGAACTTGTATATTCTGAATTCGAGCAGGACAATATACTGTCCAGCAAGCTCTTGGCCTCCGCCGGAGTCTCGACGTCCCGGCATTCCGCAGCGCCCATCCTGGCAAACTTCTCGGCCATCGCCGCCTCCATCATTCCCGGGAGGGAGGTATGGTTCTCCGTGAGAATTATCAGGACGTCAGCCATCGCCGCCTCCACACTGCGCTGGTCCACCTGGAAACCTTCCGGCATTCCGTTGACCACAATCGTGTCATTTCCGAAAGGTGCGATGTCAAAGCCAAGACTCCGGAGCATCTCCGAATGTTCGTCGAACACCAGCCTGTTGTCCACTCCGACGGCAACCTGGACAGGGAAAAGAGCGCACTGGCTGGCGTGCTCCCCTCCGCCCAGGGCTTTCAGAAATCTGTCGTAAAATATTCTCTCCCGGGCTCTTCTGACGTTGACTATTAATATTCCGTCTTTCACCGGTGAAACAATATACTTCTTTCCCGCAGTAATGACAGAAGGCTGGGAAAGCACTTTGTCTTCGAATAGTTTACCATAATCCTCGCGTCTGTCCACATACTGGCCGGTTCCCCGGCAAGCCGGAAAAATGTCTTCCCGCGGCTCTGCGTCTGATGACACAGCAGACGACGGTCCGGATACTGACTGAGGCTCGAAAGGATTGTAGTCAGGGTCGAAGCTTACATCCGGCCGCACTGTCTCAGGTCTGAATTTCTCGAAATCGTTGCTGAATGTCGGCAGCTCAGGCATATTTGACCTGTCGAAATCCATAACGGCACCGAATGAGTTACGGCCAAGAGCCTCTTTCAGGCAGGCATAAATCACCTGGAAGATGACACTGTCATCCTCGAACTTTATCTCAGTCTTTGTAGGATGGATATTCACGTCTATCGAGTGTGGATCCACTTCAAGATAAAGAAAATACGAAGGGGTGGCACCCTGTGGAAGCAAATTCTCATAGGCGCTCATCACCGCCTTGTGGAAATACGGGCTTCTGAAGAATCTTCCGTTTACAAAGAAGAACTGGTTGCCGAGGGTCTTGCGGGCCTGGTCAGGTCTGCCCGCATAGCCGGTTATTCTTACAACCGAAGTGTCAGCGGAGACATCCACAACCTGGCTGACCACATTATTGCCAAGAAGGTCCTGTATCCTGAACTTCAATGATTTGGCAGGCTTGAGCACAAATATTTCCTTGCCGTTGTGAATCAGTGTGAATCCGGTCTCCGGGCGGGTCAGCGCCACCCTGGTGAATTCTTCCACGATATGGCGGAATTCCACATTGTCCGACTTCAGGAATTTTCTCCTCGCGGGCACATTGTAGAACAGATTACGGACTGCGAAATTCGAACCAGCAGGAGTGGATATTTCTTCCGTGGAAATGTGCTTTGAATCAGCGAATTCGACTTTACAGCCGACTTCGTCCTCCGGGCGCCTGGTCTTGAGCGTCACCTCTGCGACGGCAGCTATTGATGCCAATGCCTCGCCCCTGAATCCGAATGTGGAGATGTCGGAAAGGTCGTCGGCCGTGATGATTTTCGAAGTTGCGTGTCGCTCGAAGCACAGCACCGCCTCGTCGGGCGTCATCCCGCAGCCGTTGTCTATGACCTGTATCAATGTCCTTCCGGCATCTGTCAATATCACGGTAACCTGTCCAGCCCCGGCATCCACAGCGTTCTCCATCAGTTCCTTGACCACGGAGGCAGGTCTCTGCACGACCTCACCCGCCGCGATCATATTGGCTACATTGCTGGGCAATATCCTGATATCCATAAAATTACTATACTATTAAGTTACTTGGGTTTCGCAAGTCGCAAATAATTGTTTTCAGAGGGATTGCAACTCAATGAGAGCAAAGGCCAACGCACTGTACGCATTGCGCCACGCAGCACCTCAACGCGGCATTTACAGAAG
>JAQXHU010000032.1 GCA_029007435.1 Bacteroidales bacterium
ATTTTCTCCACAACACCGCCCTCCTGAGGACTGATCTGCACTGTTGTCATCGGCTGGACCTGCCCGCTGACACGGATATAGTCATTAAACTCTCCTCGAGTCACCTCATTAATTGTCAATGAATCTCCATTTACTCTGAGGGTCGGGGAACTGTCCCGTAAAAAGAGCCAGAGAATAAAAATGGCAAGAAGCCCAAGGCCCCAGTAAGGCAATGCCTTTTTTGTAAAGGCGGCAGCAAAGCCTTTTTTCTTTTCGATGATCTTATCCATTATTTTATCATTTATTCGTTTATTCTTGATCTCTCCATTACGTTGCTTCGCAACTCCTGTCGAGATGACAGTATATAGGCAAGTGACCTGTCGATATACGCATTAAAACTGATCGATATAAGGAATACCGTTGTAATAATCCACGACGCTGCGCTTCAGATAGAACTGAAGCAGGGAATTCAATCGCTCTGCCTTGGCACTCAGATAGTTGTCCGCCGCTTTCTGGTAATCCAAAGCGGACACCAGGCCCTCCTCATACTTCCTCCGGTTCAGCGTCCAGGCCACTTCCTGCACTTCAGCTCTCCTGTCGGCCTGAAGAAAAGCTGCTGACGCCCCGTCCCTGTCCTGGACAGCGCGATGTATTTCAGCCTCGACTTCACGAAGTTTTCCTTCATATTCAGCATTAGCTTTCATATAGGCATTTTTCTTTCTGCGCAGATTGGAAACTCTTGACAATCTGTCATAAATCGGAAACGAAAGAGACAGCTGGAGATACTCTCCCCCGTTATTCCTGAACTGGGTATTGAACGGAGTGGTGACATAGCCCTCTTTCCCTGGATATGTGTAATAGCTTGTCGACCATCCACCGTAAAACGTAAGGGACGGGGTGAACCTCCATTTGGCGCTATTTAGTTCATAACGGGCTGTACGCAAAGCGTTACCTGCAATGCGGACCGCAGGATTGAGCCGCGCTATGTCCGAATAGTCATCACGTTCTTTCTCCTGCAGAAATGACCTTCCATAAGGGTCCACGTAATCCTTTGAGACTATGCCGGAGTCGATGGACAATTTTTCGTCCGCAGGACAGAACATAATGTCTTTCAATGTTATATAAGCATCAGCAAGCCTGTTTTCAGCATCGATCAGTTTATAGCTCCAGTCGGCGAGATCAGCCTCCATCTCGACAACATCGGCATAGCCCTTCTGGCCAAGTTCTTCCTGCTTCTTAACAAGAGAGAGAGATGACTCCGCAGTTGCTTTCTGGGATTTCAATATCTCTGACAATTCTTTGTAATAGACCACATTATAGAATGCTTCCATCGTGGCGAGACAGATCTGGTCGATTGTCTGGCGCTCTTTGTCAATACCCATCTGAACCGAAGTATTGGCAATGCGGATATTGTTCACCGCGGAAAATCCATTGAAAATCGTAATTCCTCCAGAGACTGAATACCCGTTGTTGAATGAAGTTATTGAGACATAAGTATTGGTCTCAGGATCGACCGAACGGCCGAAGTTGTAGTAGCCGTAGCTGTTGGCTTCGAGACTCGGGGTGAAAGCCCTGAGCAACGCCTCCAGGCGGTCGACTCTCGCATCTGAAATCTCGGTTCCTGAAGTAATCACTTTATATGAATGGTCAACGGCATACTGCATACATTGCTTCAATGTCATTTGAGCAGTTTCTTCGGTCCGCACAGGTTCCTGCGCCGCAACGCAATAACCGGAAATAATGATGATGAATAATGTTGATACTAATTGTTTCCGCATATTATGCTGTTCTTTTTTAAGCAGCTTGTATCCATCAACGTGCCATAGTTATCAAATTGTTGATTCACAATATAATACCAGAACAAAAGACATAAAAAGTGTCAAAAAATTTGACACTGTATGTAAAATAATTTGTCAAACCGGCAAGAACAATTGTCTATCTGTCCGTAAATTTTGTCTTTTTGTCCACTTTCCAAGACTAATTATATTTAGATTTGCAAAAGTAGATTGAATAAATATACTGACAAATCATTATTCCCAAAAAAACGCTTCACTATAATAATTGAACGAGCCCCGCAGAGTTCCCAGTCTTGTGAAAGACAAAGTCCGGCTGCGGGGCTGAATTAATTGTTAGATATTAATCTTATGAATCGGAATCTCCGGTAATGTTATAGCTCATTGAGCACTTTCTCGACAACTATAGGGAAATACTTCATTTCGAGAATATGCTCTTTCTCGGCGATCTGGTCCGGAGTGTCTTCAGGAAGAACAGGTGTTGAATACTGGGCGATTATTTCTCCGCCATCAACCTCATTGCTCACATAATGGACAGTCATACCGGTCTCACTCTCGCCGGCAGCCTTGACAGCCTCGTGCACGTGATGCCCGTACATTCCTATACCTCCGAATTTCGGCAGCAAAGCAGGATGCAGGTTGATCATTCGGCGCGGATATGCATTGATAAGAAAATCCGGTACAACGAGAAGAAAACCTGCCAGCACTATGAAATCTATTCTGTATTTTGCCATCAACGGCATAAGAATCTCTTCCCTGTTGAAATCCTTTTTAGGCACAACCACCGTCTCAACCCCGAGTCCTGTCGCCCTGACAAGCGCATAAGCATCAGGCCTGTTGCTGAGCACCAACGCTATATTCACATTTTCAGAATTCCGGAAATGTTTTATCAGAGCCTCGCAATTGGTTCCGCTGCCCGAAACAAAGATCGCTACATTCACCATAACTGGAACAATTTGTAATTTATAGATTTATTTACATCAATCTTCAAAATTACAACATTTTTATAAAAAATCGTAATAATAAGGCTTATCCCCCCAGGCCGTCACTTTTTGAAGAAGCCGGCTGTTGCCATAACCGGACGGTTGCCGCCTGTAGTTATGTCATTGACGTGAGAGCTTCCGACCATCATACCGGTAGAGCCGCCACCGTCAAGATTCAGCGCTCCGGTGCAGCTGAGCCCTTTTCATTATCATAGCGAGTTCCATCAGCAGAACTGCAGGAAACAAAAAGCAATACCGCGAGGAAAATGGAATTATGAAATGGAGTCATAGCAGTGGTGACAGATAATGCCGGCCGGTGTCCGCCACGTGACAGCAGGCAGCCCGGCCGGCGGAGGATATTTATAATAATTTATTTCACAAACTGGGCTTTAAGGCGCTCGATCTTGGCATCTGCGTCATCCCCCTTGGCTCCGAAATAGAACTTAATCTTTGGTTCTGTTCCTGAAGGACGTACAGACACTACATCTCCGTCAGCATCGAAGAACTGAAGCACATTCGAAGACGGAAGGCCAGTCTCTTCAGTCTTGAGATAATCCACGACTTTGACAACAGGAGAGCCGATAAGGTCTGCCGGAGGTGTCTGGCGCATATCAGCCATAATTTTCTGGATCTCCTCCGCTCCGCTCTTGCCTTTGCGCACGAGAGAAGTAAGACCTTCCTTCCTGTAACCGTACTCTTTGTAGATTTTCTGGAGAAGCTGGTACAAAGTAAGTCCCTGGTCCTTTGCCCAGGCGGCGCACTCCGCTACCATAGCGCAGGCTATCTGGGCATCCTTGTCACGGACATACTGGCCGACATTGAACCCGTAGCTCTCCTCACCTCCGCAGATGAACTCACCAGTCGCTTCATTCCTTTTCACAATCTCGGCGATATACTTGAAGCCGGTAAGCACGTTGTAAACCTTGACACCAAAGCTCTCGGCTATCTCGCGGATAAGCTCTGTAGTGACGATTGTCTTCACAACATAAGCTCCGGCATTGAGTTTTCCAAGTTCCTTCCAGCGGCTCAGAATGTAATATGTGATGATTGAACCTGTCTGGTTTCCATTGAGCTGCAGCATCTTGCCATCGTTGTCCCGCACAGCTATACCCATTCTGTCAGCATCAGGGTCAGTGGCAAGAACCACATCGGCACCCTCGCGGTCCGCAACCTCAAGAGCCATTTTCATAGCTGCAGGCTCCTCAGGGTTCGGGGACTGCACTGTAGGGAAATCACCGTCGCTCACATCCTGCTCAGGCACGTGGTAAACATTGGTGAACCCGAGGCGGTGCAGGCACTCAGGCACGAGACGCACGCCGCATCCGTGGAGCGGAGTATAGACAAATTTAAGCTCAGGATGGCGTTTTCTTGCCTCAGGCGAGAGCATAAGTGAAAGAATGTCATTGAGATACTGTTCATCAACATCTTTGCCCATCATTTCAATCTCTCCACATTCCTCCTCTGCTTTGAAACGAACCTGGGAAGGCTCGGCTATCTTGGCGACCTCGGCAACGACGTCCTTGTCAACCGGAGAGGTAATCTGGGCTCCGTCAGACCAGAATACCTTGTAACCATTGTATTCCTTGGGATTGTGGGAAGCAGTCACCATAACACCGGCTATGGCCCTTTTGAACCTGATGGCGTAGCTGAGCTCCGGCGTAGGCCTGATATTGTCAAAAAGGAAAACGTGCATTCCGTTGGCGCTCATCACATCGGCAGTAATCTTGGCGAACAGCTTGCTGTTGTTACGGCTGTCAAATGAGATGCAGACTCTCACATCGTCAGGATTGATCGGGTCACCATAGGCATCCTTGCAGTCAGCTGCGTGGGCTTTGATATAATTCGCGAGACCCTGGGTGGCCATACCTACAGTGTATTTGTTCATACGGTTGGTACCGACACCCATAATGCCGCGGAGACCTCCGGTACCGAATTCAAGATTGCGGTAGAAGGCATCCTCGAATCCTGCGGGATCACTGTTGCGCAACTCTATGATTTTGCCTTTTGTCTCGGGATCGAAATCCCCTTCAAGCCAGCTTTGAGCGACTTCTTTGAAATCTTTTGCCATAATTATGCGTTTTAAACTCTTTGCAAAAATAAGGAATTATCTGTATTTTTGAAAGGATAAAAAATCAAGTTTTGATGACATTCAAGGAATTTATACTGGAACACGCTTCCGACGACACATCCAGACTTCTTTTCGCAAAAGGCAGATGGCCGGAGATTGATATGGAGCAGGCTGTGACCGCCATTGAATGCAGACGTAAAATCCGGTCAAAACTTCCACGATGGCATTCAGAACCGGACATTTTTTACCCTGACAGGCTTTGTGCCGAGCAATGCAGTTCCGAAGAGACAGCCGGATATAAAGCCCGCCTGGCCGCTGAAATTTCAGGAGGGGGACGTATAGCTGACCTGACAGGAGGCCTGGGCGTTGACTGTTCTGCCTTTGCCGCACATTTCAAGAAAGTGCTGTACAATGAGATGGATTCGTCGAGGGCTGAAGCTGCCAGACATAATTTCAAGGTGCTCGGACTGGACAATATCGAGATTGAAACTTTCTGCGCGTCGAAAGATGAAACGGCATTGTGGGCCAGACTGAAGGAATTCTCACCGGATATCATCTACATTGATCCTGCAAGAAGATCAGCGGAGGGCAGCAAAGTGTTCCTGATAGAAGAATGCAGCCCTGACGTGCTCGGGCTCCTCCCTCAAATCTTCAGTTGCTCGAAAAATCTGATGATAAAACTGTCTCCTATGGCTGACATCACTATGGTCAGCGGACGGCTTGAGGCAAACGGGGCGGATGTCATTGAAGTCCACTGCATTGCGTCCTCAGGAGAATGTAAAGAGGTGCTTGTCCTTGCCGTGAAGTCCGACGGGTGTCATAAGGAGCATTCCACAGTGGTATATGACAACGGCAACACAATGAGGTTCAATCGCGGAAATGACGGCAATATCCCGGACAATTCCCCATCCCTTATGCACAACATTGACGAAGCGTATGGAATGCGCTACCTGTTCGAGCCGGGGAAAGCCCTTGCAAAGTCTGGACTGTTCAATGAGATCTGCTGTTTCGGAATAAGAAAGGCCGGGATTCACACCCACATATATTTCTCCCCGGAAATGCCTTCAGGCGATATTGCCGGATTCGGCAAAACATTCGCCATAAAGCAGATACTGCCTCTCAGCAAGAAAACAATCAAATCCGTCGGAGCTCAATGGCCGGAATGCGACGTGACCTCAAGAAACATACCGATGACAAGCGACGAGCTGAGGAAACGCACCGGATGCAGGTCAGGCGGGAAGTTTCACCTTTTCGGGCTCCGGATGGACTTCGCGGAGAAGCAAAACCCCGGGAAGCCCCGGGGCGAAAATTATCTTGTAGTCGCTGAACGTTTATAAGTTCAGACAGATTCCTGCTGTGAGGCCGATGCCTCCCTGATAATGGAAAGGAGAGCGCTGCACATTCATATTCAGCAGATTGTCTCCTCTAAGCCATAATGAGAAGGTTCTTGTCAGAGCGAATTCCAGTTCAGCGCCCAGATTGACATAGGCAGGGATATGGCACTTCATAAAAATGATTTGTTCATCCTCTCCCGCAGAGATGGCCGCATTGTTGGCAAAACCGCTTCTGCGTGATGCAAAATCAGCTGTCACAGAAGCGAATATGCGTTTCTTATAATTATACTTGGCCTTCAAATCGCCACTGAAAAACGAAGGTTCGAAACACGGTTCAATGTGTTCATCAAGATTCGAGGATTTGATATGGAAACGTGAATCGACACTGACGTCCCTGGATTCCCATTGGAGCAGGATGTCCGAATATACAAGGTCGAACGTCTTGAAAGCCAATGCCGGAAGCATAACTGTCTCCAATGTGTTGCTGCTGTAATAAACGGCATCAACAGGAGCGTCTTTGTACGAAACATATCCGAATCTCACGTCATAGCGGAACTTTCCCGAAATGTTGCCTTCGAGACCGGCTGCAAGGTTGAACCTTTCAACTGTATTCTGTGACATTGGGCCGAACCCGGTACTGTAGTAAGGATTGAAGAAATGTCTCTTCTCCTTGAGGGACGCATATGAATTGCGGTCAAGTCCTCCTGTCGCTGAGAGATATATGTTCAGATAATCTTTCACCGCCTTGATTCCGATATGAACGTCAGGATATACTATCTGTCCCTTGCCTGTATTCAGTTCACTGCCATTGAATACATCTCCCGAACCGAGTCTCAGTGCCACTTGCGCTCCAAGAGTCATATTCCAGCGGCTCCGGTCAATGACATACTTCGGGGTTACGCTGAAAACACCGTTCGTGGATGAGAAGAGGGAGGAATATGCAGTCACTCCGACGCCAAGATCAACAAGAAAGCTGTTGTGCTGTCTTACCACAGGTCCGAAAGATCCAAGAAAATCTATGTCACTCATTTTCAGACAGCCGGACGGTGCGACTCCCTGGGTGCCATACCTACAGTAAATGCCTGCGTCATAGAAGAAATACGTATCACCGGGATTGACTGAACGGACTCTGAGACTTGCGTTCGCAGCATTCCAACCGACAGCGGATATGGAGTCCTTGGTATGTATTCCCTGATAGCCGGCGTCAAATGAAAGAAAACCCTTGTCGAAATCGGCTCTTCCACGGATACCCGCCCTGGTCTCCATATCGTAGCCATCCATTTTGCCGTCAAGAAGGTCAATATTGGATTTCGCATCAAGCCCTTCAATACCATATTTACCTATGAATGAACGGTGTGTGGCATAGAGTGACATCCTGAAGCGCTTCTTGAACTGAGGCTCCCAAACGAAGTCCATATATGGACGCATCAGCCATCCGGCTCCTGCCTTTAGATATAGAGAACGGCCCGAATAAGGCTCCTGTACCGGTTTCATATCAAGGGTGTATGGCTTGAAATCGTATGAGCCTTTATATGGGTTCTCGAAGACCGAATAATCGAAATCCAGATTGAACTTGGTCAAAGAATCCGGCACATTCATTTCAATAGAAGGCTTGTGCACTTCCATCAGTTTTCCCTCATACGCCCTTGTAACAGAGACAGTGGGATTGAAATTCTGTGCATCAGACCGTCCTGCGCCGAAAAGCAGTCCGGACAGCAGGGCGAGATATATTTTTTTATTTGCCATCATCATAGTCTATTCAGCATTTTCAGAAAGTTTGTTGAGCCTCATATTGACATTGTCAAGGACATCATCCTCCTTTGACTCAGGCGTATAGCCGTCCCGGACACTCTCAAATGTGGCTTTGGCCTGTTTGAAATCACCCCTCTCCGCGAACGCGTCACCAAGAAGAATGAAGGCTTTCGCAAGCCAGTACGTCTGGTCGGTTCCGGAATCAGAGAATATATACACCTGGTTCTCCACATCGGTGAATTTGCCCTGGTCATAGCTGTCCTGAATCAGGAGATAGAATGCCTCGGCACCTTCCGGAGTAGAGGTGCAGGCGGACAATGTCTTCATTATGGAAAGAGCCTTTGCCCTGTCACTTGTAGCAAGGTAAGACTTGGCCTGCACATACTGCGCACGGCGCTTGTCATCAGCATTGCCAGGCTTCTCCGCAATAACAGCCTCGGCATTCGAAATAGCTGATTCATAGTTCTTTGCAGCATAGGCCGAATTCATCATTCCAACAACAGCAGTATACTTGTTGTTCTCGATTCTGGCATTATCAAGCAGAGCCTTGTATCCGGCATAGGCATCGTCATAGCGCTCCAAACTGTATGACAGATTGGCGAAACTGAGGGATGATACCTCCACGAAAGAGCCTTCTCCGCTCTCGATGACTTTCCTATACCAGTCGCAGGCCTGCTCTTTCTTGCCAAGATTGCGGTAGCTCTCAGCCATATAGAAAGACGCCAGATTCATTTGCGAGCCCTGAGGATATTCATCCATATATGACTGTAGAGACACAAGGGCCTTCTGATAATTCTCCGCAAGGAAAATCTGCTCGGCGGCATTGAAATACATTGACTCCCTGTCCGCATCCGAGATTTCAACCCCGGTTGACACTGTCTTGAGATATGCATAGTACTGCTCAGGTTCCTGACGGGTCTGATAAATGGACTCTATCGCCCTCAGGGCGTCCTTGGAATAGTCAGTGGACGGCATCCTGCTTACCACCTGCTTGTAATAACCAAGAGCGTCCTCATACTGGGACTGGTTGGCGGAAATCATTCCGAGGCCTATCAGCGCCCTCGCCTGATATGTGGTGTCCCTTCCGGAAGACACAATCCTCTCGAAACAGCCAGATGCATTGTCATTGTCACCAATTGACATATAGGCCTTTCCAAGTTCATATACAGTCTCGCACCAGAATTTGGCCGACGGAGAGGCGGACAGTGCACCTGAAAGGAGACGTATTTCTCCGCTGACATTCTCCGTCAGGGCATAAGCGAGTCCCGCCTGGTAATATGGATAAAGATCATCCATTGTCCGGGAGTTCTTCACAGCAGATTCATAACTTACTATGGACTCCGCATATTCCTTGCTGATGAACGAGCAGTCTCCCTTCCTGGTAAATGCGTCCGTGCGCTCCAGTCTGTCACCGGACTGAAGATATGTATCGAACCACTTGGATGCTGATGTGTAATCACCTGATTTGAAATAGCAATAAGCCACGTCATAAGGCAGAAGCCGGCCTTCCTTCTTTCCGTCAAGAGCCGATATATTGTACAGATTCTTGAACATATCCGCAGCCTCCTGATAGTCATCGGCTCGATAATAAGACTCAGCGAGCCAATATCTCGCAAGCTGGTTCAGGGAAGACCGCCTGTCTGAATAATAGGCCGCTGCCTTGAGGCAAGGAACAGCATTCCTGTAAGAGCCTGCATCTATCAGCTGCTCTGCCCGCAGATAATTGGCTTTCATATAATTACGCTGCATATCCGCATCCAGGACATCAATCTTGTCATACGCCTCGACCGCCGCGGCGTAATCGTGGCTGTACAATGCGGCAAGAGCCATATAGCTGTATATCTTGTCTCCCCGCTTCTTGTCCGAATACCTGGCGATATAGCTGTTGAAACCAGACGGGTCATTATTGAGGTCAAATGCGAGCTTCGCATAATTGAAAAACGCATCTTCCTCTATATCAGGGTTGTACTTCAGCACAGCATCTTTAAAAGACTGCATTGCCGCCACTTTGTTCTTGGTCTGGATATAGCTGTAGCCAAGCTGGTAATTCGCAATCTGGCCGAGAGAGTCAGTCCGGTTCGTCATACGGGAATAATTCTCAATCGCACCATTGTAATCCTCAAGGGCATAGAGCAGTGAGCCTGCATAGAAATAATCCTTCCTGTCATTTCCCTGGGCAATATTCGTCCTGTCATAATACTCTTTGGCTTTCGCCGTATTCCCGCTGACAAGATAGGACTCTGAAATTATCCTGGCCAGATGAGGACGGCGCTCTTCAGGAATCCTGCCGTACATTTCCTCCCCGTGCTCCATAACATACTTGTAGTCCTTGTTCATGAACCGGCACTCCATAATATAATAGGCGCAGATATCAGAAAATCTCGGATCATCAGAGGCCTTCACAAACCAGTCAATCGCCTCCGCGAACCTCTCCCTCTCATATTCAATGTAACCGGCAGTGCAGGCCGATGGAGCCTGGTAGTCATTCTTTGGCATTCTCGTCACCTTGGTGAAGCCTGCCAGAGCAGAGCCAGAATTCCCGGTCTCAAAGTCAGAATAGGCTTTCTTGAATGTCAGTTCCGCAAGACCGGATCTCCCTGCAGCCGAAGGACTCACTTTGGCGAACCATTCAGCCGCGGATGCATAATCCTCATCATCAAACATATTGAGAGCATGTGCATAACGTATCTGACCTGCAAGTCCAGAATACGGACATTTCTCCAGATATCTTTCCATCTCCGCCATATAGCACGGAGATTTCATCTTCACCGAGCACAATGCAGCATATCCTTCAGCCCGGCAGTCATTCCCGGAAAGAGAAACAAACAGGTTTCGTGCCTCTGCATAAATGCCGTGATTGAAAAGTTCGAGGGCCTGACGGAAAACAAGGGCCTCACTGCGCACATCCGACACAGATGTACGTTCATCCGCTGTTATAGAAGTTTCGCACAGCCTGGCGGCCTGGGCATAAACCATCACAGTCAGCAGTGCCGCAGTCAATACCGGTTTCTTCATAATCGAAATCCAAATAAAATCATTTTGTAAATATACTATATTTTACCAACAATTCCTAAAAAGCTGTTTTGAAATCCTCTTACAATATCGTGCCGGCTTTACAGAAACCGGCCCGGAGGATGGCAGTCAAACCATCTCCGGGCCGAATCGCAATTGAATTATGAAGTTTAAGTTTTAGTCTATTTGAAAGCCACGGCTCTCATCAAAAAGCGAATGTCACGCCGATACCTGCAACAATGCTCTTCCTTGAATAATCTTCTTTTCCAGGGATGGCAAGAGCCTCAGGAGTGAATCCGGCAAGTCTTTCGGCGAGAGCCGGATTGGCTGCTGCAAGCTGTCCGAGCATCGGTGCGAGCTGGTCATACATCTTCTTTCCGTATCCGCCATAATCAGACTGGTCCTTGGAGAAATTCAGGAAGAATGTCTTGTATACAGCCAGGTCTATCGCGATTTTCGGAGTCACCCTGATGCTGGCGCCGAGGCCACCTGACACGGAGCTTGTGGAGAAGCTCATATCAGAGATGTACCTGGCCTCGTCACCAAATCCGAAAGTGCTGCTGTTCACACCGATACTGAGGGTGAGAACCTTGTTGACATCCCACTCGACGCCTCCGAGAATCTCGTAAGAGTTGTGCTCGAGATAATCTGTCTTGTCACTCATGTCAGTGTCACCGTTATACTGTTTTGACTGCTTGTCGAAATAATAGTTGAAACCGAGTGAGAGCCTCACATTGGTCCTTGGAGAGAATGTGCCACCAATATTCAGGTTTGCCGGAAGATCGGCGGCAATCTCTTTCTCATCGTCAAACTGGGCGACTCCGGTAGAATTCTCCTTGGTGTCGTTCACAAGACGCACCCTGGTGTTGAACTCATATCTTGCGGCGAAATCAAATTTTCCGGTCTTGTAATGAACAGATAGAATCGGAGTGAAAGCGATGTCTTTCTGGGAAGCGTCAAGCCTCTTGTCACCAACGAGTCCGGCAGCCATTCCAGCTCCCTGCTCAGGAGTGACAGCTCCGCCCGAAAGCGTGGAGATGACTCCTCCGAGCACATTAGCGGCAGGCAGCATTGTTCCGCCATATTCAAGCATGATGTTCTGGATGTTGCCCACATAGTTGTTCTTGAGCACATTCAGGCGCAGACCAGCTGAAACACTCCAGTTCTTGTTGATCTTGTAACCGAGGTTGAGCTGCCCGGCGAAATTGTACTGCTCGCCGACAAGGTCAGTGTCAACATCATAGTGGGTCACCATCTGCGCTCCGGCAAGAGTGTTGATTACGGCCGGGATCATTGCCACAGGAGCCTCGAAAGAGCCGAGTCCGTTCTCATATTTGGCTTTGCCGCCTCCGGAGATGACTCCGAAATGGAAAGAGGCGAACCAGTTGTTGTGCTTGTAAGCCAGGTCGAGATGCGGAAGAACTGGCACGAATGTCTTGCCTACATATTTCTTGTACGGCTTTCCTCCATTGTCGATTCCATAAGCGAGCGGTTCGTATGTTGTGGTTGATATACGGCGCTGAATCACGGTGTTGATATCGAATGAAAGGTAAAATCCATTGTCCATGAATCCAATACCGGCTGGATTGAAATAGGCTCCGTGAACTCCGATGGCGGCATTCTGCGCAGGGTTGCGGAGATAGGCGATATTCTGGTTGGTATTGTGGACATAACCGCCTGCAAATGCGGTGAGAGTTGCGGCGAGAAGCGCCGCGGTCAGAATTAGTCTTTTATACATTTTGTCGCTTTTTTATATAAAAACGTCGCAAAATTATCATAACAAGACCAAAATATAAAGAAATTCGACCAAAAAGACAAAGAAAATACTGTCACTCTGAAAAGAGTGGCAGTATTTGACATTTTATAAGAAAATCTACCTGAAATCATATCTCAATCCGAATCCGAGAGAAAAGTCTGTAGGCTTGTCAGTATATACAGACTGGATTTTGCTGCCATTGGCGAACCTGTGGCTGACTCCCGGCTCGACAAAAATGCCGAGCTGTCTCAAAATATTTACCTGGAATCCGGCCGCAGCGTTCACTGACCACTGCAATTCTTTCGGCTTCACTCCTGAATCAGTGGAACGTACAAATTTTCCGTTCTCATATTCATCCTTGTGCAAACGCCCTTTCACACTCTTCTCTCCCATTCCGCCTGCGCTTACATATAATGTGAAGAACCTCTTGTCAATAATATCAAAGGAAAGATTCAGCGGAATTCCCAAATAATGCAGAGTTTGTGTGCCTTTGCTCCAGGTCTGCCCTTCATCTCCTATCTTGATATCAGACGAGAGAATGGAATATGTCAAGCCGGTCTCTATTCCGAACCTGCCGAAACCATATCTGGCTGACAGCCCCATTTTCACAGGAATCTTATGGCTGTATTCAGTCTTGACTTCCGGCTGGTTGAATGTCAGTCCTCCCTGAGTCTCGATAATTGACGGAGATATCTGCGGCGTTCCTCCAAGTCCGTTCATAGGATTCGCTCCAAGCACCAGGCCAGTCGGAGAACTCCCGCCGCCGCTGCTTTTACCTGTACCAGAAGCGGACAGAGCTATTCCAATGTGATGACTGCGTTTTACAGTCCTCTTGTCCTCTGCCATTAACCTTGCCCAAGCCTCTCGCTCCGCTTCATAATCCACTTCCTCCTCAACCGTATGTCCAGGAATAACATCATTGGACTCAGTCTGCACGATGTCATCCGGATCGGCGGGAGTGTTCACCTCAGTATATGATTCAGCGGTTTCAGATGCCGTTGGCGGCACATCAATCAGCTCCACTGGGTTCAATACAGTAACGGAAGCATCTGCAACTAGAACAGGAACGGCTTCATCCATTTCCATTGTACCAAGGACTTCCAATGTGTCAGGGGCAACCGCCACAGCAATCTCTCCATCCACAGGCGACGGTTCACCGTGCCGGACAAAAAGCAATGCTACAGTCAATACAGCCGCAACTCCGACCGTGGAATACAGCCAGACAGGCAACATCCGTCTGGATTTGCCTTGCACTGCAATACCTGTCCTGGACGCCACACCTTCCCAGACCCCGTCAGACGGTGTCTCGGAATATCCTTCCATCCGATTCTTAAGTATTTCTGTCCAGTCCTGTTTCATAGTCTTTGATTTTCTTCGCGAGAATCTTCCTCGCCCTATGGAACTGAGAAGCGGAAGTACTCTCCGTAATGCCGAGAAGTGCCGCTATCTCCTTATGTGATTTCTCTTCGAACACAAAAAGGTTGAAGATTGTCCTGTAGCCGTCCGGCAGTTCTCCGATCATCCTCTGGATCTCCGAAGGTGGCAATGTACCGACATCAGGTTCCTCATCATCCGCCTGGTCCGGCAGATAGTCCTTATACTCAATGAAATCCGTATGCTTGCGTTTCCTGAGATACTGAAGAGCCTCGTTCACAGTGATTCTCGACATCCAGGCTTTCAGAGAGCCCGGCCCTTTGTAAGTAAATGAGTCAATTGAACTGAATATCTTGACGAAACTGTCCTGAAGCAGGTCTTCGGCAGCCTCCCGGTCAGGAACATACCTTCTGCAAAGAGCGAAGAGATATCCGGACCAGCTGTCATACAATTCTTTCATGGCTGTATGGCTGCCTTTCCGGATATCTTCAGCAATCTGGCGTTCTGTATCGTTTCTGAATAGTCTCATTTCAATTCATTGACCGCAGAATGCCTGCAATTCCAATGCCGAATACTATTCGGTAATATCTTCGTCGCCAGGGCGTGTCTTATAGTCAAATTCTACGGTTTTTTCACCTGTCTCCGATCTGTACTTCACTTTAAGCTTGACAGTTTCTCCCTTTGTGTCAGGAAGGCTGTTCAGCCTGAATGACACATACCCGTCAGAAACCACTTCCGGATAGTCACCGCAGGCGTCGTGTCTGAACTCAACAGTATATGGGTCGTCAGGATCAACGCCGGTCACCAGATTCACAGCGTGTTTGATATTGCCATACCTGCTCCAGTAAGTCCTGAACTGAAGCGAGAGATAACCATCCTCGCATACTGTCCACATACGTACAAGTTCCACCGGATCCTCGCCATATTTCTCCTTGTCGGCCTCGGACGAGCCCAAGGTCTCCACAGGCTGTTTGGTAAGTGTTGGAGTGATCCAGAAAGCTTCAATCTCCAGCTCGCTTCCCCACGGCTGCTTAGGAAAATCGAAATTCGCGAATGCTCTTGTCTCCTCGTCGAAGTTGAATTTCTCCGCATTGGTAGGCCTTATTATCGTGCTGTCATCAAGCTGGATATAGAATGAATCCCCTTCAGGCTTCACAGTGACGAGCGCATTAGGAATAAGTCTGTCATATGATGCGTCGTCATTGTCCGTGCAGGACTGAGCACCGAATGCGGCAGAAATCACAAGCGCCGCTACTGTCATTTTTTCAAATATCGTTCTCATAGTTATACATTTTTTATCTTTTCATAGACATAAATGCAGCTTTGCAGAAATCTTGCACGGGCGTGAAAGATTATTTCATCCAATCAGCCATTTGCTGCCCGGAATACAGGACACAAGTTTGGCAGTCAAGGCAGAAGACACAAATGTGCAGACAGCCATAAACGGTATTGACACAGGTGTCGGCAGTTCAAGGACATTCATTGACACGACTGCCCATAGGTGCAGCCAGAAAATATGCATAAGATACATTCCGTAGCTCAATTTTGAGAGTTCCGTGATGATTGCAGGCGCCTTGGACTGCCTGATGCAGGAGAACAGCAGGAACGCTCCGGTTGTGAGGCAGACTACATTAATTGTACAGAAGGACCAGCCGATTTCCAGTTCAGGAGTCTCCAGTATTTTGCCGGGAACAGCCTGCACATAGTAGGACAATATGGTTGCGGCGGCCCCGGCAGCCAGCAGGGCAGAGCCTATAGCCACGCGCTTGTTGACGCTCCAGTCGAGATGCACCCTGATATAATGTGCGAGAACAAGATATCCGAGATATCCGGAGAAATACCAGAGCAGGTGGTATTCATTCCAGAAACACTGTCCCCAGACCTCGCCCGCCCAGCGGTTCAGGAACGGGATGCAGGTTGAAATGAGGAACAGCAATATGAAAAAGCGTTCCTCCCGGTCTGAGACATTTCTTAGCCACGGAGAAATGACCGGAATGAAAAGATACAGCCCGAAAAGAGGGAACATAAACCACAGATGTCCAGCCAATGACGGGAAGTTCAATGGGATGCGTGAAATGTCCCTCAGGCTCGCCGCCACATCCAGCTGCCCCCATAAAAGCGGAAGGACACAATACAGCACGGTGAAAAAAAGAAAAGGAGGGAACACCCTGGTGAATCTTTTCTTGTAAAATTCCTTTGCGCTCTGTTCATTTCCCATCGGGACAAGCAGAAAAGCCGACACTATTATGAAAAGAGGCACTGACATCCTGGAAAAACCGTCATAGACAGAGACACATATACGGTCAGTCTCATTTGCTAAAACTGCCTGCGGACCAGCCATATCTGTTGAACCCGGTCCCGGATAATAATTCTCGCTGGCGTGGACAAGCATCACAAGGAAGCAGGCGAATACCCTTACATAGTCGAGGAAAACAATTCTTTCTTTCATTAGGTTCTATCTGATAGTTTTAAAATAATTCCGTCCATTGCCGGAACTTTCACAGGGATTGGTGTTTTATGATTAAGAATCTCTGTCTCAGGGAGTTCAAGCCAGCTGAATGCGTGCTCTGGAATAGATATCTCCATTTCAGCATCATATCCGGAGAAGTTGCACACGACCAGAAGTGTCTCCTCTCCGCAGTCACGCAGGAATGCGAAATGCCTGTCAGCGCAGAATCCGTCCGATGGCTGGTTGCAATAGCACAGGTCATAGACCGAGCCTCTCCTGACAGCATCATCCGAAATTGCGAAGTTTAATGCGTCCCGATACCTTTTCATCAGCACTTTCTCCCTATCAGTCAATGCCTTGACATCTCCGTGAATATATTTGTAAAGCCTCTGGTATTTCTCTGGTGTCCACCAGTCGAATATGGAAGTACGTCCGTCCTTTCCGCTGAAGCCTTCACAGTCCATACCGCGCTCCCCTATTTCCTGTCCGCAATAAACCATAAATGACGCACGGTTGAAATACAGGGACGCATACAGGGCCGCGAATCCGGACTCAGGGCGTTTCCCGAAAAATTCCGATGCGAGTCTCTGTTCGTCGTGGTTCTCAAGGAAATTCAGCATATAAGGCTGGAGGTCACCGAGAGACTGCCAGTTCCACGTTATTTTCCTGACTGACTGCCAGGCCTCTACAGGGACTCCGGAGTCATTCACATTTTTCTCGACTATAGCCCTCACGGCATCGTACATTCCGGACTTGTCATATAGAAGGTCGAATCCAACATCACGTATGTATCTGTTGTACAGATTCTTCTGATATACCTCGGCAATAAACAGCAGTTCAGGCCGACTCTGTTTCATTTTGGATATAAGCCATCTGAAGAACTCCGGAGGAACCAGTTCCACCATATCGCAGCGGAATCCGTCAACACCTTTTCCGGCCCAGAAACTTATTATATCGAGCATTTTGTCCCAGGTGGCGGTATGACTGTCGCAATAATTGATTTTCACGGTGTCATACCAGTCGTTTACTGTCGGAGCGCAGGTATATGAATTGCCGGAAGCCATTGCAGGCATCTCACTATATGACTGGGAGTCAAGAGGCAGCTTCAAATCCTGACCAGGATAATAGAAAAAGTCGTTCTCCTCTTTCCAGTGTACCGTTGTATCGTCCCCTTCTCCAAGTGCCGGCATACCTGTCGGTGCAGGATGGGCCTTTGTGAAAGTACGGTAATCTCTGGCAACGTGATTCGGCACAAAATCAATCAGCACTTTCAGACCGGCCTCGTGGGTTCTCCTGACAAGATCCTCGAATTCAGCCATCCTGTTGTCAGGGTCATCTGCCAGATATGGATTCACATCGTAATAATCGGTGATGGCGTAAGGCGATCCGGCATTGCCTTTCACCCAGTCGGAAGAAGACGGGACACATCCGTTGGAAGAAGTCTTGGTGGCGTGCCTGATAATGCCGGTGTACCAGATGTGGGTAATTCCGAGAGATTTGATGTAATCCAGTGATTCTCTGTCAATTCCGCTGAAATGGCCGCAGCCGTTTTCTGAAAGTTTTCCATTTGTTTTCTGACTGATGTCAGGATTTCCCCACTGGCGGGGGAAAAGCTGGTATATAGTAATTTTCTCCATTATGCGAGTTTTTTATAAAGAAATCCTGCATAATCTATGCCTGTCGGCAGCTGGAAAGCAGCCGATATTTACCGGAAACCAATTAAAAACCCGCCAATGCCTTTCAGGGCCCTGGCGGGAAAATAATAGATCAAATTCTCATCAGTATTACCACTCAAGAATCTTCCTGAAATCGTAAGCCTCAGGCTCGCTGATTCCGAGAGCCTTTACTGCCTCGTAATCTTCAGGGGTCACATAGTGGGCGATGTAATTGTAGTAGTTCTGGGCTGTTCCTGCATTGATGTCAACCACTCTCGGAGGTATCTTGCCAGTCTCAGGATCCTGGAGATCAGCAAGATAGAGAGGTGATACATTGCCGTATGCATCGACATAGACCATACAGCCTGTCTTGCCTTCGCTGAAGAGCTGGTAAACACCCATCGCAAGTTCAGTGCAGTAAGTGAGGTCGTAAGCCACTGGGTCCTGGCAACGCACATCATAGCCAATCTCCACCGGACGGCTCTTCACTTTGAGACCGAGTTTCTTGAACTCCTTCTCAAGAAGATCGTTGAAGAGGACAGCCTTGGAAATCTTGCCGAGCTCCGGATGGCCGTGCTCATCGTATGTGAAATGGATGCCTGCTTCAGCAGCTTCCTTGGCCACACCGGCATCGTGGAACAGTCCCTCGGCGGCCACGATTGTACCGTAGTTTATACCGAGAACTCTTCTCTTGAGAATTGCCGAAATGGAAAGACGGATAATCTTGTCAAGTGTCATCTTCGTCTTGTTGAACATCTCCGGGATGATGGTCATCGGACAGTGAGTGGCCTCGCCGATACCTAAAGCAAGGCTGCCGCAAGTACGTCCCATTGCTGAGATAACCAGCCAGTTGCCTGAAGTGCGTGCATCCTCGTAGATTGTTCTTGCGATATGGGCGCCCTCATTCTTCGCGGAGTTGTATCCGAATGTCGGAGCATTGGCCGGAAGAGGAAGGTCGTTGTCAATTGTCTTGGGGCAATGGATATTCGCGATAGGGTAATTCTTGGCAGCGAGGAATTTGGAGATTCTGTTCGCTGTTGAAGCTGTGTCGTCTCCTCCGATAGTGACAAGAAGCCTGATATTGTTTTCTTTGAAAAGGTCAAGATTGAAGTTCTCCTCGAAATCCTTGTCAGTTGGCTTGAAACGGCTCATCTCAAGGTAAGAGCCGCCCCTGTTGAAATAACGGTCAGCCTTGAAGAAATCCAAATCCTCAGTGCGGGCATTCTTGCTGAACAGTCCTGAATAACCTCCGTGAAGGCCGATGACCCTGTAACCTTTTGAAAGGAAAGTCTTGGCTACACTCATTGAGACTGAGTTCATTCCCGGGGCCGGACCGCCGCCGCATAAGATAATTATTGCATCTTTCATAATTAATAGAAATAATTTTGAATTGATATTCCTTTTCCGAAATGCAAAATTATCTATTTTCAGCAAATTTTCCACAAAAAAAGAATTAAATTTGTAAACTTATGCTTATATGACTCAGCAGAGATGGACAGAAAAGAAGCTGAAATACGTATCAGGGAACTCAGACAGACACTCTGGGAGAACAGCCGCAGGTACTATGTGGAGAATGCTCCGACAATGAGTGACTACGACTACGACCATCTGATGTACGAACTTGAGGATCTTGAGAAGCGTTTCCCTGAATTCATAACTCCGGACTCACCCACCCGCAAAGTGGGTAGC
Source organism: Bacteroidales bacterium (assembly GCA_029007435.1). Taxonomy (GTDB): domain Bacteria; phylum Bacteroidota; class Bacteroidia; order Bacteroidales; family UBA932; genus Cryptobacteroides. Next base: position 19,845 of record JAQXHU010000032.1, read on the forward strand.
GACCTGGCAAACAGCGATTTGAGCGGAAGGACGCTTGTAAGCTCAAAAAAAGAATTCGCGCAATATCCCCATAAATATCCGATGCTGTCGCTCGGCAACACTTACAATATTGAAGAAGTGGAGGATTTCACGGCAAGGGCTGCAAGAGCACTCGGCAGGGAATTCACATATTCCTGCGAACTGAAGTTCGACGGGACAGCCATCTGCCTGACTTACAGGCAGGGGCGGCTGTTCAGGGCCCTTACGAGAGGGGACGGTGTCATTGGGGACGATGTCACGGACAATGTCCGCAGAATAAGCAACATACCGGTCAGGCTCATCGGAACCGGATACCCGGATGAGTTCGAAATCCGCGGGGAAATCCTGATGCCGTACAAAGAATTCGACAGACTTAACAAAGAGAGGGAGGACAACGAGGATGCCCCGTTCGCCAATCCGAGGAATGCGGCTTCAGGATCGCTGAAACTGCTTGACCCTAAAGAAGTGGGACGCCGAGGACTATGGTGCACGCTGTATCATATTCCGAGTCCGGACTCTTCATTCAAAACCCACGACGAGGCGATGCGGGCTGCGGCCTCCTGGGGTCTCCCGGTTTCCGACAAAAGACGTATATGCCATAATATCAAAGAGATAGAAAATTATATAACATACTGGGACACCGAACGTAAATTCCTGCCTTACGCAACAGACGGAATTGTGATAAAGATAAACGAGCTGGAGTTCCAGACAGAACTCGGTTACACCGCCAAGTTCCCAAGATGGGCTGTGGCATATAAATTCCAGGCTGAAAGGGCGCTTACCAAGTTGGTATCAATTGATTACCAGGTAGGAAGAACAGGGGCAGTGACTCCGGTTGCCAATCTTTCCCCGGTCCAGCTTTCCGGAACGGTGGTCAAGAGGGCTACACTGAACAACTCAGATATGATGGCCCAGATGGACATCCGGACCGGAGACTACGTATATGTGGAAAAAGGCGGTGAGATTATCCCGAAAATCACAGGCGTCGAACTCTCAAGAAGGCCCGCTGAATCAACAGTTCCGGAGTTCCCGAAAGTCTGCCCGGACTGCGGGACACCTCTTATAAAAGAAGAAGGTGAAGCCAAATTCTTCTGTCCGAACCAGGACGGTTGCCCGACACAGATCAAGGGACGTCTGCTGCATTTCATCAGCAGGAAGGCTATGAACGTAATAGCGGGAGAAGCTACAGTCGAGCAGTTGTACAACCTTGGACTCGTCAGGACCCCCGCTGACTTTTTCGATCTTACGAAAAACGACCTGCTCCGGCTGGAAGGATGGAAAGACAGGTCTGCCCAACGTTTCCTTGACAGCCTCAGGGACTGCCGCAAGGCCTCATTTGAACACGTGCTTTTCGCATTGGGAATCAGATATGTAGGTGAGACGACAGCAAAGGCCGCAGCCAGATATTTCGGAAATATTGACAGGATTGCAGCGGCAACGGAAGAAGAACTTCTTTCCGTGCCTGACATAGGCGGTGTGATAGCCGGAAGCATTTTCAATTTCTTCCGCGACCAGAGACACACAGTCGAGATTCAGAGGCTCAGGGCCGCCGGTCTCAAAATGTCTATGGAGGCACCTGAATCCAATCTGTCAGAGTCGCTTCAAGGCCTCACAATAGTTATTTCCGGAAATTTCAGCATTTCCAGAGAAGATATGAAGTCGCTTATTTCACTTCACGGAGGGAAAAACAGTTCATCAATAAGTTCCAAGACCTCGTATCTTTTAGCCGGAACCAAGCCGGGGCCTGAGAAAATGAAGAAGGCTGAGCAGTTGGGAGTCAAGATCATAGGAGAGGACGAACTCAGGAAAATGCTTCCTGAAGGCAGCCTGCCTGACAAAGGAGCGGATGATGAAGAGATTCAGACAGACCTGTTTGGAGGAATGATTTAGCAGATTGGAGGAATGAGAAAGATCAAGTGCAAAATACGGAGATTCAAGGACTATCTCGCGGAGGACATCTGGAACGAGAACATAGCCAACCTTTCCAGGGCAAGGGCCGTTCTCGTGAACGATCTGCGCGTGCTTGTCATAACAGCAAAGACGTTCTCTGCCCAGAAAATTGGATTCCAGGCGGTGGCGCTCAGTTTTTTCTGCACTATGGCGGCCGTCCCATTCATCTCAATCGCATTGGCAATAACCGGAGGAATCGGGCTTGAGGACTCGCTCAAACAAGTGATTTCCACCTACATAACTAATCCCCAGGCTTTGGATACCCTGTTCACTTTCGCAGAGAACATCATAAACACGGCACAGTCAAGCCCAGTAGGCCTGGTAAGTGCGTTCTTGTTCTTCTGGCTTGTGATATGGATGATGATGTGCGTCGAATCAGTGTTCAACAACGTATGGAAAGTCAACAAGTCCAGAAAGTTCGTGAAAAGACTGTCTTTCTACATAGCAATAATGTGCCTCTCGCCATTCATCGTGCTGCTGTTCTTCACCGGATCGGTTGTTTATTCCAACATTCTCGACATTCTTGTGCCGAACAGCATCGTATTCTCAGACAACATAAAATCATTCCTCGGCTGGATAGTGTTCGGGATTATTTCCATATTGACATTCTCGGCGATGTACAAATTCATACCGAATTATCCTGTCAAGTACAGAAATGCGATAAAAGCCGCTGTAATGTCAGGACCGGTATTCACCCTGATGCAGTACCTTTTCCTTGAGACACAGATATTTGTAACAAGGCTCAACGCTATTTACGGAGCCGTGGCGGCAATCCCGCTGTTTATGTTCTGGCTGAATTTCGGATGGTTCATCATTTTGATAGGAGCCGAGATTTCCTATGCGTTCCAGAATGTGGCGAATTATAACTTGGAGAATTGATTATGAGCTTTTCAGAATTCACGCAGAAAGACTACGAAGTCATCGCCAGAAGTTATGCGGAGCTTAAAGAGGCCGCAAGGAAAAGGTGTTCCGGCGAGAACGAACTTGAGGTCGTCCAGAAGGCTTTCGAGTTTGCCAACGAAGCTCATAAAAATGTAAGAAGACGTTCCGGAGAGCCATACATCCTTCATCCGGTGGCAGTAGCCAAGATTGTAGTCAACGACATAGGACTGGGTTACAAGTCCATTTCTGCTGCCCTTCTGCACGATGTAGTGGAGGATACCGCATATACCACTGATGATATCAGAAACCTGTTCGGAGAGAAGATTGCATCCTTGGTGGAGGGCCTGACAAAAATCAAGAACGTACTCGACAACCAGGATAAGAAGAATAAAAATGATGACTATACAGAGAGCCTTCAGGCTGAGAATTTCAAAAGGATTCTGCTGACTCTCAATGATGATGTCCGCGTTGTGCTCATCAAACTCGCCGACCGCCTGCACAATTGCAGGACAATAGAATATATGCCGGAATATAAACGGGACAAGATTCTCAGCGAGACGATGTTCATCTTCGTCCCTCTCGCACACCGCCTGGGACTGTATGAGGTGAAATCCGAGATGGAGAACATCTGGCTCAGATACAAAGAGCCTGACGCCTACAATGACATCAGTGCGAAGATAAACCGGGATATTTCAGACAAGGAGAGAAGCATTGACGAGTTCATTGCCCCGATTGAGACCGCGCTCAGAGAGGCTGGATTCAATTTCAGAATCAAAAAACGCGTCAAGACTCCGTACTCCATCTGGCACAAGATGGCGACCAAGCAGATCCCTTTCGAACAGGTTTACGACCTGTACGCCGTGAGAATCATTTTCACTCCCGCGCCTGAGTCAAATGAGAGCGAAAGGGACCAGTGCTACCACGTATTCTCCATTATAACAGGGCTTTACAGATACAAATCAGACAGAGTGCGGGACTGGGTGAAGCATCCTAAGAGCAATGGTTACGAGGCGCTGCACTGCACCTTGATGAGTATGAACGGGCTTTGGATAGAAGTCCAGATAAGAAGCCGCAGGATGGACGACATCGCAGAAAAAGGCATCGCAGCCCACTGGGCTTACAAGCAGGACGGCTACATAGGGGAGAATGACAGCGAGATGGACAAATGGCTGTCAAAAGTAAAGGAGATTCTGGTCAGCCCTGACGTCAATGCTCTCGAACTGCTTGACATCATCCATAACGACCTTATCTCCACCTCGATAATGGTATTCACACCAAAAGGAGAGCAGAAAAGCATCCAGAAAGGTGCGACAGCCCTGGATTTCGCCTATATGATTCACACAGAAATCGGCCACAAGGCAATCGCCGCTAAAATCAATATGAAACTCGTTCCTCTTTCCTCCCAGCTCAAGACTGGAGACCAGGTTGAAATTATCACAGCGGAAGACCAGCAGCCGAAAAAGGAATGGCTGGACTTTCTCCAGACAAGACATGCTAAAAGTCTCGTGATGGACTGGTTCAGGACGGACAAGGCAAAATACATAAAAGCCGGCCGCGAAGAACTGACAGAGAAACTGAAATCAATGGGCATCAGATTTGAAGAGAGTATTGCCCGCAATCTGGCGGCTGCGCTGGAGGTGAAAAACACTGACGAGCTCCTGTTCCGATTCGGAATAGGCTACATAAGATACGAGACAATTGCGGAACTTGTGGACCGCAGGGGCGAAAGCGTTTTCTGGCATTTCCCTTGGAAAAACAGGGACAACGGGACGGAGAAATCGTCCGGCAAAGGCGGAAACTTCATAATCAACGACCCGGGCGACGGGCACAAATACATTTTCGCCAGCTGCTGCCATCCTATCCCGGGAGACCCGACGGTTGGATTCCTGTCTCCCGACGGCACGATAACCGTCCACAAAAAGACCTGCGGCGTAGCTGAAAACATTGCCTCCAAACACGGGGACTGGATAGTCAGGCTCAAATGGAACACCACTGTCGGAGCCTCGTTTCCGGTCAGGATAATGCTGAAGGGAATCGACAGAGTGGGACTGCTCAACGAGATAACCCGATACATATCTCTCGTGATGGGCGTCAATATGAGGAGACTGAACCTCAATACCGAGGACGGCATTTTCGAAGGCTACATCGATATGCTCGTTCACGACCGCGAAGTGCTCGACTCGATGATAGAGAAACTGAAGGGAATCAAAGGCATACAGGACGTTATGCGAAGTGGGATTTGAACAAAAGAACTTATTGCCGCGCCAGCACTGGCGACAAGACATATATAAGAAAATGAACAGATATTTAAATAGAATCATACCTGCTGTTCCGGTGGCGCTCGCTCTCGGATCAATTTTCTTCTCGCATTCCTGTGCGAACACGACCACTCCTCCGAGCGGAGGAGACAAGGACACTATTCCTCCTGTGATTGTGAACATCAGCCCGCTTCCAGGCACTGTAAACGTTCCGGTGCATAACAGTACGATAACCATTACATTCAACGAGTATTTCACAGTAAAGGACCCGAAATCCATTTTCCTGTCGCCGCCATTAGAAAAAACCCCGAAATACAAAATCAGGGGAAAATCCCTCATCGTATATTTCGAATCGGATCTGGACTCGAACAGGACATACACTCTTGACCTGACCAATGCCATCGCAGACAACAATGAGGGCAATATGTTCCCGGGATACACCCTGATGTTCTCCACCGGAGAGAAAATAGACTCGATGGCAATGACGGGAGTTGTACGGGACTGCAACACCCTTGAGCCAATCAAAGGAGCCACTGTTATGCTGTACAAGGACCTCAGCGATTCAGCTGTCTTCAAGCATCGCCCTGACGCCGCCGTCAAGACAGACGACTGGGGATTCTTCGCCCTGAGGAACATCGCCGACACTACATACCGGCTGTATGCGGTCAGAGACGAGAGTTCCAACAACATATACGATCCGGACAATGACCGTATTGCTTTCATAGACAGCATTATAAGACCTACAATGATTGCCTCTGACGACCTTCCGGAGCTGATGAAATATGATATGGAGGACACCCTCCACTGTATGGCGAGACGCGAGGAGCACGAACTGGTAATGTTCCGGGAAAAGCCTTCCAAACAGTTGATAATGAACAAAGTCAGGATAGATGCACGGTCAATGTACATCACGTTTATGGCACAGAACGCCCAGATTGATACTATGTGGATAAGAGGTGTGCCTGCGAACAAACTTATAACCCAGTTCAACATTGAGAGGGACAGTCTGGAAATATGGGTGAACGACCGCAGGAAACAGCCTGACACCCTGCATCTTTTCGTCGACTACCTGAGGACTGACTCGACAGGCATTTTCGAGCCATATACAGATCATATCCGTCTTGCGATGGAGAAATCCGGAGGCAAGTCAAAGAGTTCAAGGAGGGACATCAAGCACGAGGACACCACCTGCGTTATGACAGTGACAGCGGAACCGGAGAACATAGAGCAGTACGGATTCGGAATCGAATTCCGCCACCCGATCATTTATGAGAATTTTGACTCTCTACAGCTTATATCCGTCAACCCAAAGCAGCAGGAGACGAAAATGAAATTCAGCGTCTCACGAGACAGCCTGAATCTCAGAAAATATGTGCTGATGCCAGAGGGAGAACTGAGAAGCGGATATGAATACAGGCTGAAAGTTCCGTGGAGAAAGTTCCGTGACATTAACGGATTCTACAATGACAGCTCGGAAGTGAAAGTGTCGCTTCCGAAAGACGAGAAACTGAGCACCCTCACTCTCAATCTCTCATCGGTGCACGACAAATACATCGTGGACCTTCTCAACGAGAAGAGGGACAAGGTGCTGAGATCATACATAATCGACTCGGACAGGTCACTGAAATTCCCTTATCTCAAAGAAGGCAAGTACTCGGTGCGCATCACGGAGGACAAGAACAGAAACGGAATCGTGGACACCGGAAACCTTTTGGAACACCGGCAGCCGGAAAAGGTTAAATTCTACAAACTCAAGGACGGCTCTTATGTTCTCAATGTGAAAGAATCCACCGAAATCGAGCAGAACATTGACATCAGCCAACTTTTTGCCAATTGACAGCATTATGAGAATCAAACAGATATACTGTATCATTATCGCAATTGCGTTCATTCCGGCAGGTGCATTCGCCAAGAAACAGCCCAAAGCGGTCATCCCTGTCAGGGACACAGTTCTGGCTGAAACTCCCGACAGCGCATTCATACAAATCGGGGACAGCACGGTCACGGCGGTTCACTCAGGAGACACACTGTCCAAAGGTTTCGAGCCGGAGTATTCCGACGAATATCTGGATACAGTCAACATAAAGAAAAAGAAGACTATAAACGATTATTCAATGATCGGGGTGCAATACGGCATCGCCCTGAACCAGATGCGTTTCAACCCTTCCAAAAAACAGGGTATGCTTATGACCCCTGTCAATTTCGGCGTCGTCTATACCAGATATGGAAAGATGTTCGGCTATATGCCGTATTTCGGATTCCAGGCAGGCCTCTTCTACGGACAGGATGGTTATATTTTCAAAAAAGACAAGGAAACCGGGGATTATACCGAGACAGTGGACGGAGCTGTGAAAGCGACTTACTCATATTTGGAAGTTCCGCTGCTGGCACACCTCCACGTGGATGTGTGGAAACTGAAACTCATTGTCAATGTGGGACTTTACGGAGCATATAGAATAAATGTCGAGCGCGAGGGAGAGCGTGTTGATCCGAATTATGTGAACAAATTCTACGACTACGACAGGCGGTTCGACTACGGAATCAAGGCCGGAGCCGGTATAGGCCTGATGCTCGACCCTGTCGAATTCCATATCACGGCAGCATACAGGGCGTCACTTGGCACCCTTTACGACCCTGACTACAACAGCCAGTATTATTACCGTTTCGCATATCCGTCCGACATAATAATTTCAGCAGGTATACACGTCCAGCTGACAAAGAGAACAGGAAAGACAAAGGCAGAGCTTCGGAAAGAAGCCAAATCATTCGTATATAATGACACGATTACAGACACTTCAGGCCCAGATAGGAGCCGTTAGAATAGGCAGTGGCTGCCCTATAGCTGTGCAGACTATGTGCAACACCCACACGTACGATGTGGAAGGCACAGTGGCCCAATGCATAAGAATGGCGGAAGCGGGAGTTGACATTATCCGCATCACTGTCCCGGGACTTCAGGATGTTCCTAAAATGAAGGAAATCCGGGAAAGGCTGAGGAAAGCGGGGATAAATACTCCCCTTGTGGCCGACATACATTTTTCTTCCGAGACAGCAATAGCTGTAGCCCCGTTTGTGGAAAAAGTCAGAATCAATCCGGGCAATTTCAATAAAGACTTCGAGGAAGCAGGCAGACAGCTGAAACGCCTGCTTGAAGTGTGCAGGGAGCACGGGACAGCAATACGTATCGGACTGAATCACGGTTCTCTTGGCGATAGAATCACAAATCTGTACGGAAACACTCCACAGGCTATGGCAGAGGCCGCAATGGAATGGATAAATCTCTGCAAATCAAATGATTTCTACAATGTGACAGTATCCCTGAAGTCAAGCAACACTTGCGTGATGGTGGAGGCATACAGAATCCTCGCGGAGAAAATGAAAGCTTCCGGAACTGTATTCCCTATGCACGTCGGAGTGACTGAAGCCGGCAACGGAGACTCAGGGCGGATCAAATCCTGCGTGGGAATATCCTCACTGCTGTCGGAAGGCATAGGAGACACAGTGAGAGTATCACTGACGGAAGATCCTGTGAATGAGATACCTGTAGGAAGATATCTTGAGCAGAGATATGACGGAAAACTCGTCTCTTCTTTAAGAAATGTCCTGATTGAGGGGAAAACTGCGGAGGCTGTATATGACTCCCCTTCGAGAGAACGGCTTATGCTTGACTTCGCCTGCGATTTCGGCAAACGGCTTATGGACAAGGACCTGGACGAAGTCAAATTGTCAGGAACATATATCAGTGAAGGTAATAAAGTGGATATAGCCGGCTCCGGAACCGGTGAATATCTGGAAGACGAGCTGATGCAGGCCACAAGAAGGCGTTTCTACAAACCTGAATATATCGCCTGCCCTGGTTGCGGCAGGACTATGTACAATCTTCAGGAGACATTCGAAAAGGTCAAGGAGCGGACATCGCATCTGAAAAATGTGGTGATAGCCGTTATGGGATGCATAGTGAACGGTCCCGGCGAGATGGCAGATGCCGACTGGGGATATGTGGGAGAAGGAAACGGTAAAGTGTCAATATACCGCCGTAAAGAGGCGGTAATGCGGCATATCCCTGAGAACGAGGCAGTTGACCTGCTTGTAAAACTCATAGAAGACGAGAAGTGAATCTCTGACAAGAATTTATTCAGCTTCCTGTTCCTCCGGGACAGGAAGTTTTTTCACTATCACCTTGTCAATCCTCGCACCGTCCATATCGGCAACTTCGAATGAGAAGCCTTCCCACTCGATTCCCTCACCGGACTTGGGAACGTGCTCAAGTTTCTCAAGAAGGAGACCTCCGACTGTGGAGAAATCGTAGTCTTCAATATTCTCGTCAAGGCCGAAATGCGTAAGGAAGTCATACATAGAGCATTGTCCATCAACATACCATCCGTCACCATCCTTTCTCGCAATGATGTCAGGCTCCTTCATCTGTTCCTGTGCATTCATATTGCCGACCAGGGCATCGAAGATGTCTTTAAGAGAAATGATACCGGCAAGACCACCGAATTCATCGCAGACAAGTGCCCTGTGAATCCTCTCGGACTTCATATATTCCAGCACGGCATAGACGCTCATATTCTCGTGGACATAATGCGGCTCTTTGACCATTTTCTTGAGATTGAACTCGCCACCGCTCCTGAGCGCAGCAAGATAATCCTTGATTGACAGGACACCGGCAACATGGTCAAGATCACCCTCCACCACGGGATATTGCTCGAAAATTGTGCTTTCAATTATCTTTATGGTCTCAGCCTCTGTCATCTCAAGATCAAGCCAGACTATGTCGTCCCGCAAAGTCATAATCGTGCTTACACTCAGGTCTCCGAGAGTGAAAACCCTCTCGACAATGTCCTGTTCGACTGGCAGAACCTCACCCTCGTCTTTTCCTTCCTCTATCATTGACTTTATCTCATCCTCGGTGACTTTGCTTTCGCACTCCTTGATTCTCAGGATTTTTGTGCATATAGCAGTGGATTTCGCAAGAGCCCAGACAATCGGGGAAGCTATCCACGATACGAAACGCATCAATCCTGAGAGCGCTTTGGCCACCTTCTCAGGATTCGACATAGCTATGCGTTTTGGAACCAGTTCGCCTATGAGAATGGACAGGAACATCACAATGAAGACAATGATTGCCTTCGCAATCACACCTGCTGTGCCGGGATTCAGTCCCCATCCGACAAACACTTCTGCAAAATCACGGGCCAGAGTGTCACCTGAGAAAATACCGGTAAGAATTCCTACCAGGGTGACCCCCATCTGGACTGCGGAAAGGAACTTGTCCGGATCGGAGGAAAGCTTCAAGGCAGCCTTCGCTGCTTTGTCCCCCTTCGCAGCCTCTGAATTCAGTTTGGACTTCCTGGAGGATATCATCGCTATCTCAGACATCGAGAACAGTCCGTTCACCAGAATCAGCAGAAATATTATAAAAGCTTCCATATCAGTTATTTAAGTTCAGCTACAATTGTTTCCGCCGCCTTGATTTCCTGCCCAAGATGAACCTTCACCTCAGCATCCAACGGGAGAAAAACATCGAATCTGGAACCGAACTTGATGATGCCGCACTGCTTTCCCCTCGCTTCAATGCTGCCAGTCTCCGAATAGCATACAATTCTCCTGGCGAATGTGCCGGCAATCTGTTTGAAGAACACCTCTCCGTGACCTGTGTCAATGGCTGTGGAGGAATGCTCGTTCTCCTCGGCGGCCTTGGGAAGGAAAGCGAGAAGGTATTTGCCGGGATGATATTTATAATAGGTCACCCGCCCGCCCACAGGCCAGAAATTTGCGTGGACATTGAAAAAATCCATATAGACCGAGACCTGTATGCATTCTCTTTTGAGGTACTCTTTCTCAAATGTCTTACGGATGATGACAACTCTTCCGTCAGCTCCTGACGTTACCAGATTGTCACCGGAAGGCGTGTGTCTGACTGGCACTCTGTGAAACCAGAAGACGAAAAAAGCGAAACCGGTCAACACAGCGGAGATTCCCCACGACAAGGCCTTGATATTGATAAATTCCAAGCTTATATAGACCAGCAAGGCGCAGACAAGCCACGCTATCGCAATGGTTCCGTATGAGTTTTTGTCAATCTTCATAAAAAATTGCAGTTGCAGATTTCAAACTCCAAAGATAGGAATAAAAAATCAATTAGGAAAACTGCCGTCAGAATATGTTCATAAGAATCAGATAAAGTGCGCCTATAGGTATCGAGAACAATGTGCTGTCAAATCTGTCCAAAAGGCCGCCGTGCCCTGGTATTATCACACCCGAATCCTTGACCAGATAATAACGTTTCCACTGGGACTCGAAAAGATCTCCATATACACCGGCGATATCCATTATCACAGCAAGCACAATGGCGTGAAACAGGGAGATATCTATACACATCGTAAACTTTATAATCACAGCAGCGAGCACAGAGCAGAACATTCCACCCCAGAATCCGACCCAGGTTTTCTTGGGAGAGATTTCAGGGAAAAGTTTCTTCGGAAAATACTTTCCAAGAGAACATCCGAATACGAATCCGCCTATGTCCGATGCCCAGATAAGAATGAAGAAATAGAGCAGTAAATGGCCGTTGAACTCATTGTTGAAAAAGACAATGAGGTTTGACAGCGAAAGCGGGACGGCTATATACAGAATAGCTGTATATATATCGGAAAACTTTCCGAACTCAGTCTTGTCCTTGACATACAAGGAATTCACCATCACGATTATTGTCGGCAATATCGCTATCGCAACGTATTTGGCCTGTACATCGTAGGCCATAGTCAGAAACAGGAGCACAAACAGTGTCTCACCTGACAGGATGGCAAGAATCCTCGAAAATTTATACCTGTCCTTCATTGTAATGGTATAAAATTCGTGCATCATCACACCCATTATGAACATAATGAGAGCGGCGAACAGGAATTTGCTTACAGTCAGGCCTGCCAGCATAATGCAGACAAAAGCGACACCCGAAATTGTCCTTTTAACTGTATTGTTCATTTGGTTTAAGTTTTTAGTACACAATTAAGATCAGGCCTCAGAAGGCGCCTGTGCGTCTTCCGGCGGCTTGACCTTGGGTCCAAGTATTCTTTCCACGTCTTCGGCGAAAATGACCTCCTTTTCAAGCAGCAGGGCGGCCATCTGAAGGAAACCCTCTTTATGTTCAGTCAGGAGTTTCAAAGTTCGGTCGTGTATATATGAGACAAGGCTCTTGACTTCCTCATCTATCAGTTCAGCAGTCTTTTCGCTGTATGGCTTGGTCAGGTCATAGCCTCGGGACCCTGTAGAGTCATAGTATGACAGTGCGCCGACTTTCTCGCTCATTCCGTAATACTTGACCATTCCGTATGCCATCTGGGTAAGCCGTTCAAGATCATTCTGGGCTCCGGTGGAAGGCTCACCGTTGACCATCTCCTCGGCCACACGGCCTCCTATGAGTGAGCTCATCTCATCCATCATTTGGGATTTCGTCCAAAGTTTACGCTCTTCAGGAAGATACCACGCCGCTCCAAGAGCCTGCCCGCGCGGGATAAGAGTCACTTTGAACAGAGGATGGGCAAAAGGAAGAAGCCAGCTGACAGCGGCGTGACCTGCCTCGTGATGGGCAATAGAACGCTTTTCCACAGGCGTGATGATGGATGACTTGCGCTCTAGTCCGCCGATAATCCTGTCCACCGCATCGAGGAAATCCTGTCTGTCAATTTGAGGTTTGTCTTTCCGGGCAGCAGTCAGCGCAGCCTCATTGCAGACATTCGCTATATCGGCACCTGAAAAACCAGGAGTATGCTTCGCTAAAAACTCAACATCGAAATCAGGCTCAAGTTTCAGGCCTTTCAAATGCACCTTGAATATTTCCACACGCTCCTTCAACTCAGGAAGTTCCACGTGAATCTGCCTGTCGAAGCGGCCGGCCCTCAAAAGAGCCTTGTCCAGAATATCCGCTCTGTTCGTGGCAGCAAGGATGATGACTCCGGAATTGGTGTCGAATCCATCCATCTCCGTAAGCAGCTGATTCAATGTATTTTCACGTTCGTCATTCGATGAGAACCCGACGTTCTTGCCCCTCGCGCGGCCCACTGCGTCAATCTCGTCAATGAACACGATACAAGGAGCCTTCTCTTTGGCCTGGCGGAACAGGTCGCGAACCCTTGAAGCACCCACACCAACAAACATTTCCACGAAATCCGAACCGGAAATGGAGAAGAACGGGACATTGGCCTCTCCAGCTACTGCTTTGGCCAGCAAGGTCTTGCCGGTACCAGGAGGGCCCACAAGAAGGGCACCCTTCGGAATCTTTCCTCCGAGCGCGGTATATTTGGCAGGATTCTTAAGGAAGTCCACTATTTCCATCACCTCTTCCTTCGCTCCATACAGGCCGGCCACATCCTTGAATGTGACTTTCACCATATTCTTGTCAGCCAGTTTTCCAGTGGATTTACCTACACTGAAAATACCGCCCTGTGCGCCCGGTCCGCCAGCTCCCATATTCCTGTTGAAGCCACGGAACATAAAAACCCACATCAAAATCAGCAGCACAGGGAAAAGAAACCAGTTGAGAATCTGTCCCCAGACCTTGTCGTCATTCTCAAGCACCACCTTGAAACGGTCTTCTTCAGGAAGCTCTGAGTTGAGAAGCCCGAAATCCACCTCGGGATTGAACTTGTTGGAAACATAGAACCAGAAATGCGGGGATGAGGCAGGCACCTTTCCATTGAACCTGGAAGAGTACTTGGACAGGCGGTCAGGCCTTATGACCACTTCCCCCTTGAACTCATTCCGGACGAAAACAATATCTTTTACATCACCGGCCTTGATCATTGTCTCCACCTCGGCCCATTCTATCTTCTGCGGCTTTGCTCCGCTGTTGTTGAAAAGCATCCAGATTATCCCGGCTATAATCAGGATATAGAGCCAGGACAGCCCGACATTGACAGTGATGATTTTCGGTTTTCCCTTATTGTCTTTGTTTGCCATCTGAGTAGAATTAGATTTTGTCCGGATCAGTTTTACGGCGGCTGACCCTCCTTGCCGATGCCCTTACCTTTGAAGAAGCCTTGGGCTTGATTCTCGATGAAACAGCCTCTTCCACAACCGGCTCGTCGGTGTATTCCTTTCGCGGAGCGTCAGCCCACAGGTCCTCAAGCCTGTAGAACTCCCTGTACTCAGTAAGGAAGACGTGCACAACAACATCCGAATAGTCGAGGATAATCCAGAAATCATTTTCCAAGCCCTGCATACGGACAACCTTGAGTCCGCATTTCTCCTGCATCTTGACAAGAATATTGTCGGCTATAGCAGCGACAGCAGTCGTGGAATCAGCATTGCAGACCACGAAATAGTCGGAGATTGCCGAACCTATCGGCCTCAGGTCAAGCGAAACCACATTCTGCCCTTTCTTCTCGAGCATCGCATCCGTTATGACCTTAAGAACTTTATTTTCCATTTCAGTTATGTTTTTATAATTTTGTTGTAATAAAATACAAATATAAAACAAAAATCAATCCAATGAAAACTGAAATGCCTATAACGTGGTTCGACATCATCGATTCCACCAATTCTGAAGCTAAAAGGCGAATATCGGACATTGACAAAATGGCAGTATTCGCAGCAAAGTTCCAGACAGCGGGCAGGGGGCAGAGGGGAAACAAATGGTCCAGTGCGGACGGTGAGAACCTGACTTTCTCAATTGTATTGAAATTCGGGAAAGAGGCTGGCGTGCGCCTGAAAGCATCATCACAATTTGCCTTGAGCGAACTTGCTGCCCTGTCGGTGCATTCTTACCTGTCAGGCACAGGGGTTGAAGCGAAAATCAAGTGGCCGAATGACCTCTATGTAAGGAACAGAAAAATATGCGGAATGTTGATTGAGAATGCCCTGGACGGTGAATACATCAGCTCAAGCATCATCGGCATTGGTCTGAATCTCAAACAGAAAGAGTTTCCTCCCGAACTGATTAACCCTACGTCTGTATCCATTGTGACAGGTCAGGACATAGAGCCGGAAAATGCACTGGATGATTTCATCCCGCATTTCACCGGGAGACTTGGACTTGTGTTCAGCGAGGATGGAAGGAACAGACTGCAGGAGGAATATCTCTCTGCATTATACAGAAAAGACCTGGTGCATCAATACAGGGACTGCACTACCGGCGAAGTGTTCAACGGTACAATAAAAGGCATCTCCGCGGGAGGCCTGCTCTCGGTAAAGATGCCTGATGACTCAGTTAAAGAATTTTCCTTCAAAGAGATAAGCTATTTACTTTAGCTGGCTCTCATTGGATGCCGCGCATTGCGGCAATCGCAGCGGCCGGGTCGGACGCCTTGAACACAGAACTTCCGGCAACCAGAATCCCAGCCCCGCACCGTACAAGAGAAGCGGCATTGGAAGGCGACACACCTCCGTCCACTTCAATCACGCAGCCTGCTCTCCTTCTGTCAATCTCCTTCTTCAGGGTATCAATCCGGGAGAAGGTGTCCTCTATGAATTTCTGTCCGCCGAAACCTGCGAAAACGGACATTACAAGAATGAAATCCGCCTTGTCGAGAAAAGGATAAAGCCTCTCCACCGGCATATCGGGATTGACAGCGATTCCCGCCTTGACTCCGAAAGAGTGGACAAGGTCCAGAACTGATTCAGTATCAGTGCCGTCCCTGTCCATAGCCTCAAGATGGAAACTTATCATAGATGCCCCCGCCTTGGCGAAACGCTCCACATATTTCTCAGGATTGACTATCATCAGATGTACATCCAGCGGTTTCCCGGCTTTTCTGGCAATCGCTTCCACAACGGGGAAACCATAAGAAAGATTCGGAACAAGGACACCGTCCATTATGTCAAGATGGAAAATGTCCGCATATTCGTTGACCATATCCACATCCTTCTCCAGACGCAGAAAGTCAGCCGAAAGCATTGATGGAGCTATCTGTATCATTTGAAATTGGTTACAACATCCACAAGGAGTTTCACAAATTTTTCGTTCGATGCAAGGTCCAGACGTTCTCCCGGAGCGTGAACACCTCTGAGCGTAGGTCCGAAAGAAATCATATCAAGGTCAGGGAACTTGGTAAGGAAAAGGCCGCACTCGAGCCCGGCGTGAATAGCCTTGACTTCCGGTTCGGTTCCGAAAAGCCTTTTGTAAGATGCAACAGTCTCCTCAAGAATGTGGGAATCCATATTAGGTGTCCAACCAGGATATGGGTCAGAATGGGAAATCTCCGCTCCCGCAAGAATGAAGGATGCCTCCACCTTCTGGGCCATGAACTTCTTCTCTGACTCAATAGAACTGCGCTGGCTTGTTGTCACCATAATCTCGCCCGGCTTGTTCATAAACACGGCGGCAAGATTGCTGGAAGTCTCGACGAGACCGGCGATATCCTGGCTCATCGCAAGCACACCGTGATGCACTGACATCAGGGAGAGAATGAATCTGCGCGCCACTTCTCCATCAACTGCCTCTGTTGCGGAACCAGCCTGATTCACTGAAAAAGATACTTCAGGATCAGTATTGTGGAATTCCGCTTTCACTGAAGCCGCGAATTCATTGAAACGGCTGACGAAACCGCAAGACATTCCGGCAGGCACCGCTATGACAGCCTCAGCCTCCCTGGCAATGGCGTTCCGCTTGTTTCCTCCTCTGAAAGAAACCAGCTGATATGCATTCTCCAATTCTCCGTAAAGATATCTCGCAAGAATCTGGACAGTGTTCGCCCTCTCCTTGTTGATATCGTCTCCACTATGTCCGCCAATGGCATTGAACACTCTGAATTTCAGCAGTTCAGCTCCAGATTTTACCGGTTCCGGCATATATTTGAACACCGCAGTAGTATCAACACCGCCGGCGCATCCTACAAACAACTGGCCTTCGTCCTCTGAATCGAGATTAATAAGCGTCTTGGCAGTGAAAAGGCCTGATTCAATTGCATTCGCTCCATCCATACCGGTCTCCTCGGAAATCGTGAACAGGCATTCGAGCTTGCCGGTCGGAACATCACTGGCAAGCAATGCGAGAGACGCCGCCACGCCTATACCGTCGTCTGCTCCCAGGGTGGTGTCCTTTGCAATCATCCAGCCATCCTCTATCACATAATTTATAGGATCTTTTGCGAAATCGTGGTCACATCCACTGTTCTTCTCGCAGACCATATCCTGATGGCTCTGGAGAACGATTGCCGGAACATTCTCTTTTCCCGGAAATGCCTCCCTTGTGATCACCACATTGCCGGTGGCGTCAGTGCGGCAATCAAGACCGTGTTCCGCCGCAAAACGCTGAAGATAGGCCGTCATCTGTTCCTCACGGCCTGACTCCCGCGGAATTCTGGTGATTTCGCGGAAGATTTCAAGTACTGAATTCGAATCCATATTGCTGAGTTTTATTTGCCTGCGGGCACCAGCAGCTTCTCGATGTCAGAGACATACTGTTTGAATGACTTGTCAGTAGCCATCAGGTCCGAGACAGTCGAGCATGCGTGCAGCACCGTCGCGTGGTCTTTCCCTCCAAGTTCCGAGCCAATCGTGGACAGAGAGCAGCCGAGAAGATTCCGGCTCATATACATCGCTATCTGCCGGGCCTGCACTATCTGGCGTTTGCGTGATTTGGACACCAACGCCTCCTTTGTGATATTGAAGTAATCGCATACAGTCTTCTGGACCTTGCTGATAGTCACATCGTTCTTCTCCTCTCCGACGATTTCGCCAGTCACACTCGCAGCCAGGTCCACTGTCACTTCCTTGTGAATGAGCGTGGCGTGCGCAATGAGCGAGATAAGAGCGCCCTCAAGTTCACGGAAATTGGACTTGATTCTGCCTGCCAGATATTCGAGCACTTCATCATTGATGGCCACTCCCTCCCTGAAACTTCTCGACTTGAGCATCTCAAGCCTTGTCGCATAAGAAGGTTTCTCAAGTTTTACCGAAAGACCCCACTTCAGTCTGGAAAGGAGCCTCTCCTCAAAATTCCTCAAATCCGCAGGCGAACGGTCCGAAGTGAAAATCAACTGTTTGCCGTTCTCGTGGAGATGGTTGAACACATTGAAAAACGCATTCTGGGAGCCTGGTCCGATAAGATCCTGGATATCATCCACGATAAGCACATCAATCTTCATATAGAACGCCAGGAAATCAGTCAGTTTGTTCTGGATGTTCACAGCGTCCATATACTGAGTTTTGAACTCGTTTCCAGTCACATATAGTACTACAAGGTCAGGGAACTTCTCTTTTATGGAAATACCGATGGCCTGGGCAAGATGGGTCTTGCCGAGACCCGGACCGCCGAAAAGGAAAAGAGGATTGAACGGCGTGTTTCCCGGCGCGAGCGAAATGCTCTCCCCCGCAGTGATGCCCATCACGTTGCATTTGCCCTTCACAAGATTTCCGAAGCAATATACCGGATTAAGACGCGGATTGATCTGCACCCTTTTAAGTCCGGGATAAACAAACGGGCCCGGATTCGCACCCGCAGGGCAGGTGTTGACTGTTATGGTCTTGTTGACAGGAACTGCCGCATTGGCAGCCGGATAAGTCATCGGAGGCTGCACCTTGACAGGGCTTACCCTGTATACAAGCCTTGCCTCAGGTCCTATAACCCTTTTAAGAGTACTCTTGAGGACATTGAGATAAACGTCCTCTATATATTTTCTGTAAAAATCCGAAGGAACCTCAATGGTCAATGTCGAATTCTGGAAAGCAACAGGCACCAGCGGCTTGAACCACCGGTCGAACATCTGATGGCCTATGACATTTTCGATGACCTTCAGACACTCATCCCATATCTCTACATATTTCTCCTCTTGCTGATGCATATTGGCTGGTAAAATTCTATAGTCAAAAAAAGCACCGGAATCAAGGACCGTCCTTTTCTTCCGACGCTTTGCAAATATGGGTGAAAAATATTTTATAAAAAAATGAAATTACTATTGTTTATTAAAATTATTTTTACATTAAAATCGTTCGTGAAACTTCTAAACGTTTATTTATTAATTCATTAACATTCAACTACTTAGAAACCATATATCGGCTTGAATGCATCACAACGATGTTTTTTATTTAGAATTAATATAAATATATAAAAGCGCCCTTTGCTCTTGAAAAGTAACGGCTAAGGGCACTTTTCAACACTATTTGACAGCTAAAAAATAGATGCTTTAATTCTTAGATATTTTTTAGGGTTTTCCTCAATGTTTTTAACAAGGCTGTCGATATCATCGACAAGACTCTTCAACGTATCATACATCTCATCCTCAGTGAACAGCTTGCCAAGCGAGCTGTCAGGTGAACTGAGATTCTGCAGAACCGAGCGAAGTGAAGCCAGCAGTCCCTCGATATCCGCTGCTGACAACTGCCCGGCAACTGAAGACAGGCCTGTCATTGCTGTGTCAGCGCTGGCGCAAATTGAAACAAGACGGCCTGAAACCGCTTTGAGGTTGACCAGCAGCTCATCTATCTCAGGCGAGCGATCCGCAAGTCCTGAAGAAAGTTTCTCCACATTTGACAGGGCACGACCAGCATTGTCAATAATGGACCTCACAGTATTCTCATCGACACTTTCGAGTATCCGGTTCAGTTCGGCTTCCGTAACTTTCAGGCTGTCAAGGACAACAGTGAACTTCTCAATCAGCGGGCCTATCATACTTGTAAGAGAGCTCACCATATCAGGAGCATAAGAAGGCTCCAGTTCTGAGCCATCATATATCCGCTCTGGAGAAGTGCCAAGGTCAAGCCTTATTCCCTTTCCTCCCATCAGATCAACACTGTAAATCGTCATTTTGGTGTCAGCAGGTATGTTTAGCTTTTTTTTCACTGAGCAGATGACATCGAACATATCAGTAGATGGATTGTATTCCACGGATGTCACGGAGCCGGCCTTGTAACCTCTCATATATACCGGATTGGACGGCGTGAGTCCTTCCACATTTTTATAATGCGAAACGATTCGCACATCTCTGCTGAAAACGTCCGCACCCCTCAAGTAATTGACCACAAAAAAAGTGGAAGTCAGAACGGCCACAGCGAATATTCCTATTTTAGTTTCACGCTTCATAATTATTAGATGTAATGAATCTGTTTTCAATATCGGCCAAAGCGAATCACCTCAAAGGTTTCACCTCACCGTCGGAAATCTCTACAAGAAAAGAGCCAGAAAAATGTTCACGCAACTTCGAAAACGACGACCTGGCCTCATCGATGCTCTCAGAAACACATATTATATATTTGTTGAGGCTGCCCTTTTTCACAATAACTGGTTTGTAACCTTTGAAATAAGGGTCGTCATTTTTCATTGTCTTGCTGCTTGCCAGGACCTGTATTCCATATCCTGCAGGAGCCTTTACCTCATTGACAGTCTCAGACACTTTGGCGGAACGAGCTGGTTCTGGAACAGAGGCTGCAGAATTTCCTATACTCTCGTCATACCTCTTCTTGAATACCAGGAAAGCATTATATATCTCTTTGGCAATCGAGGCCCGGCCAGTTTCAGACCTGAGCACAGCCAAATCTTTGGAGTTGGACATAAAACCGACTTCGACAAGAGCCGACGGCATCGAAGTTTTCCATAGCACGAGGAAAGGGTCCTGCCATACTCCCCTGCTGTTGCGTATCACACCACCGTTCATAGCCTTCTCGATATCCTGGGCGAACAGCAGGCTCTGCTCAAGATGTGAATTCTGCATCAGATTGAAAAATATGAAAGACTCAGGATCGGAAGGATCAAAACTCTGGTATGTAGTCGAATAGTCATCCTCAAGTTTTATCACGGAGTTCTCCCTGCGGCAGACATCCATATTGTAAGCGAACAAATCCCTGTCCTTCTTGGATGACTGGCCAAGAATATGGACAGAATATCCGTTGGCCGAAGGCGCGGACGGCACACTGTTCACGTGTATTGAAAGGAACAGGTCCGCATTTCCCCGGTTGGCGATATCGGCCCGGCCGGCAAGGGTGACAAATGTGTCAGTGCTCCTTGTCAATATGACCTTGACTTCCGGACAAGCATCCTTGATGAGGGCGGAAACACGTTTGGCGATGTCAAGATTGACCCGGCTCTCGAATGTTTTCTTGTCGGAACTTATACATCCGGGATCTTTTCCTCCGTGTCCGGGGTCAATGCACACCGTCCGCAATCCAAGAGCACGGTCCTCCCCTGCGAATACATTATAAGGACAGACAGCAAACAAGGCCGCAGCCAAAAAGGAAAGCATCGAAATATGTTTTTGCGTATTTTTCAAAATGGTCTTATATTTGTATTTTGCAAATTTAGGAAAATTTGCGATTAAACCTATAAATTCAGACAATTGATACGCTCTGACTATATAAAAAGAATAGCTTCCGGCAGAGGTCTGCTTGCCGCGGTGCTGCTGACAATATCGGTGACAATATCCCTTCCGGTCATCTCGCAAGATGGCAGGAAGCAGAAGCGTCCTCCAAAGACAATGTTCAGTCAGGCAGTGGCTTACAACCGTGACAGCTTACCTCCCCTTACAGACTCGATGAAGGCGGTCTTGGATTCTATGAGGGTGGCCGACTCGCTGTTCAAAATAGATTCGGCGGCATTGCAGAAAAAGAGTTCTCTCGACAGGCCGGCATTCTCCACGGGCAAGGATTCGACCATAGAGGTGTTCAGCGGCGGGCAGAAGAAAGTTTTCCTGTATGGCGACGTGACAGTAAAGTACCGGGATATGGAGCTGACCGCCGACTATATGGAATACGATATGAACACCGGCACAGTGTTCGCCAGGGGCACACTCGACACTCTCACCGGCGAGGTCAAGGGCCAGCCGGTGATGAAACAGGGAGGCTCTTCATACTCGATGGAGGAGCTCCGCTACAATTTCAACACTAACAAAGCCAGGATCACCAATATGATTACCCAGCAGGACGAGGGACTCCTGCACGGCAAGAACATCAAGATGATGCCGGACAAGTCCATCAACATCACAAAGGGTCAATATACAGTCTGCGATCTTGAGCACCCTCATTATTATCTGCATCTTACAGCGGCCAAGGTTATAACTAAACCTTCTCAAAAAACAGTGTTCGGCCCTGCATATCCGGTGATTGAAGATGTCCCGATGCCGATAGCACTGCCTTTCGGATTCGTCCCGAAGAGGCCTGACAGGGCGACCGGTATGCTGATGCCGACTTTCGGGGAGGAGAATTCCAGAGGTTTCTACCTCAAGGATATGGGAATGTATTTTGTGTTCGGGGACTATGTGGACCTGTCAGTCACAGGCGACATCTACACCCTCGGTTCCTGGGCACTGAACGTGAACTCAAGATACAAAATCAATTACAAAGCCACGGGAAACTTCTCGCTGAATATTTCCAACGACCAGACAGGAGAGCGCGGAAGCACTGACTTCTTCCAGACCAGGAACTTCGGACTGAAATGGTCGCATTCGCAGGACTCCAAGGCACATCCGGGAACAACTTTCAGTGCGTCCGTAAGCTTCTCCAGCCCGTCAAACAGCAAGTACAACTCCCACTCCGTCAACGAGGCATTGCAGAACCAGACATCTTCATCCATCTCGTACTCGAAGAACTGGAACGGAAAGTTCAACCTTTCCATCAACGCCCTTCACAACCAGAACTCCAGGGACAGTTCTTATGCGTTCACGCTGCCTAACCTGACATTTTCAGTGACGAGGTTTTACCCGTTCAAGCAGAAATACCGTGTCGGAAAAGAGAAATTCTACGAGAAATTCTCGCTCGGCTACAGCACAACCCTCCAGAACAAGATTAATTTCAAAGCTTCAGAGTTTATGAAAGAGGGTTTCCTCGACAAGTTCCAGAACGGAATGACCCACAGCTTCCAGATAGGCCTGCCGAACTTCACGATAGCCAAATATCTTAATGTCACTCCGAGCATAAGCTACGGAATGAACTGGTATTTCCGGAAGACGGAGTATTATTTCAATCCTGAGACCAACAAGGTGGAATCCCGGGACGGAGGACAGTTCAGCGCATTCGGAATCTCACAAACATATTCAGGAAGTGTGTCAATGAGCACGAGACTGTATGGTATGTTCAATTTCGGCAAGGCGCATAAAATCCAGGCAATCAGGCACGTGGTATCTCCGTCCATATCATTGTCCGTCAGCCCTGAGAAAGGCACTTATATGAACGGATGGAGGACATTGAATTACACCGACACCCTCGGTGTGGAGAAATCCTACGATTACAATATCTACAGCGGACAGCTATATTCCCCTCCAGGAAAAGGCAAGTCCGCAACTATGAGCATATCCATCGGCAACAATCTTGAAGCCAAGGTCCGTGACCTCAGGGACACGACCGGAGCCGGAGTCAAGAAAGTCAAACTGATTGACCAGCTTAATCTCAGCACCGGATACAATTTCCTTGCGGAGAAGTTCAAGATGAACAATATCGGCATCACGATGTCAACTTCCGTGTTCGGAAAACTCGGCATAAACGGCAATGCGAATTTCGACCCGTATGCAATTGACGAGAAAGGAACGAGGATCAACAAATTCAACTGCACCGTGAACGAATGGTGGAAAATCGCCAGACTCACCGCTGCAAGCGCCTCACTGTCTTATTCTATTTCAGGCAAGGGGGCGATGAACGGAAATGACGGCTCCAAGACCCAGAACAGCGGAGGAGGAGACGCTCCCCAGAACAGCGCCGATTATTACCGAAGAATATACTATCATCCGCTCACAGGAGAATATATCCCGGGAGGATGGCTGTATTATACGAACCCGAATGTACCTTGGTCACTTAACATAAATTACTCATTTTCATACAGCAAGTCATATCAGTACACCAACGGCCAGCTGATCAAGAACAACCGTTACACCCAGACCGTAGGCCTGAACGGCAATATTAAGTTGACCCCGAAGATGTCAATCAATATGACCACCGGATTCGACCTTATGGCGATGAAAATGACTACGACACAATTCAGTGCGCAGTATGACCTGCACTGCTTCAACATAGCTGTTTCCTGGGTGCCGACCGGGACCTGGCAGTCCTGGAGTTTCAGGATAGCAGCAAATGCCGCCGCACTGGCTGACCTGCTGAAATTCAAGAAGAGCACAAGCTACTGGGACAGGTAGAATCAATATTTTTTGCAATTAGAATATTTATTTTTATATTTGCACGACTTTTAGGCAGAAGAATATATTCGGTATTCGAGCCCGGCCTTCGGTAAAGTCATTCATCAGATTAGTTATCACCTGTACACGTAATAGGTACATAATATTTATTTACATCTATGCCTCATACTCTTGTCGAGTTGTCTTCG
This sequence comes from Bacteroidales bacterium, assembly GCA_029007435.1. Taxonomy (GTDB): domain Bacteria; phylum Bacteroidota; class Bacteroidia; order Bacteroidales; family UBA932; genus Cryptobacteroides. The sequence goes on from JAQXHU010000032.1 coordinate 44,196, forward strand.
ATGTCAGAAGAGCAGCTCAGATTGCTGGGAAAAGAACTTAAAATCAAGAAATACAAAGACTTGGATCTTTTGGATCTGAGCTATGCCATACTTGACGTTGAAGCCGAGATAGCATCGAAAATTCCAGATCAGGAACCACAGAAGAAAAGACGCGGCAGGCCGCGTAAAGAAGAGGGCGTCCAGGCGGGTGACGCAAAGCAGGAAACAACAGGCAAAGACACCAAGCCTGCAGCGGCCAAAAAGCAGAAAAACGCTAAAAAAGAGGAGCCTGAAACCCAGGGCACAGCTGTCCAGCCAGTCGAAAAGGCTACAGTGCAGCCGGCAGCAAAGGCCAAAAAGCCTAAGACAAGCCACAAGAGCGAGAGCGTAAAGCAGGCAGCCGAAGATGCAACCGTCCAGAAAACGGAAGCCTCCGCAGTTGAAAACCAGCCTAAAAAAGGGCGCAAGTCAAAGGCCCAGCAGCCAGAAGGCAAAATAGGCGACAAGATTCAAGAAACAACTAAAGAGGTTGACAATCAGGCTGAAAAGAAGCCGGAAACATCTGTCCAGACAGTTGAAGCCAAGGCTCAGCAGGAGCAGAAGAAGGAGGAAGTCCAGTACACCGACAGGCACAAGATTGTACTGCCGCCTCTTCCGCCGAAAATCAAGAAACAGAAAGGGGCGTACAACAACGGAAATCCTAATCAGGGACAACAGGACCAGCAGAATCAGAACAGACCTGCGCCTCAGCCGAAGCCTAAATATGAATTCGAGGGCACAGTGCAGGCTACAGGCGTGCTTGAGATTATGCCTGACGGCTACGGATTCCTGCGATCATCCGACTACAACTATCTGAACTCTCCTGACGACATCTATGTTTCCCAGGGCCAGATAAAGAACAATGCCCTCAAGAACGGAGACACCATTACAGGAGAGATAAGGCCGCCTAAAGAAGGGGACAAATATTTCCCATTGGTCAAGATAGATTTCATAAACGGCCGTTCACCTGAATATATTAGGGACAGGGTTCCGTTCGACTTCCTGACCCCCCTGTTCCCGGACGAGAAATTCAATCTTCTCGGACAGGGACACGAGCACGACCTGTCCTGCAGGATTGTGGATATGTTCACCCCTATCGGAAAAGGACAAAGAGGACTTATCGTGGCCCAGCCTAAGACTGGCAAAACAGTGCTGCTCAAGTCAATAGCAAACGCAATCGCAGACAATCACCCGGAAGTTTACGAGATTGTCCTGCTGATTGACGAGCGTCCTGAGGAAGTGACCGATATGAGCAGGAGCGTAAAAGCTGAGGTTGTGGCCTCAACGTTTGACGAACCGGCTGAAAGACACGTGAAAGTAGCCAATATGGTGCTTGAGAAGGCCCGCAGACTTGTTGAGTGCGGACACGATGTTGTGATTCTTCTGGACTCAATCACCAGACTTGCAAGAGCTTACAACACCGTACAGCCTGCGTCAGGAAAAGTTCTAACCGGAGGCGTGGATGCGAATGCTCTCCAGAAACCAAAACGGTTCTTCGGCGCAGCGAGAAATATTGAAGGAGGAGGTTCTCTCACAATTCTCGCCACAGCGCTCACCGACACCGGTTCGAAAATGGACGATGTCATATTCGAGGAATTCAAGGGAACCGGCAATATGGAGCTCCAGCTTGACAGGACGCTGGCGAACAGACGAATTTTCCCTGCTGTCAATGTTGTGCTGTCAAGCACGAGACGCGACGATTTGCTCTATTCTCCAGACCAGGCGCAGAGAATCTGGATTCTCCGCAAGCTTCTTGCCGAGATGAATCCTACAGAGGCTATGAACTTTATGATCCAGCTGATGGACCAGTTCAAGACCAATGAGGACCTTCTTGACAATATGAACAAGGTTTCCCCGAAAGACGCCAAGAATTACGACTATTAGAACATCGCTTGGTTTTGAAGTTCTTTCTGTCTATATTTGTTATTAACATAATTATAACACTATGGCAGAAAGAACTTTAGTTATTCTTAAACCCGGAGCCCTCCAGAGAGGACTTGTAGGCGAGGTCATTTCAAGATTCGAAAAAAGAGGACTTAAACTCGTAGCTCTTAAGATGGTGAGACTCACCGATGAAGTGCTCGACATCCATTACGCCCATCTGAAAGACAGGCCGTTCTTCCCGTGGCTGAAAAACGGAATGAAAGCAGCACCGGTCATACTCTGCTGCTGGGAGGGATGCGAGGCCGTGAAAGTTGTCAGGGAAATGGCCGGCGCAACCAATGCGAGGAAAGCCGTTCCGGGAACAATCAGGGGAGATTACAGTATGAGCGCACAGGAGAACATCATCCACACATCGGACTCGCCTGAAAACGCGGCAATTGAGCTTGACAGATTCTTCGTTCCTGAAGATTACTGTGAGTATCAGTCAGTTCTCGACCCGTTCAAATACTCTCCGGACGAAATCTGAAAACAATATGACAAGAAAAATACTGGCAATGGTCTCCGGCTGCGCCCTGTCGTTCGCGGCCGGACCTTTTGTGGAAGCGGACGAAGGAATGTGGCTTCCATCACTGATTTCCGGCAGAATAGCCGATATGCAGTCCAAAGGTTTCCATCTTGAAGCGAAGGACATATACGACATAAACCAGGCATCGCTCAAAGACGCCGTAGTGCTTTTCGGCAGGGGATGTACCGGAGAAGTGATTTCCCCGGAAGGTCTCCTGCTGACCAACCACCATTGCGGTTACGGTCAGATACAGAAGCACAGCAGTGTGGAACACGATTACCTGAAGGACGGATTCTGGGCTATGTCCAGAGATGAGGAACTCCCCAACAAAGGACTGACTGTCAGCTTCCTGGAAAGGATGGACGATGTCACAGAAGTCGTTCTGAAAGGATACGACACATCCATGTCAGAAGATGAACGGAACGCCATCGTGTCAAGAAACTCCGCCGTTCTCATAAAAAAGGCTACAGAAGGAGGAAACGGACTAAGGGCGACAGTGGAGTCACTTTACTACGGCAACCAGTATTTTATCTTCATCTATAAAGAATTTCAGGACGTCAGGCTCGTCGGGGCGCCTCCTTCCTCGATAGGCAAATTCGGAGGTGACACTGACAACTGGATGTGGCCACGCCATACAGGAGACTTCTCAATATTCAGGATTTACGCCGACAAGGACAACAATCCGGCGGCATATTCAGAAGACAACGTTCCTTACAGGCCGAAAAGATACTTCAGCATTTCCACAAAAGGGGTCAGCGAAGGAGACTTCACTTTCGTTTACGGATTCCCCGGCAGAACACAGGAATACATTCATTCTGACGGAATCAGATACTTAGAAAACATTGGTGATCCTGAAAAAATCAAACTCAGGACTCTGAAGCTGGACATACAGAAGAAATATATGTCCTCAAGCCAGAAAGTCCGCATCCAGTATTCATCCAAGAACGCATCAGTGGCGAACTCCTGGAAAAAATGGCAGGGAGAAGTCAGGGGTCTTGCGAAAATGCATACTGCGGACCGGAAGTCCGCGTACGAAGCTGAATTCGAGAAATGGGCTGCCGGCACTGAATATGAAGGCATTACAAGTAAACTGGCTGGGCTTTACAGAGAAATTGAGCCTTACAGTATGGCCTATGACTTCTATACTGAGACAGCAAGGAGCATAGAACTCGCAAGATTCGCTGAAAGCATCGCGGCTTTATACAGAGCCGGCAACTTCAACAAATCCAGGATTGAGGAAACAGCCGGAACGTTCTTCAAGGATTATTACCTTCCTATAGACAAAGAGACATTCATCTCGATGATGGAGCAGTTCGGAAAGAAACTGCCTGAAGACTTAAAACCGGATTATTTCACCGATGAAATGCAAAGACACGGCAGTGCAGAAAAATGGGCAGAAGAGCTGTTCAGCAAATCCGTTTTCACGGACATAGAGACAGTTTCACGGTTAGAAGAAACTGATTCTTCAGCTGTTATGAACGACCCTGCGGTTCAGTACGGCAGACGGTTCTCGGAATGGTTCAATGAAAGCATAAGGCCTGAGATGACCAGGCTGAACAACGAGCTCCTTTTAATGTACAGGACCTATATGAAAGGACAGATGGAATTCGCCCAGGCTTCAGGAAGAGGAACAGACCAATTCTACCCTGATGCCAATCTGACACTCAGGGTGGCTTATGGAAAAGTCAGCGGTTACTCCCCTGCCGATGGCATTGACTATCTTCCACACTCGACCATTCAGGGTATAATGGAGAAAGACAATCCGGATATTTTTGATTACAATATTCCTCAGAGGCTCAGGGACTTGTACGCATCCGGCGATTATGGAAGATGGGCCGGCGAAAGCGGTTCAGTTCCGGTATGCTTCATCGCAACGAACCATACCACAGGAGGCAATTCCGGAAGTCCTGTCATCAATGCCGACGGTGAACTTGTCGGAATCAATTTCGACAGGGTGTGGGAAGGCACTATGAGTGACCTGGAATTCGATCCTGATGTGTGCAGGAACATCGCCCTCGACATCCGCTACGTAATGTTCACAATCGAGAAAATAGGAAATGCGTCATACCTGTTTGACGAGATGAGTTTCAGCAGGTAAACTTTTTCTGTAGTCTGACGGAGACATACCGTAATACTGTTTGAAATACCTTCCGAAAAACGACTGGTTCGGGAATCCGAGCCGGTAGGACACGTCTTTTATGCTGTTCTTGGGGTCATCGAGCAGATGGCAGGCTTCGTCAATCACTACCACTGATATCCACTGCTGCGCTGAGCGCCCGGTTCCTGCCTTGATAATGGATGAGAAATAGCGCGGTGTGAGGCATTGTTCCTGTGCATAGAACGAGACTTCCCTGCTCTTTGTGTAGTTCTTGTACAGAGACTGCATAAAATTCTGGAATACAACATCTTTCCTGTCCTGGCGTATTGGACTGGACGGAGTGCTCGAGAAGTATTCGTACATTATCTGGAAACAGAGAGCGCGGGCAAGCGAGCTTAGAAGCTGGAACATCACAGGGTCTTCAGCCAGGCCTTTCCTCGAATTGATGGCTGAAATCATCTCATCCACCCTGACCTTGCCTTCTTCTGAAAGGCTCATACACGGATGTTCCTTCACATACAGGTAATTATATGCGTTTGCCACTACGTGAAGCGAAGAATAGACAAAAGAGAAATCCGCAACCCCGATAATGCCTTCGAGGTCATCACTTATGCTGTGGATATACAGTTCACAGAACGGAAGATAAACAAAGATGTCATTTTCTTTTACAAGATATGACTTCCCTTCGAACACAATCTCCAAAAAGCCTTTTTTGCAATAAAAGAAACCGTTCTTGTCGGTATGTACAATCCGTCCTTTTATCTCAATATCTGACTTTTTGACGTCAAAAAGGCCCATTTCCGGGAAATCATTGAAAGAATTTGTCATATTATAATACAATATTAATAAGCAAACAATACAAATTAACAAAGTTTTTGTCTTAAAACCGCAAAAACATCCAAACCACAGAGGCAAAACTGTACAAATGGAACAATAATAAGACCATTTCAACATCATATCGTCACCGGAGTGACCTAATTTTTGCAGTGTTTGTCTCATTCGTACAATGATGAAATTATGATAATGAAAAGAACAGAAAGAATCATCCGTGCGGCAGGCGCGGCAAAAACCGCTGCGATTGCGGTCATATTGGCATTGACATTGACTTCCTGCCAGGAAAGAAACAGGACCGCAGTCAAGACAGCAGTAGTCAAAGTGGACTTAGTCAAAGCCTATGGAATAGACGAGCGGATTGAGTTTCCGGGCAGGGTGACCGCCGCCAAAGAAGTCAACCTGGCTTTCAGAGTACCCGGAACATTGCAGAGAATCAATTTCAAAGAAGGAGATTATGTCAGGCAAGGCGCCATTTTGGCAGAACTTGATGACAGGGACTATAAAGTCCAGCTCGCCGCCACCCAGGCTGAATACGACAACATCAAAGCCGACGCCGAGAGGGTTTTCGCACTTTACCGTGACAGTGCGGTGACAGCATCCAATTATGACAAAGCGAGATACGGACTTGAACAGATTACCGCCAAACTCGAGAACGCAAGGAATCAGTTGGCTGACACCAAACTCACAGCTCCATTCTCCGGCAAGATACAGAAAACATATTATGACGCCCCGGCTGTCATAGGCGCGGGAATGCCTGCGATATGCTTCATTTCCAGCGATGCTCCCGAGATTGAGATAAATATTCCAGGCTCTGAATACACAAGATTCAGTGACTACGCAGGATTCGAGGCAAGTTTCGATTTCATTGAAGACAGGCACATACCGCTCAGATTCATAAGCGTAAGCCCGAAAGCAAATGCAAACCAGTTATATACTGTCAGGCTGGGACTTCCTTCATCAGAGGGAGTCGCTCCCGGAATGAACACAATGGTCAGCATAAGATTCCGCCCGTCTGCTGATGGAAGGACGGAAATACCCGCGACCGCCCTGTTCAGCTGCGACGGGGAGAGTTGCGTGTGGATTCTCGAAGAAGACAGCACGGTATCCGCAAGAAATGTGAAAATCGAGAGCCTGCATACCGACGGAACGGCTGTCATCGGATACGGCCTGAATCCGGGAGAGACTGTTGTCATATCCGGGACTCACCAGATTAAAGACGGGGAGAAGGTCAGAATCCTGGAGAAGGCTTCTAAAACCAATATAGGAGGTCTGTTATGAATATAGATTTCGGCAAATGGGCTTTCAGGAACAGCAAGCTGATATATTTCCTGATAGCCGTCCTGCTCGTTGGGGGCGCCCTGTCAGCATACGATATGAGCAAACTCGAAGACCCGGAAATAAAAGTGAAGAAAGCAATGGTGGTCGCGACATATCCGGGAGCCTCAGCGCACGAGATGGAAATGGAAGTTTGCGACCCTCTTGAAAAAAGTATCCTCTCTATAGGAGACGTTGACAAGGTTCATAGCTATTCATACAACGACCTTGTAATCATTGACATAGATCTGAAAAGCACGACCAGGGACGAAGATGTGGAGCAATGCTGGGACCTGCTCAGGCGAAAAGTTAACGATACGGCCGCAGGGCTTCCGGATGGAGTCACCGCAATGGTCCAGGACGATTTCGGCCTTGTGTATGGAATGATGTACGCCCTTACTGCTGACGGCCTTGACGAAGAGGAGCTCTCAGACTACGCCAGACTGCTGAAAAGAGAAATCGGCAATGTTCCCGGAGTGGCGAGAGTGAACATCTACGGAGAGAGAGAAGAGTGCATCAATATTTCTATAAGGACCGACAAAATGGCGACCCTCGGAGTGTCTCCGGCAGAAATCCTTTCCACTCTGAACGGGCAGAACAACATTTACTACGCCGGGTATTATGACAACGGGGACGACCGCATAAGGGTGACTGTCAGTGACAAGTTCAGAACAGCTGCCCAGATTGGAAATATGGTGATCCAGGGTCACGAGGACGACCAGCTCAGGCTGAAGGATATAGCTGTTGTAGAGCACGGGTGGGCCACTCCGGTCAGGAACTCTATGCTGTACAATGACCAGAGGGCCCTGGGCATCGCCGTGGCTGCCGCATCAGGGACAGACATCGTGAAAGTGGGCGATGCTGTGGAGAAACGTCTCGACGAACTAAATGACGAACGTCTCCCTTCCGGAATGGAATGCCACAAAGTATTCTGCCAGCCGGACAGAGTGACTGACTCATTGATGACTTTCCTGGTGAATCTTGTCGAATCGGTCCTGATTGTCGTGGCGATACTTATGGTCACAATGGGCTTCAGAAGCGGTCTGATAATCGGCATCAGCCTGATAATGATTGTTATAGGATCATTCCTGTTCCTTGGTTTCTTGGATGGCACAATGCAGCGTGTGTCTCTTGCCGCATTCATTTTCGCTATGGGAATGCTTGTGGACAACGCCATCGTCATTGTGGACGGCATACTTGTTGATCTCAAACTGGGCAAGCCAAGGCAGGAGGCGATGACCGACATAGGCAAGAAAACAGCAATGCCGCTTCTCGGAGCCACACTCATTGCAATCCTGTCATTCCTTCCGATTTTCCTTTCGCCCGACACTGCGGGAGTATATGTCAGAGACCTGTTCATCGTCCTGGCAGTCTCCCTGCTGCTCAGCTGGATCCTCGCTTTGGTGCACGTCCCGCTGATGGCTGACTCTATGCTGAAAGGCAAAAAGTATTCGAAAGAGGAAGGGGCCACCGATGAGGACAGCCTGTACAAAGGATGGATTTACAGAGCATTGCGCAAGTCATTGACATTTGCGCTGAAACACCGCGTCCTGACAGTCGGCGCCGCGCTGGGCCTGCTGGCGCTCACCTATCTTGGCTACGGGCATATGAAGCAGGGATTCTTTCCTGATATGGTTTATGACCAGCTTTATATGGAATACAAGCTTCCGGAGGGAACAAATTCAACGAAAGTGGCTGAAGACCTTACTGAGATCCGGCATTGGCTTCAGGAGCGGGATGAAATCGGGGACATCACCACATCAATCGGTGGAACTCCGGCACGCTACAATCTGGTCCGCAGCATAGCGACTCCGTCCCTTTCCTATGGCGAGCTGATTATCAACTTCAAGAGTCCGGAAGCGCTTGAGGCAAATATGGACGAGATTCAGCGCGAACTGGAGGAAATGTATCCGGATGCCTATCTCAAACTCAAGAGATACAATATTATGTACAAGAAATATCCGGTCGAGCTTATGTTCTCCGGTCCAGATCCGGCTGTGCTTCACGAACTTGCGGACTCGGCGATGAGGATTATGAGAAGCACTCCGGAAATATGCCAGGTAACGACCGACTGGGAACCGGCTGTGCCAGTGCTGAATATAGATTATGACCAGCCGGCGGCAAGGCGTTCAGGACTGAGCAGGCAGGATGTGTCGCTGTCAATGCTGACCGCTTCCGGAGGGCTGCCTGTGGGCACTTTCTATGACGGAATCCACAAGAACACCATATATGTAAAATGCACCGACAGTGACGGACAGGCCGTGGACAATCTTGAGAATGTGCCTCTGTTCCAGATGATTCCGGATATGAGAAACACCTTCTCCGAGGAGAATATGATGAAACTCAGGAACGGCACACTTGACAAGGGAGACCTCGTCGAATCAGCTTTCCAGACAGTTCCGCTCAAACAGATATGTCCTGAAATTGAAGTCAGATGGGAGGACCCTGTAGTCCCGAGATTCAACAGACAGAGAACCCAGACTGTTATGTGCTCACCTGTTCCTGGCATTGAGACCGAAAAAGCCAGAAAGATTATCGCATCACAGATAGAGGCTATTGATCTTCCGGCCGGATATTCAATCAGGTGGGAAGGAGAGAAAGGAGCGAGCGATGAGACTATGAGCAACCTGTTCGCCAATGTCCCGTTAGGAGTTGTCCTCATAATCGCTATGCTGATACTTCTCTTCGGAGACTACAGGAAGCCCGCAGTGATTCTATGCTGCGTGCCGCTTTTGGCAATCGGGGTCGTGGCAGCTATGCTGCTGACAGGAAAAGCCTTCACGTTCTGTGCGATTGTGGGGGCATTAGGTCTCGTGGGAATGATGATGAAGAACTGCATCGTGCTGATGGATGAAATAGGAGCACAGATCGCGAGCGGAAAAGACCCGTCTGAAGCTCTTATATCCAGTTCCGAGAGCCGTCTCCGTCCCGTGATTATGGCTTCTATGACCACAGTGCTCGGAATGATTCCATTGGTGAACGACGCAATGTTCGGCTCGATGGCAGTGACAATTATGGGTGGCCTTCTGTTCAGCACAATAGCGACCCTGTTCTTCGTTCCGGTGCTGTACGCTATGTTTTTCAGGATCAAAACGAAATAAACAGTATTTGAAAATAGATACGGAATTTGTAAATTTGCACTCCACTTCGAATTTATAATCTTTAAAAATAAATTTATTATGATCAGCAAGAAAATGCAGGAGGCGATAAATGCCCAGATCAATGCGGAAATGTGGTCCGCATATCTCTATCTCGCAATGTCTATGGACGCAACCGACAAAGGCCTGAAAGGCGTGGCCCACTGGTTCCGCAAGCAGTACGACGAGGAAATGCAGCACGCATTCAAATTTGTCGGATATCTCGGTGAGCAGCTTGCAAAAGTTGAGCTCAAGCCTATCGCAGAAGTTCCTACGACCTGGTGCTGCGCCAAAAAAATGTTCGAGGAGACCCTTGAGCACGAGAAAAAAGTCACCGCTATGATCCACGCCCTCTGCGACCTCGCTGCTGAAGAAAAAGACTATGCCACAGCGAATATGCTCCAGTGGTATGTGAACGAGCAGGTTGAAGAGGAGGCCTCCGCACAGGAAATCCTTGAGGCTCTTGAGTTTGTAGGAGAAGACAAGGCTGCGTTCTATATGTTTGACAAAGGTCTCGCAGCAAGATAGACAAGCTGCTTTAAACCAATATGGACTCTGGCTGTTCCGCTACGGACAGTCAGAGTTTTTTCATTGATTTCAACTTCCTGGCAAGTGCCTTGAGAGTAGAGGAAGGAGCGAGTTCGCACTTTGTCTTCACACTGCTGAACAGTTCCGCACTGAAATCCTCCTGAATGAGCTTTCTGTAAAGCGTCAACCTGAATATCAGCTCTTTTGCGAAGGCCGTGGCGGATTCCCTGAACGCAGCCCGGATTTCCTTGTCCCCAATCTCAAGCAAAAGAAGAGGAGATATACCATTGGCGAATCCGGATGCTTTCCCTTCAAAATATTCAGCCGCCTTGCGGATACGCTCATCCATCAGCCTCTCCCTGTCATTTTCATCGGAAGAAGGGTTCGCGGCGATTCTGCGTATCTGGTTCTGGAAACGGACAGCCACATCTGCCAGTTCGTTCACTTCTTTCCGGCCATAATCCGCCTTGTCCAGGACATTGGAGGTTATTACAGAAAACAGATTCTTACGTTCATCTGCGATTATCTTGTCAACCTTGTAATAGAGTGACCTGAGTCTCTTGAGATCAAAACTCTCACAGATTCTGTCCACTACAAAAGCCTTTCTGAAGCCGCACAGAGCACCCTCGGCGACATTTTCAGGTGTATAAGTACCCTCGAATGCAGCCACTTCCAAATTGGAGAAAGTGCAGTTGCGGGTGATTGGGGTGGAGAGGACTATGCCTTCAAGAGTACGGCATCTTGACAATGCCACATAAACCTGGCCGAAAGAAAATGCCGAACCGGCGTCTATCACCACCCTGTCAAAAGTGAGTCCCTGACTTTTATGTATGGTAATTGCCCAGGCCGGACGGAGCGGATATTGAGTGAATGAGCCTTCCACAGCCGCCTTTATCTCATTGTCCTCCGGATCTATCTCATATTTGATATTTTCCCATCTCTCCTTCGAGACACAAATCTCATCACCTTTCTCATCAACCACTATGATATGTGGTTTGACAGATTTAAGGTATCCGATTTTGCCGTTGTAATACCTTGCATCGCCGGAAGTATCGTTCCTTGTGAACATTACCTGAGCTCCAGCCTTGAGGCAGAGTTCGGTATCTGCCGGATAAGCGCTTTCCGGATAATTCCCGTCAATAGCGGCCTTGAAAACAGCCGGCTCGCCGGGAAGAGCGTCCATCCTTGCCTTGTTCACCGAGTCCGCCTGATAGTTGTGAGTGGTGAGCCTGATCCATCGCTCATTTTCTGGAGGTATGAATTTCCGGTCCAGCCTCCGGTTGAGCAGTTCGAGAGTCTCCTGTGAAGGCCTGCCAGTCCGGATATCGTTCAGCAATGAAGTGAATACTGCGTCACTCTGGCGGTGAATCTTCTCAAGTTCCACAACAATGTACCTGAGACTGCGCATCGCTTTGGAATTGAAGAAGAATGGAGAAGGATACACCTGCTCCATATACGGTTTCTCCGCATCGGTTACAACAGGAGGAAGCTGCTGTATATCCCCTATCATAAGGAGCTGCACCCCACCGAACGGCAAAGTGTTTTTGCGATATCTCTTCAAAGTCGCATCCACCGCATCGAGTATATCGGCGCGGACCATTGAGATCTCATCAATTATGAGCAACTCGAGAGTCCTGAGAATACGTATCCGCTCCTTCTTCAGGGAACGCTGATGTTCCGGGAGCTGATACTCTGTCACAAGTTCCTTCACATCAGGCAGATAAGGAGATAGAGGCAACTGAAAGAATGAATGTATCGTCACTCCTCCTGCATTTACCGCTGCCACCCCGGTCGGAGCCACCACAGCACACCTTTTGCGTGTGGATGATACAATGTGTTTCAGGAATGTCGTTTTGCCCGTACCTGCCTTTCCGGTCAGGAACACCGACACCCCGGTCTCTTCAACATATTTTTCAGCAAGGATGAACCTGCTGTCCTTCTCCACCTTCACTGACCTGGCCATATACTATTGCGCATTGTCAGTGCAAGATAGTGAATTCAGGCCGGATTTCAAAGAAGGGACTCGACCCATCCCACATTATGCGCGGACCACACCGGCACTTTGGCGAGAGCTGTAAACAGAGAAACAAGTTTGTCATTCTCACGGATTTCCACACGGCGTATTTTTCCGCTGATTGTCTTCGGAAGAGCCTTGACGAATTCTATCTGTCTCGGATATTTATATGGGGCAGTATTGGTCTTGACAAATGCCTGTATCTCTTTCACGAGATCCGGACCGGCCTTCTTAGTCCACTCTTTGGCAAGTACAATCGTCGCCTTGACCACCATTCCACGAACATCGTCAGGGACTCCGGTGACAGCGCACTCGACAACAGCAGGGTGTTTCATAAGCACGCTCTCAACTTCGAACGGACTGATACGGTAGCCGCTGCTCTTGATAACATCGTCATTCCTGCCGATGAACCAATAGTATCCGTCCTCATCCCTCCAGGCCACGTCTCCTGTATGGTAAAGCCCGTCGTGCCAGGCCTTTTCCGTAAGTTCCGGATCCCGGTAATACTCCTTGAAAAGCCCAAGAGGGCGCTCCCGGTCCGTACGTATCACAATCTCTCCCCTCTCGCCAGGCTTGGCAGGAGTCCCGTCTGGAAGTATCAGGTCAATGTCGTATTGCGGATTCGGGAGACCCATACTGCCGGGTTTCGGAGTCATCCACGGGAAAGTGCCGAGAGTCATTGTGGTCTCAGTCTGGCCGAACCCTTCCCTGAGCTGGATGCCGGTCAGTTCCCTGAACCGGTCATATACCGATGCATTCAGGGCCTCGCCTGCGGTGCAACAGTAACGGAGGGATGACAGATCATATTTTGAAAAATCCTCCTGAATCAGAAACCTGAACACTGTCGGCGGAGCGCAAAGCGAAGTAATCCTGTACTGTTCAATCTTGTGCAGGATGTCTGAAGGAGTGAACTTCTCATGGTCGTAAACAAAAACAGTGGCACCCGCAAACCACTGGCCGTAAAGTTTTCCCCAGACAGCCTTGCCCCAGCCGGTGTCGGCGATGGTAAGATGCAGACTTGTCTCATCAAGATTGTGCCAATAGACACCGGTGACGAGATGCCCGAGAGCATAAGTATGGCTGTGCGCCACCATCTTCGGCTCACCGCTCGTGCCGCTGGTAAAATACATCAGGAGGATATCGTCATTCGTATTTACATTTTCAGGGCGGACGAAAGCAGGGACATCATTCCATTCTCTATGGAAATCGTGGAATCCAGCAGGAACAAATGGACCTATGCTGACAAGTATCCGGACTGATGGACTTTCAGGCAGGGCATTGAGGACGTGGTCAGTTATCTGCTGTTCACCGGCACACACAATCGCCTTGATATCGGCACGATTGTTCCTGTAAACGATATCCTTCCCGGTCAGCATATGGGTCGCCGGAATTGCCACTGCACCTATCTTGCTGAGAGCCATCATCGCAAGCCAAAATTCGTAGCGGCGCTTGAGCATCAGCATCACCATATCTCCCTTGCCTATGCCCAATGAGAGAAAATATGATGCGGTCCTGTCGGATTGTTCTTTTATATCCTTGAAAGTGAAACTGATACACTCACCTTTGTCATTAGTCCACAGAAGAGCGAGTTTGTCTGGAGCCTCTTCAGCCCAGACATCCATCACATCGTATGCGAAATTGAAATTGTCAGGAACATTGATGTGGAAATTCCTGATGAAATCTTCCTGGGATCTGAACTCAGTCTGATTTAAAAACCTTTCTATCATTTCAGGTCTGATTTTAGTATTTGCCGACACAAAGGTAAATTGAGCCGGGAGAAAAGCGAAATCAATGTGGCGAATCCTGGAATTTCTGTGGTGACAGGCCCGATTATAACCTGATTTTGGCGATTTTACGATATTTGTGGCGAAATTTTGCAGAAAACTCTTGACTCGTACCTGTGGTCAATGTTTATATTTGCAGCCGTAACCTGAAATCGCGCGAAATATGGGTAGCACAATGAAATTATCAATCGGAGAGTTTTCGAAACTCTGCGGTGTGACTGTCAAGACTTTAAGGCACTATGAAAAAATAGGGCTGCTCCGCCCGCACAGCGTTGAGAGCTGGACCGGATACAGATATTACACTGTATCGCAGATGCAGCCGATGCTGAGGATACGGAAGCTTAAAGACCTGGGCCTGAGCCTTGAGGAAATCTACGAACTTTCCTGGGAAAGCAAATCCGGAGATGGGGAATGCACAATGTTTTTCCGTCCGGACAGAGAGATGATAGTAAAGAAGCTCGGGGACTGTGAAAAAGAAATTGAGAAACTGGTTCACAGGAAAAAAGCGCTGCGGAGAATCCTTGACTCCTTAAATGAAGAAGAAAGTATGAACAAGATTTACACAACATCATTACCGGAAATCACTGTTGCATCCTACAGGGCGGAAGTGTCAGGATACAACGAACTTATGTACCTGTGTCCCAATGTAATAGGACCGGAGATGGGAAGACTTGGATGCACCTGTCCTGAACCGGGATACTGTTTCAGCGTCTGCCACGACAGCGAGCGCAGGGAAAACGGTATGGACCTGGAATATATGGAGCAGATTGACAGTGTTCCTGCAGGCCAGAGCCTTGTGACTGACTCTGATCCAGTATTCGGCAGATTGATATTCAGGAAACTGCCAGCCGTGGAGAAAGCTGTCTGCCTGAAGTTCATCGGGCCATACGACAGGCTCGGGGAGGGCTATGCTGAACTCTACAAGTATTTGGAAGAGAAGGGCCTGGAAGTCAACGGACAGACAAGATGCAGTTTCGTTGACGGTATCTGGAACGAGCCTGATCCTGAAAAATGGTGCAGCATTATCCAGGCTCCGGTAAAATAACAGCTGAGTAATCCTGACTGTGGAAACGGGGCAGGCAGGCTGTAGAATCACCAGCTGCCGGACGCGCCACCGCCTCCGAAAGAACCCCCTCCGAATCCGCCAAAACCTCCGAAACTTCCGGACGAGCCTCCGAAACTCCCGGACGAGCCCCATCCGCCGATCGGACCAATGTAGATATCGGGATAGGTCTTTCTTCCGCCTGAGCCTCCGTTTCCGTTGAAATTATCCTTGTGGTTCATTCTCACAGCAATGACTATCATTACAACGACAATGAACAGCCACAGCATCGCCTCGGCAAAATCCTTAAGTTCGTCAAGGTCATCTTCTTCGGGCTTATATTTGCCTGTGGCAAGTTTCATCAGAATATCCGCCGCCTCGGCGACAGCCCTGAAATAATCTCCCTCTTTGAAACGGGGAATCATTGTCTGATTGATAATGCGGCTGCAATAGACATCCGGAATATGCTCCTCAAGTCCGTAACCGACCTGTATTGAGACTTTTCCGGCCGAATCGGAGGTTTTAGGCTTGACAAGAATCACTATTCCATTCTCCTTGCCCTTCTGGCCGACGCCCCAGGTCTGACCGATTTCCTGCGCCATCTCTGCCGGTTCATATCCGTCAAGGTCCCTGACAGTCACGACAGCAATCTGAGTGGAGGTTGAATCATCGAAAGCGACTAAAACAGACTCCAGTGAATCAGTCTGGCACTGAGTGAAAAGTCCCGCCAGGTCATTGACAAGCCGCTGTGGGACTGGACGTTCAGGCACGGCAGCAAATACATCAGCAACAGATGCAATCGCAGCAGCTGCTGAAATAAGTACAGAGGCGAAATAAATCAATGCTCTTTTGCAGGTTTCCATAATCATTCTTCGAAAGAGATATCGTCAGGAAGCTCATTTACGTCTTCGTCCGTATATGGAAAAAACTCCTTGAGCTTCTCTCCCACAATGGATACGGCAGAGCAAAGTCCTGATACGTAATTCTCCGATGCAAAAGCATCCACGAGAACAGAGCAGACATCTTTCCAAAACCCTGCGGGCACTACATTGTTAATGCCCCTGTCACCGATAACGGCCAGTTTTCGGTCAGACGGGGATACATATATCAAGACCCCGTTGCGCGCCGCAGTATTTTTCATTCCAAGTTTATGAAAAGACTTGAGCGCCTTGAGCTTTGGATCTCCAGGACATTTAGTGTCAATGTGAATACGGATCTCGCCGGACGTCCGATGTTCGGCCGCATGTATAGCGTTTACAATCAACGCACAGTCATCGTCTGAAAGGAATTTCCGCATATCAGAATTCAACCTTCGGAGCAGTCTCAGCTCCATCGGCAGCCTTGAAATAGCCTTTCTGTTCGAAACCTGACATAGAGGCGATTATATTGGCAGGGAAACTGCGTACCTTGGCATTGTACTCCATTGCAGTTTCGTTGTATTTCTTCCGCTCGACAGAAATACGGTTTTCAGTGCCCTCAAGCTGGGCCTGGAGATCCCTGAAATTCTCGCTGGCCTTGAGGTCAGGATAAGCTTCAACACTTACGAGAAGGCGGCCGATGGCATTGCCTAGCTCGCCCTGGGCGGCCTGGAAAGCGGCGATGTCAGACTCCGAAAGCTTGTCCGGGGCCACCGTTACCTGAGTGGCCTTTGCCCTCGCCTCGACTACAGCCTGCAAAGTAGAACTCTCGTGCCCGGCATATCCTTTTACCGTAGCCACAAGATTCGGAATAAGATCAGCCCTGCGCTGATAAACATTCTCAACCTGTGACCAGGCAGATTTGACACCCTCGTCAGACTTGACAAGTGAATTGTAAGTGTTCATTGACCAAAGTCCTGCGACAAGGACAACCGCAACAACGGCAAGAAGCCAGATCAAACTTTTTTTCATATTTCCTACAGTTAAATAGAAGGTTCTGCATCACGGACGCAACGTACTGTGGCATAGAAACCGGTCTTATGGGATGGACCCGTCATCATATCAGGTTTCTCGACATATATCATCTTGTACAAGGCCTGCTCATCATCCTCTGCATCAAGTTTCACCGTATCCCCGGACCAGTAAACCGCATATTCATTATTGCCATATGAACTGTGACCGGATGAATCCCCGGTGATATATCCAGTAGGCAGGGAGGAGAAACCGGTCGAGTTGGTTATCTTGACAGCAGGCCAGTATTCCCACATCCTGTCCCCGTTGAACCGACCGTTTACCATCAGGTTTCCGGCAACTCCGAGGAAATCAGCATTTCCATCTTCCCCTGTATAGCCGGCGGCTTTTCCCAGATCCAGCCAGTCGGCGGCAACAGGGAGCCTCCAGCCTTCAGGACAGGCAATCACAGCCTCATTCCACGTATAATATTTTCCATAAATATCATCGAGAGCTGGAGCTTCGAGATAAGATATTCCTGCTCCAGTGTAACTGAGATTTCTGACAAACCAGTCCCGCGAACCTATTTTTTTATAATAATATGTCTTTCCATCCCTCCCGTCAACTATATAAGGGTCTGTCGGTTCGACGCCGTCCTCAGTAAGTGTCTTTCCGAATTCCGGATTGACCACAACACAGTTGTAAGAAGCGGAAGTGGTGTAGTAACCTGTAGCGAAGGCTACACAATTGACTGTCAGCACTCCCAGTGTGTCCGGCACTTCGAAAGAGAATTTACCGGTCTTTGAAGCCGGATCTCCGAGAGCCCTGGTGGTGTCCTTGTCAGTAAGAATCGGTGAAACCGTCCAGTAATAGCCGATGTCAACAGTATCTTTATTCATCCCTCTCGGCTCGGCTTCAACCACATCACCCGGCAGCACATACGCAGGCACACTGAATCTCAGGGTTCCTGTAAAGGAATTTGAGAGAATTGTGTCATCCTTGTCTTTCTTGCAAGAAACTACCGGAAGCATCATCATTGCCGCACCGGAGAGAAGAAATATTTTCTTTAATTCCATCTTGTGTTCAAATAGGTATATTGTTGCAAATATCGTTATTTTTCCATAAAAACCCGTACATTTGTGCAAATACTTTGCCGAATATCGTCAATCAAATGAAAAGTTGATTATGAATATGAGAAAAACAGTCTCAGCCTTGTTGTGCGCCCTGATGCTCGCTGGCTCATACGGATGCGCGGACAGGGACCAATATATAATATTGTCCGGATACGCCCAGGGAGGAACATATTCCGTCAAACTCAATCTGAAAGGACGTGACGGGCGTGTGAGAAAGAGTCCTGAAGCCATCAAGGCCGCAGTTGATTCTATATTATATGCCATAGACACCACGCTGTCAGGATACAACAAAAGCTCGCAGCTAAGCCGCCTGAACGCCGGAAAGGCCGTCTCCATAAACCGGAAGGGGATATTCCCTGATATATACGCACGTTCATACAGGTATTATGAAGAGACCGGAGGGGCACTTGATGTGGCCGCAGGCCCCCTTTTCGACATCTGGGGATTCGGATTCACAAGCGACAGTCTTCCATCAAAAAGCATAATCGACTCAGTAATGGCCGATTGTGGAATGGGCAGGCTGAAACCAGAAGTTCCGTTGCCATATGAAGGGAACTCAATCAAGGGGACAGACCTGTTGTCAGACGGAAGTTCGGAAGTTCCACCGGTCCTGAATTTCAATGCTGTCGCCCAGGGCTACAGCTGCGACCTTGTGGCAACTTACCTGTACAGCATAGGGGTGAAAGATATGCTTGTGGACATAGGAGAAATATACTGCGACGGACTGAATCCCGCCGGCAAGCCCTGGAAAGTCGGCATTGACAGACCCGTTGACGGAAACAATGTCCCGGGAGCTGACCTTGACGGGGTCTGGGAGTCATCCGGTGGACCTTGCGGAATTGTCACATCGGGCAATTACAGGAAATTCTACATCCGGAACGGGCACAAGTATTCCCACACCCTGGATCCGCGCACTGGACATCCTGTAGAGCACAACCTTCTGAGCGCCACCATTGTGGCGTCAAATGCGACAGATGCGGACGCATACGCCACATATTGTATGGTAATCGGTTTTGAAGAAGCCAGGATGTTTATAGAGAAAAACTCTCAGAGACTCTCAGGCTACCTTATCTACTCGGATGAGGAAGGCAATATGAAAGAATGGGCCTCGGATGGATTCTCTATCGTAAATCAGTGATTATCCAGGACTTCCCGGCTTCAGACATATCGAATCTGAAATTCCCCACCGGAATTCTGTCCGAATATGACATTGACTTGAACGAAAATTCGGTCAATGTCCCGTCCGACATAACGGCGGATGCGCTTGCAATGACAGGCGCTCCCCCGCTGACAGGCTTCAGGACTGCGGTAAGTGAGGTTATTCCCAACGCTCCGGATTGAGGTTCGAACTTTATCTCCGTCAGGCCACCCTTGACAGATGATGAGACTGCTTTGAAATGAGTGTCCAGAGAGCCTAACAGCATAGCAGGGTCGGCAGCAGCCGCGCCTCCATCAGCATCTTCAACATTCTCCACAACCATTTCTCCCGCAGCACGGTCAAGAGTCCATCTTGTCTTTCCGTCACACCATATCTCAAGTCCGTCCCCTTTCATATGAAAGGAGTCGCCCTGCAGGCGTAAAGTACCTGAACCTGAAACCATTGTGCCGGAAACAGCATTGTAGGAATACTCCAGATTGACAGATGACGAACTGACAGCGGCCTTGAACTGGTCAAGAATCCGCTGGGCGGACACAGGAATGGAGACCAGCGCCGCCAGCATAATAGTGAAGAAAGTTCTGCTAAACATAATCATTCGCCTTTCAAATACGCTCTCAATATGGAATCCAGCGTATCGAAGTCAGCCACCAAAACCTGTCTCGGCTTGGAGCCTTCCTGCGGACCGACAATGCCCGCCGCCTCCAGCTGGTCCATCACTCTGCCAGCCTTTGCATATCCCATACCAAGTTTGCGCTGAAGGTCTGAAGTCGAGCCCCGCTGCGTCGAGACGACCATCCTTGCGGCCTCTTCGAACCTCTCGTCGAGAGACTTCATATCGATCATTGACGGGCCGTCATCAGCACCGCCTGTCTCAGAGACTGACGGCAGATAATAAGGCGTATTGTACCTCTGCTTGTAGCCGTTCTGTTCCTCAATAGCCTTGGTAATGGCGTTGACTTCCTTGTTGCTGACAAACGCACACTGCACACGTTCCATATCAATTCCGGCATAATACAGCATATCACCGTTTCCGATAAGTTTCTCAGCCCCAGGGGAATCCAGAATTGTCCTGGAGTCCTGCATCTGGGAAACGCGGAATGCGATCCTGGTCGGGAAGTTGGTCTTGATGATGCCGGTGATGACATCGACGGAAGGCCTCTGCGTGGCCAGGATGATATGGATGCCTGCGGCGCGTCCTTTCTGCGCAAGCCTGATGATGGAATGAGTTATGCTGCGGGCCTGGTTGCGTCCCTCGCCGCCGGTACCACCGGACATAGTGAGATCGGCATACTCGTCAATGATAGTGACAATGTACGGAAGATACCTGTGACCTTCAGTCGGCAGAAGATGCCTGTCACGATACTTGTCATTATATGACTTGACATTGTTGACCGAAGCTTTGCTGAGCAGCTCGTAGCGCTCGTCCATCTCCACGCATAGAGAACGGAGCACAATCTCGGCCTGTGGAGCTTTCTTGACAATCGCCTTCTCCTTTTCCTCATCCTCGCTGCCGGCGTCAGGAAGCACCGCCAGATAATGATGCAGCATCCTGCTGTAAGCGGTGAATTCCACCATTTTAGGGTCAATGAACACGAATTTGAGCTCGGACGGATGCTTGGCATACAGGAGAGAGGCTATCATCACATTGAGACTCACTGACTTGCCCTGCTTTGTAGCACCGGCGACCAAAAGATGCGGGGCATCTGCGAGGTCGAACACCTTCACATTCTGGGTGATGGTCACGCCTATGGCCACCGGAAGTTCCGCCTTGCTCTCACGGAAAGCAGCATCGTTCAGCATCGCTTTCAGGGGCACGATGGACGGCTTGTCATTAGGCACCTCAAGACCTACCGAGTCAGTCAGCATCATAATACGCAATTTCTTCGTATTCAATGATATGGAAAGCTCGTCATAAAGATTCTTAATGGATGCCACCTTCACTCCCACAGCCGGATAGACTTTATATAGCGTGACAGTAGGTCCCACTACCGCCTTTACCGTCTCCACACCGATGTTATAATTGGTCAGGCAGGCTCTTATCTTGAAATTGTTCCTGGTAAGTTCCTGCTCGGAAACCGTATGGATTGAGTCCGAGTAGTCTGAAAGCAGATCCAGGGACCAGAACTTGAATTTCTCAAGCTCCTCCCTCACATCTATTCTTGGAAGTTCCTCAGTCACATCGGTGGATAGCTCCTGCCCGACCTCAACCTTGAATCCGGAATTGCCAGAAGCCGGATCAGCGGCAGGAGCCTTCATAGTTTCAGAAGTTACAATGACGTCATCCTTGGCAGGGAAAGCCACCTGGTCCGTAAAGGCAGGCTCCGGTTCATCCGCAGCTGGAGATTGCTCTTCCTCCACAGGCTCACTGTCAACACCGGATGCAGTTCCGGCATCCTCCCCGGAAAGTTTCTCGCCCCAGGTGAACGTCCTGCGTTTTTTCTCCCCGGCCTTCTCCTCATCAATTTGCGGAGCTCCGGCATTGTGGAACCAGTCATAGAAACGCCTGCTGGAGAAATACAGCCAGACGATACAGAGCAGTACAATTATCAACAGGGCCACATATACATTCACAAGATTGTCAAGCCAATGGACGAAGACTGCGCCGCACTCTCCCCCGAGACCGCCGCCGAAACTGTTTTCGAGGCCGAACACCATCGAAAAATATGCAAGCACAAATGACAGGAGCACAGCCCCAGTCAGGGACAGAATGATGATTCTGAGAATCGAGAACCTGCTTTTTCCGAATACCAGCCGGAACGCAAGCACTCCGAGAGCGAACACAGCGGCGAACGCTCCGAGTCCGAACCATCTGCCGATGAGCAATGAAGCCAGCCTGAGACCCAGTTTTCCGCCTTTGTTGGTGACTGTCGTATCTACACTCATCAAGGCATCATCCATCAGGACGCTCTGGTCCTGCTTCCAGGAAAACAGGAAAGACACACATCCGAACAGAGCAAGAGCCACAAATACAGCAAGCGCAAGTCCGGCAAACTTGCGCATAGGCACCCATTTGGAGTCTGCCGACTCCACGATTTCAGATATTTTTTTCCGCATTGCCTGTGAATTGTTCTTCAGCGTTTATTTCCTTTTCTTCCGAAACGTTTCTGCTGGCCGCCCTGTTTGCGGACAGTAGCGAAGTCGATGTTCATTCCCGGACGGGAGAAGTTGGAGTCGGATGAAATCCTTGATAGAGTCAGTCCGTCAGGGACTCTGATACGGTAATCAGACAATTTCTCGATATCGTCGAATATGGTCTCGTCAGCCACACTATCCTTGTTCCATATCAGGTACTGCTGCCTCATATACATCGCAAGCGAGCGTATCATCGCAGTCTTCTGCTCTCCGTCCGGCTCCCCCGCAATCAAATCAATGATGCTCTCGATATTGCGCCCGTAATGAGTTGCTTTGACAGGCTTGTTCTTGAGCGGGATGATTTCCGGGCGGGACATACGCTGTTCAGGAGCCGGAACCGGATATGGAGAGTCAACGTCGAGGTCATAGCCAGCCATAATATACAGATGGTCCCAGAGTTTCTGCTCCCAGTTGTCAGCTGTATGAACCTGAGGATTAAGCAATTCCATCACACGAACCACTGCTCTTGCCTGCTCTGAACGCTTCGCCCTGTCCGGTATCCTCTTAACGTCCTCAACCATTTTGAGCACATTCCGCCCATACTCCGGCATTGCAAGTTTCTCTCTTTCAGTATTGTAATCCAGAATCACAGGATTCTCCTCATAATATTTCTCGTTCATAGCGGTAAATTTCTCCAAATAAGTTGAAATTACAAATATATAAAAAATTCTTCTTATTCCACATCCTCTACCCGATTCTGAAGCACATACCAGAGAGAAGCGGTCACCTTGCCATATCCCATCTGCCTGTAGAGCCTGGCATAATTTCGGACCTGGTCCCTGTATTTCGGCGATCCCGCCCCGAATTTATAGTCAACCACCATCACACGGTCACCGTCAACTATCACTCTGTCAGGCCTGTAAATCTCTCCGTCAGAATCGATTATAGACATTTCATTATGCACTTTGGAGGCATCGTCCGGGAACCACCCGCGGTCAGCCACAACCTTGACCGCATCTTTCAGGAGAGTCTCGGTCCTCCCGGCTTCCTCGCCAGACAGCCTGCCGTCATCAAGACTTTGGCGGACAGCACGGCCGATATCTTCCGGCAGGATGACAGATGAGAGGATGTCGTGCAGGACTATCCCCTTTATTCTCATCGAACTGCCTGGCAGTTCACCGTCCTGCATCCTGAAAAAGTCGGCCGCCTCGGTACTGAACTCAAGCCTGTCTCCAAGGGGCCAGGAACAATAATCTCCTGACTCATTTCCGGCATCGTCAGATCCTGACGTCTTCCGCGGCTTGAAGGCAGAAGGCTCACCGTAACGGTAACGCAGGACACCGCCATCCTGTTCAGAATCTGAGACCGTACGCATTCTCAGCGCTCCCCCACCGGTCCTTACATACCAATACAGCACCTGTGACATATCGGAAAAACCTGAATATGACGCACCTGTCTCAAGACACTTCGCCGCAGCCTCACACAACTTGCCCGATGGCATCTTCGAAATAATGGTCATACCGAGTCTCGCCCTCGTGGTGGCCACATAAAAAGTGTTCACCGCATCCACCATCTGCATCATTTTCTCTTCCGCATAATCCCCGGAGAAAAGGGAGCGCTCTGCGGAGGACGAGAGATTGACCCTGTAAATCCCTGGAGCACAATCTTCCAGAATTGAGCCTGACACATCCGGACGGCACCAGTGCATACCGGGTTTATACAAATTCACCGACTCGGCATACGGGAAAATGACATAGTTGAAATCAAGGCCCTTTGACTTGTGGACCGTCATTATTCTCACAGCGTCCGAACCGTCAGGAGAAGCAATCTTCGGATCAACCGTCTCCCAGTAAGAAACAAATTCCTGCAGAGAATTGCCATTGACCTGGGACCAATCCTGCACAACGTCCATAAACGCCTGGATATACGGTATTTCGCCTGCAAGACTCCCGCCAGGGACCTCCTTGATTCCCCGTATGAAATACTCACAGAGATCAATAAGCGAATGACAGTCTTCCGGCGGCTTGATATTGAGAGAGCCGGCAAGATATGCATTGAGTTTATCTTCAGGAGAATCGATATAGGACAGCAGGGCGGCAAGCCTCCTGACAGCCGGAGAGGATTTGACAGTCAGGGAGTCATCGGATATGACCGGAATTCCTGCATCAAGCAAAGCCTTAGCCACAAGCTCTCCTGAACCATTAGTCCGGACAAGTATTCCGATATCCGCATATGACGCACCGTCATCAACCAGCCTGCCAATCTCCGTAATAATGGTTTTCATCTGGAGGTCTTCCTCTTCCGATTTCCCGCAGAAAACAATGTCCACATTCCCGGAAGCGGTATCCTTGCTCATAACCTTCTGTCTCACATCAGAATATATGGACGTAAGCTGGCCCGGCACATTCCCGTCCAGGCAGGATGCCGCGAATGAATAGAAATCATTATTGAACTCCACAATGCTGCCGAGACTCCTCCAGTTGCCGTCAAGAACAGTCTCCGACGATTCCGGAAATTCCTCTTTAAGCCGGCTGTTCAAAAGGTTCCAATCCGAATTGCGCCATCTGTAAATGCTCTGTTTCACATCACCCACCACCAGATTGGAATTGCCACCGGCATCGCTTTCACGAAGCAGGGGGCGGAAATTCTCCCATTGGATATTGGATGTATCCTGGAATTCATCAAGCAGGAAATGGTCATAGCGGACACCTATCTTTTCATAAATGAACGGGGTGTCGCTGCCGCCGATAATGCCTTTGAGTATCGTGTTCGAATCATCTATGCACAGCACATTCTTCTCCCTCATCAATTCCGAAAAAGCCTCGTCGAGCTCGGCTGTCAGCCCGAGAGAATAAATCTGCCCTTTGAGAATGAGCGCGGTGCAATACACTCTGTACGGAGCGTCAAACATTGCGCAGAACTGTCCGAGAGGCTCTTCAAGGACAGGCTGGACAAGAGGAAGAAGATTTGCCGAGGAAGACTTGGAGAACCATTGCCCCGGATCTGAGGCACGGCCCAGGAAAGCATCTCCAGGCACAGGAATCTCTTCATTCTCAGCCAATCCGGCATATCTGTCGATGAATGTCATAAACTTACGGTAGAACTGATCCCTGCCGACTCCTGCCTTTTCAGTCGCCGCTTTCACCTTTTCCGCAGCAGCTATGACATCAGCCCTGAAATTCCTTATAATTTCCGAGCATCCATCCTTGAGTTTGAGAAGGTTGTCCCTCGTATAAACAGACTGACCGTCAATTCCGTATTTCTCCAAAAGTTCCCTGCGCTCCTCACTCCTTAGAGCGGAAGCCATCTCGCAAAGCTGTTTTTCAATCGAAAATCTGCCTTTCTGGTCGAGCTGCTCCCTGACGCTGTCCGTAAGCCATCCAAGGAGGCTCCTGTTATCCTCGGCCAGGGAGTCCAGTATTCTGTCAACGCTCTCATTGACAAGCGATTCCTTGTCCAGTTCCACCTGATATGACGAGAACTGTCCTATCTCCCTTGAAAAAGCCTTGAGCGTCCTCTGGAAAAAACGGTCTATGGTGCTGACTGAAAATGCCCCGTAATCATTCAGGATATTGCACAGGAATGTCCTGGCACGCCTGGAGATGAATGATTCTTTCATTTCCGGAGACAATTCCATAAGCTCTTTCAGATAAGGGGAACCAGACGGATTCACAGCCAACACGTGTAGTTCCTTTAGAATACGCTGCTTCATCTCGTCGGTGGCCTTGTTGGTGAAAGTCACCGCAAGGATATGCCTGTATACGAACGGGTCCGCATCAGGCCCGAAAAGCAGTTTGATATATTCTTTCGCAAGGCTGAAGGTTTTACCCGAACCTGCGGACGCTTTCATTATATTGATCATATCACCTCCTATCTTCCGCAAAGTTTCCTGAAATCACAATGCCCGCATTCATTCTTGTCCTCCGTCCTCGCAAAACCCGCATCCGGATCTGAAATCTGTCCGAATACTGACGCCAACTTCTCAGTCACAATATCATTGAAAGCACTGCACTCCTCCGCAGCCATAATTCCCGAGCTGAACAGCTTGGGTACCGGATACAGGACATTTTCAACTGTCCAGCCGTTGGCCTCCTTCTCCCGGGCAATGAACATATCATACAGATACAGCTGGAGAGCTATTTTCGGACGGTTTGGAGAAACAGGGGCGAAAAGCGCCTCAGCCACTTTGCCGGCATTGGTGTCATCTATCTGGACCTCATCAGGTTCAGTCCGTCCTGTCTTGTAATCCACAATCCTGACCCTGCCGTCCACAATGCTGTCCATCCTGTCAATGAACCCGGTCAGTTTATAGTCTCCGAAACGCCAGTAAACCTGCCTCTCAAGCCCGATAATACGTATCGGCTGCATACCGTTTTCCCGGATGAGAGAAAGGTCTTTTTCCAGTGTCTGCCGGACATACTGGCGCATCAGCTCCTCTATCACCAGATTGCGTCCCGACACCTCGTCACTGCGCATCTCACGGCATACCAGGGCGCGGATCTTGTTATTTACAATATTCTTGTTTTCAAGCAGATACTGAATGTATTCAGCGGAAATCTCCTTCAATGGGGATGCGACATTGGCCTCGACATTCTCCCGTGACATATCGAAATCAGGAGCCAGTGCCTCACCGCCGGTGTATAGCGCATACATCGTGTCGTGGAATACATTGCCTATCATTCCGCTGTCCAGGCTTTCCGACACCTCGGTCTCCTTCGCAAGTTTCCTGATGGAACTGTAATAGAATTTCGCCTGGCAGGCCAGCCAGTTCTGCAACGAGGAAGCCGAATAGGTCATTGTCCTGATGCGCTCCAGATCTTCCGGAGTCTTGGGGATGACTTCCTCCGAATCGGAAACCGATATTCCGCGCCTGACCACTTTTCTGGTCAAAGGCTCATAAGCATACTGGTATTCAAGCTGTTTTATATAGCGGCTCTCTTCACCGGATTTCAGTCCCTCGGTTCTCGAATCATACAGCAGCCAGACATTGGACGCCCTCTGGAGCATACGGAAGAAATAATACGACCATACTGCGTCCTGATTCTCGTAGGTCGGAAGCCCGAAGCCTTTCCGGAGCTCGGGAGGTATGAACGACGAGCTGACACTGCGTCTCGGGAAAACGCCCTCGTTGCAGGACAGCACTATCAGATTCGTAAAATCAAGCGACCTGACCTCAAGCGGACCCATTATCTGAAGTCCCTTGAGAGGCTCACCCCTGAACGGCACGGAAACCGGTCCGACAAGCTGCCTCAGGAGGCGGAAATACGTGACCGGCAGGATTTCCAACCCCATCTCCCTCAAGCGGTTGACAGAAAGATAATACTCTTTGGCGAACTGGGTTTCGAGCGACATATCCGGCAGTGAGGATAGCCTCTCCCCTATCCCTGCAAGTATTTCCAGCTGGTAGTCCGCAATCCGCCTTGTCTGTTCTCTGGACGGATTCTTCGGATCATCCACTACCGGTTTGAAAATCAGGTTGAACAGCCAGATGTCACCAAAATCAGACTGTGGAATATAGTATTTCGCATCAGACCTGATTTGCGAGGCGAGTTTACGCCCTTCTTCGTCGAGAAGGCGCTTGACAATACCAGAAGACAGTACGGACCATACCTGCCGGTGATAAAACGCCCAGCCGTCCTTGCGTTTCCGAAGATGGAGCTGCATTGAGGCAATCTCATTCATCAGGCCGGAAATCTCACTCCCGGACATAGGATAACCCATTGTCACATTGACAGATGAAATATCCGGAGGTATGGTGTTCAGAAGCGGGACAAGCAGAGTTTCGTCCGGAATCACAATAGCAGTGTCCGCACCGCCGACATCCAGCCGGCCGACTTTTGACATATCGCCTCCGGTCCTGCGGGCCGCAATCTGCTTCAAAATCTCCGGAAGATACTTGACCTGGCCTGTGGAGGAAGGCACACTCAGGACTTCGATTGCCGGACGCATCTCCCCGGAATCCGTATCCAGCGTAATGCTCTGGGGAAAATCGCTGACATTCTTCGACATAAACATTGACGAGCGGTTCAGCGGATCCTTGATCATTGAAGATGAATAGTCCCAGCAGAATTCAGCAAGACCCGCATCACGCATTTTCCTCATAACAGCCTTCTCGCACTCATTCAACGCATTGAGGCCAGTGAAAACGAATTTGTCCAGACCGGGGAATGCTTCCCTGAGAATGTCAGGTGCGCTTTCTCCATCTTTCAGCCTGACTGCGAATTCCCTGTAAGACATTCCCTCGTATGAAAGGCCTTTCTGTCTCAGCGCATTGTTGAAATCCAGATATAGCGGATACAATATGTTCCATATCTTCAGGAAACGGGCCTTGACATCCGGAGAATCAGAATCAAGATTCACCGTCAGCTTGCCCCCCGCGCTGAAATGGGAAATAAATCTGTTGATGGCTTCTATCTGCTCTTTTTCCAGATAGGAGTACGAATCCTGTATCGCTTTGAAATCGGCCACATTGGCATACAGCCTCCCGGGATCCGCCAGATATTTGTCCACATCATCGAAGTCGCCCAATATAACATCCCCCCAGAAAATGAAGTCATCCAGGGGCTCAGCCTGCGGATAGAGTTTCCTGTAGCACTCGTAAAGTTCCAA
Source organism: Bacteroidales bacterium (assembly GCA_029007435.1). Classification (GTDB taxonomy): domain Bacteria; phylum Bacteroidota; class Bacteroidia; order Bacteroidales; family UBA932; genus Cryptobacteroides. The sequence continues at coordinate 73,255 of JAQXHU010000032.1, forward strand.
AAGCAGGGTCACTCTACCGGTAGCTTCCGCCCCGCTGACCGCATAGAAGAACTCATTCATTGTCAGCATCTTCGGAGCCACCACAGGAGAGGAATCAGGATCTTCCCGGACCACGTCGGACAGATGTTTCCTGAAGAACACCATCGACCTGCGGTTCGGGAAAATGAAACACATTCTGGAGAGCGCGGCGCCCGATTCATAATAATGGGCTGCCACCTGACGCAAGAAAGGGGTCATATTCAGCGGCAATGTTAAAATGTTTCCAAAGTTCTTCAAAGTTACAAATAATTGCCGCCAAAATATGACAGTTTACCGGATTTTCAATACTTCCACCTGCTCTTTTTTCTCGTCGAGAGGGCAGGAGCGGAATTTCACTTTTCCGAAATCGATGTCCTCAAGATTGATACAGCGGATTCTTGAATTGTCCATCGTCCTGTAATAGAATTTCATTCCGTCAATGTCGCTGGCGGTAGTGAACTGGGTGGAAGTGAGCATATCGGTTGATTTCTCCGGATTGGCATTCACATCAATGACCACTCCCACGGGAATGACCATCGCCTCAAGTATCTTGAAAGACTGGAGCACAGCTTCGAATCCGTCCGAAGGTTGCGGAGCGGTGGCTCGGTAAACCGCAACCCGTACGAAACGTGATGGAGAAGTCGGGTCTCCGGGCAGTCCGAGCATACCCGAACCGCCGCTCAGAGCTTTGACAGAGAACGCTCCGGAAAGTGATTTCCAGGCCTCTCCACCTGCATTTCCCTGAACAAGATTAAGATAATTTCCAAGATTAGTCAAGTGCCATTCGAATCCGGGGGCATTGGTGAGGACACCTACAGGATTGTCATAAATGTTCAATTTCCCGCCTGTGATTTCGACCACAATCTGGCGGCCGGTCCTGTCACCGAATCTCCAGTGCACCGCTCCCACATTCTTGTCAAGGCCAGTCACACGCACCGAAGGAAGTGCAGCAACTACCTCATCCACAGTGGAGAACGAAGCCAAAGCCCAGGATACCACCTGGAAATCACAGAGAGTGGAACTTCTCAGCTCCGGTTCGAAATCCTGATATGAGCCATAACCAGGAAAGAAGAACAGGCCGGCGTTCAGACCTTTCTCGTTCATTCCCTCAACCACCAGTTCATCAGACATAACTCTTACTCCCACATAGCCGTACCGGGTGACAAACCGCATCCCGCCATTGCCGTCAGGTGTCATCGAGGTGATTGAATGTCCCCTTGGCACGACCACATAACGGCTGTCAAGCCGCTCACTTGCCCATTCAATGGAGCGCGCAAGTATATGCGCCCCGTCCCTGGCAGTGAATGATATTCCCGTGCAGGCTGACAATCTGTTCTGGAACAATAATATAGATGCGAGCGCCGCTATCCCGGCGGCAGCCTTCCGCAGATAAGTAACCTGTTTCATAATTCATTGTGTTTAATCACTTTGCACGCTCCAAATCCCGTGCCCTCCGAAAGTCACCTGAAACTATGACAGTCTCCGGCCGGAATGACAGCCTGGAGACAGGGCTGGCCAAATTGGCAGAATAATTTGGACGGGTATTGAATTTGCTGTGGAAATTGTTATATTTGTAAACTATATTTTAATCTTTCAAAATTATGAAAAAGAAATTCAGATGCCTTGTATGCGGATACGTATATGAAGGCGATAGCGCTCCGGCAGAGTGCCCGGTATGTCACGCAAAAGCAGACAAATTCGCTGAGGTAGTGGAGGAAGGTCCAAAGAGCTGGGCCTGCGAGCACGTTATCGGAGTTGCCAAAGACTGCGACAAAGAAGTTCACGAGGGACTTGAGGCTCACTTCAACGGAGAGTGCTGTGAGGTCGGTATGTATCTGGCAATGAGCCGCCAGGCTGACCGTGAGGGCTATCCTGAAATCGCCGAGGCGTTCAAGAGATACGCATTCGAGGAGGCTGAGCATGCTTCCAAGTTCGCTGAACTTCTCGGTGATGTCGTATGGGACACAAAGACCAATCTTGAGAAGAGAATCGAGGCTGAGGCTGGCGCCTGCGAGGGCAAACTCGCCATCGCCAAAAGAGCCAAGGAACTGAACTACGACGCAGTTCACGACACAGTTCACGAGATGGCAAAGGATGAGGCCCGTCACGGTGCCGGCTTCCAGGGTCTCTACAACAGATACTTCAAGAAATAATTTTTCAGGATGATCAAGAGAGCGGACGTCGGCCTGGTGCCACGGCCGCTCTTTTTTTATGCTCCCGCAAGGAAGATGTCCAGTTATTCATTAAATTCCATCCTAATTATCAAATAGTTACAAAAACACATTGTCCATATCAGAATTGTACAATGTATTTAAAAACATAGTACCTTTGCAGCAGAAACAATTGACAAAAAACATAAAGCAAAATGAAAACTAAAATCCTGACAGTCTGCGCCGCAATGGTAATCGCGGCAGGATGCGGAAGAACACCGGTCAAGAACGCCGGCATCAACTACGCCTATATGGACACGACAGTCCGCGCGGGTGACGACTTTGCAAGATACGCCACCGGACACTGGGGAGACTTCAACCCACAGCCGAAAGAGTATCCGATGTGGGGAACTGTCACAAAAGTAAGCGACGACAATGTGAAAGCGCTCGCCGACCTTATCAAGGAAATCGCAGCAGCCGAGAACAAAAAGGGTTCAGTGGAGCAGAAAATCGGAGACCTTTACAATATGATGATGGACTCCGTCCGCCTGAACAACGAAGGAGCAGCTCCGCTCAAAGCCCATATCGCCGAAATTGACGCCATCAGCACACGTGAGGAATTCCTCTCGCATTGCGCCAAAGAGCACGACAACCTGCTGTTCTCAATGTACATCAGCGCCGACGAGAAAGATGCTGACAACAATATCGTATGCATCAGCCAGAGCGGCCTTTCACTCGGGAACAGAGACTATTACCTCTCAGATGACCCCCAGAACGCAATGGTCAGGGAGGCTATGAAAGAGCATATGGCCAGGCTGTTCGTCCTCACAGGCTACTCAGCTGAGGAGTCGAGAGACAAGGTGAACCGCATCTGGGCCATCGAGACCAGCATAGCCGAACCATATTATTCCAAAGAGAAACTCCGTGACACGGAAGCCAACTATCACAAAGTCAGTGTTGACTCCCTCTCCGCAATCTGCGGCGGATTCGACTGGAAAGGCTATATGAAAGACCACCGGTTCGACAAGACAGAGGAAGTGGACCTCGGCCAGCCTGAGCCGGTTGCAAAAGCCTGCGAGATTCTGATGACAGCCAGTCTGGAAGACCTCAAAGACATCTATCGCTGGGAACTTATCAGCAGTGCCTCCAGCATTCTTTCAGACGATTTCTCAGACGAGAACTTCGATTTCAACAAAAAGCTCTACGGAGTGCAGCAGAAGACCCCGAGATGGAAAATGGCTGAGAGCCTCGTGGACAATCTGATGTCTGACGCAGTCGGCCAGATGTATGTGAAGAAATACTTCTCAAAAGAGGCCAAGAAAGAGATGCTCGAGTTAATCCACAACCTCCAGGCCTCCCTTGCGGAGAGAATCAAGAACCAGGAGTGGATGTGCGAAGACACCAAGAAAGTCGCCCTTGAGAAACTCGCGGCATACAGAATCAAGGTGGGCTATCCTGACAAATGGGACGATCTCAGCGGCCTCGAGATAGACCCGTCAAAGAGCCTCTACGAGAACCTCAGGACAGCCGGCGAATTCTACTGGGATCTGTATTACAACAAGAAATACAACAAGCCCGTGGACAAGACAGAATGGCAGATGCCGGCGCAGATGGTGAACGCATATTACAACCCTACATCAAACGAAATCTGCTTCCCTGCCGGATTCCTCCAGCCGCCTCTGTTTGACATAAATGCAGATGCGGCAGCCAATTACGGAGCTATAGGAGTGGTAATCGGACACGAGATGACACACGGATTCGACGACCAGGGCCGTATGTACAACAAAGATGGAAACCTCTGCGACTGGTGGACATCAGAAGATGCTGAAGGATTCAAGAAACCTTGCGATGCAATGGTTGAATACTTCAATACCCTCTGGGTGCTTCCTGGTGAACTGAAAGCCAACGGCACTCTCTGCCTCGGCGAAAACCTCGCTGACCACGGCGGACTGAACATCTCCTATGACGCCTTCCAGATATGGCAGAAGAAACACGGCAGACTGTCAGATGACAACGGATTCACTCCGGAACAGAGATTCTTCCTTTCTTATGCCAACGTATGGGCCGGAACAGCCTCAGACGAGATACTCAGATACCTGACAATGATGGACGTGCACTCAATCGACAGGCTCAGGATCAACGGCGCCCTCGCCCAGTGCGACTACTGGTACGACGCATTCAACATCCAACCTGGCGACGCCCTTTACGTTGCCCCTGAAAACAGAGTGAGAGTCTGGTAACAGATTAAGACAATTTGCTCTTGAGCCTCTGCTTGGCCTTGGTCACAGACGCCGGAGATATTCCGAGCATCAAAGCGGAGTCAGAAGTGGAAAACCCGAGCCTCATCAGGCAGGCCACTCTGATATTGCCGGAAGTCAGGCCGGCGGAGGCGAGAGAGGAGCAATAGCCGTCAAATACTTTATCGACAAGGGTTTCAAGTCTGGACCATTCAGAGTCAGACAGATAGTGCGGAGCTTTGCGGAGAGACGCCACCAAAGGGTCTCTGTCCAGCAGTTCCGTGCTTACTTTTTCAGCCTTGCGCTCAGCTTTCAGTTTCTCCTCGGACCTGGCTGACAGTTCAGCCTCTTTCCTGCCGAGTTCGCGGGCTGCGTCCTGCAGTTGAGCCTGTCTTCTTTCCGCAATCAGACGGTATCTCCTCATTATCATTATCAGCAGGACACACACTAAAACGGATATTCCGATAACTGCGGCGAGACGTGAAGAACGGCTCATAGAGCGCTCCTTCTCGAAACGCACAGTGTTCTCCACCACGGCCCCGCTCTTCTGGGACTCTATCTGACGATTCCTCAGTTCCTGATACTCCGACATATACTTGACTGTGGAATCATTGTCGTGCAGCAAATCCCTGTAGATTATATATGTAATCTGTTTCGAAGTAAGCCTTGACACAATATCTGGAACATCATAGCTCTTTCTTGCATAGAACAAGGCCGAATCGGCATTTCCGACCTTGCGGTATGCATCAGCCAAAGTATTGTATCTCACCCTTTCCTTCCTGACTCCTTCACGGACAAGAGCCTCCTGGATTCTGACAGCCTCGACAGAAGACTCAAGAGCCTTCCCGAAATCTCCGGAACGGTTGTAACAGGCGGAGAGCGCCATCAGAGCCCTCGCGCGGCTGTCTCTGCTGGAGTTCTCCTCCGCCACCTTGCAGGCCTGCATTGCATATTCAGTCGCCTTGCTCCAGTCATTGTTCCTGTCACCGATAAAAAGATGTGAATGAGACAGATTAATCAACGCAGTGACCTGAAAAGCATACATCCTCGCCTTGCCCGCCGCCTCCACAGACTTCTCCAATGCCGGTATAGCCTCGTCATACCAGCGTCTGTTGTTCATCTCGATTCCATAACGGTTGTAAACAAGTGTGGTGATGTACGGGTCAGCGCACTTGTCCGCCTCCCGGCAACCCCGAAGAAAATCATCCACCCATTCTGGTTCAGAACCGTCCTTGAGTTCCTGTCTCACAGCGCCTCTGAGATAATGGGCCTGGGCTTTACGCAGATGCGTGCCTTTTGTGAAGAAATACGAGCAGGCGGTGTCCAACTGTCCGGGCGAGAGGTCGGAACTGTATGAATTGTAGCCCGCCCACACATTCAAAAGACACCAGGTCGCCTTCTGGTAACGGTTGCCGTTCCGGACTTCACCACAGTCCCTGAGAATGTTCAGCGCGCTGTCCGGAGCGGAACGCAGAACCGACTCGGCCACAGCCATTGATTCCGGCATCTTGACATTGGTGCAGGAAAGGATGGACGGCAGAATTGCTATCAGCAGTAATCTATTGATTTTCACAGGTTATATTGATTATGGAAACGGATTCCTACAGGAGTTTCTTGACAAGATTGAACATTCCGTAAGGCATATAACGGAAAGGCATATCAAGCCATACAGGTGTTTTGATGACCGCGCGGCGATGTGAGAATGCGTCGAAACTCAGTTTGTTGTGGTAACTGCCCATTCCGGACATCCCGACGCCACCGAAAGGAACATTCTCATTGGCAATATGCATAATCGTGTCATTGACGCAGGATCCTCCAGAAGATGTATGCTTGAGAACCTTGTCACCCTGTCCTCCAAAATAATACAGGGCCAAAGGCTTCTCCCTGGATGTGACGAACGATATCACCTCGTCAATCTCACGGAAAGTCAGCACCGGGAAAATCGGACCGAAAATCTCTTCCTGCATCACCGGAGAATCAGGGCTCACGCCGTCAAGAATTGTCGGTCCGAAATACCGCTCTGATCTGTCAGTATGGCCGCCGAAAACAATCCGGCCGTCAGCAAGATAACTCTCCAGCCTGTCGAATGCCTTGTCATTCACGATACGGACGAAATGCTTCGTCTTCCGGGGATCTTCCCCGAGAAGGGCCTTGAACTGTTTTCCCAATTCCTCAAGAAATCTGTCCTTGACACTTTCATTAACCATAAGATAATCAGGAGCTATGCAGGTCTGGCCGGCATTCAGGCTCTTGCCCCAGGCTATGCGTTTTGCGGCGACTTTGATATCCGCGTCCCTGTCCACAATACAAGGACTCTTTCCGCCAAGTTCCAGCACGACAGGGGTGAGATTTTTGGCGGCCGCCGTCATCACAAGTCTTCCGAGAGACGGGCTGCCAGTGAAGAAAATGATATCCCATCGTTCCTCAAGCAACTGGCCGTTGACAACCCTGTTGCCCTGGGTTACAGCTATATAGTCCTCCTCAAATGTGTCCGCTATCATCTGCTCAACCACCTTGGAAACCGATGGGACATACGGAGAAGGCTTCAGCATCGCAGTGCAGCCGGAAGATATGGCACCCACCAGCGGAGTCAGAAGAAGCTGCACCGGATAATTCCACGGAGCTATAATCAGGGCGTTGCCGAGAGGCTCGCTGATGATGCGGCTGGAAGAAGGGAAAAGCTTGAGAGGAGTGCACCTGCGTTCAGGTCTGGTCCACTTCCCTATCTTGCGGATATGTGTCTCGATCTCGCCGAGAAGAATGCTTATCTCTGTCAGATATGCCTCCTCGTATGACTTGTGGAGGTCAGTCCACAATGCATCGCACAGAGGTTTCTCCCACTTGAGAACCGCAGCCCTGAATTCTTCCAGATGTCTTTTTCTCGTCCTTATGTCAAGGGTGGCTCCTGACCTGAAATAACGGTCCTGTTTCGAGCGCAGTTCCTTGATCCGCTCCTGTGTCGTGTTTTCCAATGACGGCATAATAAATTGTGTTAATTGTTATTTTCTGCCGGTGAAATGGTCCATTACCGAATACACGCCGAACCATTTGCCGAAGATAATGTCGAAAAGCGCGTTCGGAAGAATACCCTGCCAGATTCGGATGAAATGGTAAGGGAACGGAATGCCCCTGAAGTCCTTCTCCTTCTCAATGGCGCGGATAATCTTTGCCGCAGTCCTTTCCGGCTTCAATATAGGAAAAACTTTTGAATTGACACCGTCAAACATACCGGTATTTATAAAATACGGCGCCACTGTGGTGACTCTCACTTTGCTGCGCATCTGTTTCAGTTCTATGCGCATTGACTCCGTCCAGCCCACAACAGCCCACTTGCTTGCCACATATACAGAAAGTTTCGGCACGCCGAGCATACCAGCGGCAGATGCTATATTGCAGATATGCCCGTTGTCACGCTTGATCATATCCGGAAGAATGCTCAATGCCACAAGCATAGGGGCGGTGGCATTGATGTCCATAGTCAGCCTGATATCTTTTTCAGTCTGCTGGTCGAATGTGTTGTTGCCTTTTACGATTCCAGCGCAATTGATAAGCAGGTCAATGTCGCCGGCATCGTTCTTGACAGCCGAATAAGCGGACGCAATATTCTCATTGTCAGAGACATTCACTTTATAAACAAGCACCCGGCCTTCTGATGCGGCACCATCCGGACGGACAGTTTTCTCAAGTTCACCTTTCGCTGAAGCCATATTGACCTCGTTGATATCCCAGACAATCAGTTTCCCGGCGCCCTTTTCGAGACAGATCCGTCCCATTATCTTGCCGATTCCGGATGCGCCACCGGTGATCAGCACGTTTTTTCCTTTGATATTGAACATAATACTTTATTACTCTAAAAGCGGGGCAAAATTACTATCTATTCGACAAAAGAACAATAAAATTCTACCTAATGGAAGATTTTTTGAAAAATATAGAGCATAAAAAAGTATTTTTAGACAAATAATGATTAAATTTGAAGATATGAATTCAGATAAGACAGCAATCGAACTTGTAAAGAGCAACAAGCAGCTCGCCACCACTGTAATAATATTCACGGTGCTGGTAATAGCTTATTTCTTCCCGTCAAACGATATGAAATCGTTCCTTCCGGACTTCATAGCTGAATACCGGATTGCGTGGCCACTGCTCACACTGACCATAGCCGGAGCCTTTTTGGTTGCCTGGCCAGTTGCGGTGGCGATGCTGTTCTCATTCGCCGGGGATTTTATGGGCGCTTATGGCAGTTTCATAGGCCAGATGATATGTTTCGCAATAGCGCACGGGATGTTCATCTATTATTTCTCGACGAGATTCAAGTCCGAGTCCAAAGTGAACGCATCGAATATGAAGATTGTGTCAAGAGAAACTGCGGACAAGTTCAATGAACTGAGACTGAAAAGAATAGTAACATTCTGCGTATCCGCTTCCGTCACACTTATCTTCATATCGGTGGCCATATCGTTCATACTGCCGGACGTGCCGGCAGGAGTGCTGCGTATAGGATGCGGAGTATATTCCGGCCTTATCAGCATTATGGTCGGCACTGCACTGCTTCAGCGGGACTTCGTTTTCACTCTCGGCGCCCTGCTGTTCCTGTTCTCCGATATGATTCTCGCCTGGAACAAATTTGTCGCTCCGGTAGAATACAGCGGCGCACTCATTATGATTCCTTACTACAGCGGGCAATTACTTATATGGCTCCGTGCCAGCGTGGACAATGCCAGGAGGAACGGAGCCATTGTAAATCAGAGCCCTGAAAAGGCCGGACAAGCTTAGGAATTACAGACTGTCTATAAAGTTCTTCATCTCGTCAACTTTTTCCATAGCGCTGTGGAACAATGTCATCTGCGCACGGGCACGTACGAAGTTGTGGTCTATATATTTAGTCTTGTAATAGGTGTCTCCGTTGATATAGTCGGCAAGGAAACGCACTGCCTGCATAAACGGGAACATACAGGCAGCATAAGGCAGGTTCTCCCTCTCGACATCGGTCAGGAAACATCCCGCCGACTCAATATATCCTTTGGCGAACGCCTTGAAAATCTCCATATTGAAATGAATCTTCTCCACATCCGGTTCATCCTCCGGCGCAGTGTTCGCGGCTGTACGCAGGAAGTCACCGAAATCAGAGAAGACAAAGCTCGGCATAACTGTATCCAAATCAATGACACAGAGGATGTTGCCGTCACGGTCAAACATCATGTTGTTCACCTTGGTGTCGCAATGGCAGATACGTTTCGGAAGAAGACCGTCCCTGTGGAGCCTTTCGGCTTTGCACATCTCCACACCGTATTTGTCGATATCCTCAAGCATATCGAGGACCTCCTGGCTGTGGTCAGGGTCATCCGGATTGGCCTCCCCGTCCTCTTTGCCGTCAATACGGCCTGCAGCATCATTCTCAACAGCCTCAATCAACTGGGACAGACGGAGTTCCATATTATGAAAATCCGGGATTGTCTCGCCGAGAGTGTCCGGTATGTCAGCAAGCAGGGCCTCGAAATTGCCGAAAGCCTTGCCGGCATAATATGAATACTCCGGATTGACAGCCTGGTACGTATATGCGTCAGGGATGAAAACCGACACACGCCAGAATTTCCCGCCATCTTCAAGATAGGTCAGACCGCTGTCCTTCACCTTGATGAACCGCAGGACTTTACGGTCGATGTCTGATTCTCCGGCAGCCACAAGTTTGGCCCTTATGTGGCCGGTAACAGCCTCGATATTGCCCTGGAGAAGGGCTACATCCTTGAAAATCGCATTGTTGATGCGCTGGAGAACATAGTCCGGTGCGTCACCGGCTGTAGTAACCTTGTAAGTATCATTTATCAGTCCGCTTCCGAGCGGCTCGATGCTGACAACTTCACCTTCGATTCCGAAGCGTGAGACAATATTTGAAAGTTCCGCCATATCTTAATGTTATTAACTGCGTAAATATACGCAATTTTTGTCAAGTTAATCAATACTCGTCCCAGGACTTTATCTGGATGTCATCAAGGCTCATAGAGCAGAACGCGCGGATGAAGGCCACGGCAAGACGCGCATTAGTGAACAGCGGAATGTTGAAGTCAATGGCGGCCCTTCGGATATAATATCCGTTGGAAAGCTCCTCGCCCGTAAAATTCTTCGGGATATTTATCACAAGCTCGACTTCCTTGTTGCGTATCAAATCAATAGCCGGAGTGAAACGTCCCTTGAAATTAGGATTGTCACACTCGCTCGGCCAGAGCACCCGCTGACAAGGTATGCTGTTTTCAATGAAATACTTATATGTTCCGCCGGTAGCGTAAAGCTCATACCCGTTCTCAACTAAAATCTTGCAGGCGCGCAACATATCTGCTTTCTGGAGCGGGTCTCCGGTAGAGAGCAGAATCTTCTTCTTCGGAATCGTGTTGCCGACGGAAAGAACTGACTTGAGAAGAGCCTCGTCCAGATTGTCTCCGATACAGCCCACCTCTCCGGTAGAGGACATATCCACGCCGAGCATAGGGTCAGCCTCCTCAAGACGCGCAAAAGAGAACTGGGAAGATTTGACTCCAACATAGTCGAGGTCGAACGCACTCTTCTGCGGAGCAGCCGGATGTTTCCCGAGCATAACTTTGGTAGCAAGCTCTATAAAGTTGATTTTCAATACTTTTGAAACAAACGGGAAGCTTCTCGAAGCCCTGAGGTTGCACTCGATGACCTTGATCTGGTTCTCCTTGGCGAGGAACTGGATATTGAAAGGTCCTGAAATCTGGAGCGCCATCGCAATCTGGCGGGCAATCTTCTTGATTCTCCTGACCGTCTCGACATAAAGCTTCTGCGGAGGGAACTGGATCGTGGCGTCACCAGAATGCACACCGGCATATTCGATATGTTCGGAGATGGCATAGGCGAGAACCTCTCCCGCGTCCGCAACTGCATCAAACTCAATTTCCTTGCACCTGTCCATAAACTTGCTTATCACCACAGGATGCTCCTTGGAGACATCAGAAGCAAGAGAGAGGAATCTGCGCAGCTGGTCATTGTCGTAGCAGACATTCATCGCCGCGCCCGAGAGCACGTATGAAGGACGGACGAGAACCGGGAAGCCCACCTTGCTGATGAACCTGTCCACATCGTCCATTGTCGTAAGTTCGCTCCACTCCGGCTGGTCAACGCCGAGAGAGTCCACAATGATGGAGAACTTGTTGCGGTCCTCTGCCTTGTCAATATCCTGGGCCTTGGTTCCAAGAATCGGGACTTTGGCACGTGCAAGCCTGAGAGCCAAATTGTTAGGAATCTGGCCTCCCACCGACACCACTACTCCGTGCGGGTCCTCCATCTCGATGATGTCCATCACTCTCTCGAATGTGAGCTCGTCGAAATAGAGCCTGTCGCACATATCGTAATCGGTGGAAACGGTTTCCGGATTGTAATTTATCAGAACTCCCCTGTAACCTTCCTTGCGGATTGTTTCGATACAGTTGACTGAGCACCAGTCGAATTCCACAGAGCTTCCGATTCTGTAAGCACCCGAACCGAGAACGACCACCGACTTGTTGTCGCCCTCGAATTTGATGTCGTTATAGACTCCGTTATATGTGAGATAAAGGTAGTTGGTGGCAGCCGGGAACTCCGCCGCAAGAGTGTCTATCTGCTTGACTACCGGGACAATGCCTTTAGATTTCCTGTATTCCCTCACAAGATCCTGGTTGGCATATGACGGACCTTTGTCCTTGAACACTGCACGCTGGATCTGGAAATCGGAGAATCCCTGACATTTGGCCTGGCGGAGAAGGTCATCCGGCATATCCTGAAGCGAGTCATAGCCGTGCATCTTATTGTAGGTCTCGACAATGTTGGAAAGTTTGTCAAGGAACCACCTGTCAATCTTGGTCAGGCTGTGAATCTGGTCAACTGTATAACCGGCCCTCATAGCCTTGGAAATCACGAATATACGCTTGTCGGTAGGCTCTTTGAGAGCTTCGTCGATATCCGCCACGTGGAACTCCTTGTTGCCCACGAAACCGTGCGCCCCCTGGCCGATCATCCTGAGACCTTTCTGGATTGCCTCTTCGAATGAGCGTCCGATGGACATAACCTCTCCGACACTCTTCATACTTGAGCCGATTTTCCTTGACACTCCGTGGAACTTTGAGAGGTCCCAGCGAGGAATCTTGCAGACAATGTAGTCAAGAGCCGGTTCAAAGAACGCAGGCGTGGTCTTGGTGACGGAGTTCTTCAGGTCGAAGAGACCGTAGCCGAGGCCGAGCTTGGCAGCCACGAAAGCTAACGGATATCCAGTTGCCTTGGATGCGAGGGCTGATGAGCGCGAAAGTCTCGCATTAACCTCTATCACCCTGTAATCCATAGCGTTAGGGTCGTATGCATACTGCACGTTGCACTCTCCTACGATGCCGATGTGACGCACAATGCGGATGGAGAGCTCGCGCAGGAAATAATAGTCTTTGTTGGTCAATGTCTGGGAAGGGGCCACGACGATGCTCTCTCCGGTATGGATGCCGAGCGGGTCGAAATTCTCCATATTGCAGACCGTGATGCAGTTGTCATACTTGTCCCTTACCACCTCATACTCAATCTCTTTCCATCCCTTGAGGGATTTCTCGACAAGGACCTGCGGAGAGAATGAGAAGGCTTTCGTGCAGAGTTCCTCAAGCTGTTCGTCATTCTCGCAGAAACCCGATCCGAGACCGCCGAGAGCATAAGCGGCACGGACAATCAGAGGGTAACCAAGCTCGTGCGCAGCGGCCCTGGCCTCCTCCATATTCTCGGCCGGATGTGACTTGATGGTCTTCACGTCAATCTCGTCGAGCTTCTTCACGAACAGTTCGCGGTCCTCGGTGTCCATAATAGCCTGGACAGGCGTTCCGAGCACCTCGACCGCATATTTTTCAAGAACCCCTCTCTCATAAAGGTCAACTCCGCAGTTGAGTGCGGTCTGGCCTCCGAAAGACAGGAGGATGCCCTGCGGGCGCTCCTTCGCAATGACCTTCTCGACGAAATAAGGAGTGACTGGCAGGAAGTATATCTTGTCCGCAACACCTTCAGAGGTCTGGACCGTAGCGATATTAGGATTGATGAGGACAGTCTCTATCCCCTCTTCCATCAACGCTTTAAGTGCCTGCGAGCCGGAATAGTCGAATTCGCCGGCCTGACCGATTTTCAATGCTCCTGAACCCAGGATGAGGACTTTCTTTATATTAGGGTTTTTCATACTGTCAAAAATTTATGGAATGATTGAGGAGTCCTACAATTTGCTGATGAACTCGTCAAAGAGGAACTCGGTATCTGTAGGACCGCTTGAGGCTTCAGGATGGAACTGCACTGAGCAGAACGGTTTGGACTTGTGGCGGATGCCCTCGTTGGTACCGTCATTCATATTGACAAACCACGGTTCCCAGTCCGGGCCGAGAGCGGACGGGTCCACAGCATATCCGTGATTCTGGGAAGTGATGAAACACTTGTTCGTGCCCAGCATCCTGACTGGCTGGTTGTGGCTCCTGTGTCCGTATTTCAATTTATATGTGGAGGCACCGGCAGCGCGTGAAAGCAGCTGGTTGCCCATACAGATTCCGAAAATCGGCTTGTCGCCCTGGAGAGCCTTGCGGAGTCTCTCTACCGTGATCCGGCAGAACTCAGGGTTGCCCGGACCGTTGGAAATGAAAAGTCCGTCGTAATCAAGACTCAGGAAATCGTAGTCCCACGGAACACGGATAAGTTCCACGCCGCGGTCAACGAAACACCTGAGGATATTGTGCTTGACTCCGCAGTCCACGAGAACCACTTTCTTTTCGCCCGAGCCGTAACGTATCACTTCCTTGCAGCTGACAATGTCAATCTGGTTGTCGAGGTTCGGGTCGTGAACATCAGCCGGCTCCGGAGCGGTCTCCCCATCCGGAACAATCACGCCCAGCATCGAGCCGTTCTCCCTGAGGACTTTCGTAAGTTCCCTTGTATCAATACCATAAATACCCGGTATCTTCTGTTCCTTGAGCCACTGGTCAAGACTCTTGACCGCATCCCAGTGACTGTACTGGAATGAATACTCTGAAATCACGAGACCCCTGACCCAGATTTTCTCCGACTCGAAGTTCGTTGAAATCCCGTAAATGTCCGTTCCCTCGTCAGGGACTCCGTAATTACCTATGATAGGATAGGTGACACAGAGAATCTGGCCTGAATAAGACGGGTCAGTAAGACTCTCGGGATAGCCCACCATTGCCGTGGAGAACACTACCTCTCCGTCGCAAGGTTTGTCGTAGCCGAAAGACCATCCTCTAAGTTCCATTCCGTTCTTCAGACGGAGTGTGGCTCGAAGTTTTTTTTCCATTTAAGAGTAATAATAAAAAAAACGGCCATCCCTTAACGGGAACGGCCAATAATCAACTAATTATCAAAAACGGAGACGCCGCCGGACAGCCGGAGATAAATAAATATGTACCTGTCTTCATCATAGCGTCTAAACTGTTAATGATTTCAGAATACAAATATATGAATTTATTTTTGATTTCAAGCCTGGAACTTGGGAAAATCCAAAATAAATTGTAATTTTGAGAACTTTAACCGACACATAACATGGCCTCAACATTTCTTAACAATGTCAACGAGAAAAACGCGGCACTCAAACAGCAGATTCTGAGGCTCTGCATTTCCGATGTTGACTATACTATTGCGGATTTCAGCAGGGAACTCGAATGCAGTATCCCTACCATTACCAAACTCGTTTCCGAACTTATCGAAGACGGTTTCATCAAGGATCTCGGGAAGGCCGGATTCTCAAGCGGCAGGAGGCCAAGCATTTACGGGCTGAATCCTGCTGCCGGCTACATTGTGGGAGTGGATGTCAGACGGCGCCACCTCTCTATTGCCGTCACAGACTTCAAAGGGCACGTGGTCGATTACCAGTCAGATATAGCGTTCCAGCTGGTCGGCACGTCGGACTCATTCAAGGGACTCTGCGATTACCTTCTCGAACATATCCAGAAACTCGGCCT
>JAQXHU010000033.1 GCA_029007435.1 Bacteroidales bacterium
AGACCTTTCAAGAGCATCGCAGACATCGAGCACTCTCTGAACCTCTCCGATAACATACTCCGCACGGAGGAAATCCTCCTCAGGAACAAGTTCGCGGACCTCTTCGAGCCATACCCTCTTGGCATCGCTGAGGAACTCCACATCAGGATGGTTCTTCTTGATGGCGGCGCATACATTCTCGCAGGACTGGCGTCTCTTGTTGTAAGCGGAGGATGCGAGCTCATGCTTAACGCAGGAGTCGATGAGAACCAGCTTGTAGCCGGCGGCCTCCGGGTCAAACGGGAAATATTTGTATTCCAGAGTCTTGCAGTTCAGTCTGATAAGGCTTCCCTTCTTTCCGAAAACAGATGCGAACTGGTCCATGATGCCACAGTTCACACCGCAGTAGTTGTGCTCTGTTGACTGTCCGATCTTGGCCAGCTCGAACTTATCTATCATATTGTTGAACAGATAGTTGAGGGCGTATGCAAATGTGCTTTCGAGAGCTGCTGATGAAGAAAGTCCCGCTCCGAGAGGAACGTCTCCCGCAAACACGGTATCGAATCCCTCAACCTTTCCGCCACGCTTGATGGTCTCGCGGCAAACGCCGAAGATATAGCGTGCCCAGCTCTGCTGAGGCTTGTCCTCTTCGTTGAGGCCGAACTCTACATACTCATCATAATCGAGGGAATATGCGTGAACCTTGTCTGTTCCGTTGAGTTTGATTTCAATGACGATGCCCTTGTTGATGGCGCCCGGGAACACATAACCACCATTGTAGTCAGTGTGCTCTCCGATGAGGTTGATTCGTCCGGCCGATGCGAACATATCGCCGTCCGTACCATAGAGGAGTTTGAATTTCTCCTGAATTCTGGATTTCATTTCCATAACGTATGTGGTTTTAGATACTGTCCTTAGAAAGGATTAGTGCTTCGGACGGGACTTGAACCCGTACAGGCATTGCTGCCCAAGGGATTTTAAGTCCCTCGTGTCTACCAATTCCACCACCAAAGCGAACCGTTCTGCAAATATAAATATTTTCCTCGCTTTTCGCAACAGCGCACCATATTTCACCACAAGGCGGCGTCTTTCGCCAAAAAGAACTTATATGTTGCCAAAAAGGTCGTGAAATATTTGGCAGAAGAAATGATAAAAGTTATTTTTGCCGAGTGATATTTCAGAAATTAGCGACATTTATATTAATTTTTGCGCCATTCGGAAAATTTAAACATAAAATATTAAACTGAAAATGGGACTTTTAAATGGTAAAGTGGCTCTGATAACAGGAGCCGCAAGAGGAATCGGAAAGGCTATCGCCCTCAAGTATGCGTCCGAGGGCGCTGACGTCGCTTTCACGGATCTTGTTATCAATGAAGCAGCCGAGCAGACCATCAAAGAACTCGAGGCGTTCGGACACAAAGTGAAGGGCTACGCATCCAACGCTGCCGACTTCGAGCAGACCAAGGAGGTCGTTGACCAGGTGATGGCTGATTTCGGCCACATCGACATTCTCGTCAACAACGCCGGCATCACAAAAGACGGTCTTATGCTCCGTATGAGCGAGGCACAGTGGGATGCGGTGATCAATGTGAATCTCAAGTCCGCCTTCAATTTCATCCACGCCGTAGTGCCGCTTATGGCCCGTCAGAGATCAGGAAGCATTATCAATATGTCATCTGTCGTGGGCGTGTCAGGCAATGCCGGCCAGTGCAATTATTCAGCATCAAAGGCAGGTCTCATCGGCCTCGCCAAATCAATTGCAAAAGAGATGGGGCCGAGAGGCATCCGCGCCAACTGTATTGCCCCGGGCTTCATTATTTCAGATATGACAAAGGCCCTTCCTGACGAAGTGCGCGAACAGTGGATGAAGACCATTCCTCTCCGCCGCGGGGGCACACCTGAGGATGTGGCGAATGTGGCCCTCTTCCTCGGAAGTGAGCTTTCTTCATACGTAAGCGGACAGGTTATCCACGTCTGCGGCGCGATGAACTGCTAAAAATATTTCTTCTCCTGGTGGTCGAGGCTGATGAAGATTGCCAGCATAATTGTGAATGCCCAGAGCGACGAGCCTCCGTAACTCATAAACGGGAGAGGGATTCCGATGACCGGCATAATGCCGATTGTCATACCGATATTGATGAAAAGATGCATGAACAGGCAGCTTGCGAGACAGTAGCCGTATATCCTGGTGAAACTCTCCCTGCTGTGTTCTGCATCTTTTAATATTCTCATTATCAGCATCACATACAGGGCTATGACAACCAGGCAGCCTATGAATCCCCATTCTTCTCCGACCGTGCAGAAAATGAAGTCCGTGCTCTGCTCGGGTACGAATCCGTATGTGGTCTGGGTGCCGCTGAGGTATCCTTTGCCTGCAAACCCTCCTGAGCCTATCGCAATCATTGACTGGTTCACATTGTAACCCACTCCTGAAGGGTCCTCTTTCATCCCCAAAAGCACTTCGATTCTTTTCCGCTGATGTTCCTGGAGTACGTTGTAGAATATGAAGTCCACTGAGAACACCATAGCCACGCCGACAATGAACGACAATACAGAATATCTTGCGAATGTGTCTCTGTATTTGAATGACAGCCAGATGATTGCTGGAATGCTGAGTGCTGCTGCCCCAAGCAGGAAATAGAGGGGTCTTATTTTAAGGAGAAAACCCCATGTGGAGCTGGCGGCTGCCGCTGCTATTTCCGGTTCAGCCTCTCCGGAGGCAATCACCCCTGCACCTGGAATCAGGGCGTTCTGCAGTCCGGTCCACATCCCCGGCAGGAAAGCGAAAAACGCAATCACTGTGGCCGTTCCTATGAGCCATCTACCTATATTCTTATGGTTGAATGAATTGCAGGTGGCTATAATGCCTGTGAGTACCAATATTGCCGTGTATGGCGATGCCGTCATTGTAAGGATGAACACTAAAATGGCGATGCCTATCATTGTAATCAGCCATCCTGACAGGCCTTCCCGGTACAGCACGAAGATGAAGCCGACATAGACGAGCGCGGAGCCGGTCTCGCTTTCTGCCAGGATTATCAGCATAGGAAGCCCGATTACCACGGCTGCTGTTATGAAATTGGCCGGTTTCGTTATCCTGAATCCCGGCCGGCTCATTATGAAGGCGAGCAGCAGGGAGGTTGTGATTTTCGATATTTCCGCAGGCTGGAACCTCACGGGGCCGAAAGCGAACCAAGACCTTGAACCTTTGACTTCCACGCCGAGGAATATCACCGCGACGAGAAGGACAAGCACGCCTGCGTAAAGGACGGCCGCCCCGCTGTCCCACAGATTAGGGCTAATAATGAATATAATTATTCCTCCCAGGCCGAAGGCGGTCAGCATCCAGATGAACTGTTTGCCGCTGTTGGCCGAGAAATCCAGAATGCCGCTTACGTCCGTGCCGTGCACAGATGCGTAGATGTTTATCCACCCGATGAACACGAGCAGCAGGTATATCACCACCAGTCTCCAGTCGTATGACTGACCTATTGTTCTTCTGCTGTACTTGTCCATATCAATAAGTTTTGACCCTCGACATCAGGTCCCCATTCAACATTCTCTCTTCCAAAGGCTTACGGCTCTCGTCAATCGTTCCGGTGAGATATTTCTCCACTAACAGGGAGGCTATAGGGGCCGACCACGTCGCTCCGAAACCGGCATTCTCGACATAGGCGGCAACCGCTATTTTCGGATTGTCCATAGGGGCGAAGCAGATGAAGACTGAATTGTCGGCACCTCTCGGATTCTGCGCAGTTCCGGTCTTTCCGCAGATGTCAAGTCCTTCGACAGCCGCCACACTCGCTGTTCCGCCGGAACCGTATCCGCTGTTCACGGCTCTCCACATACCTTTTATGACTTTCTTGAAATTCGTCGTGTCCACCATTGTATAGTGCCGCTCCTTGAATTTGCTGTCGATTTTCAATGAGTCGGAGTCCTTGATAATGTGGGGGATGTAATAATACCCGCGGTTGGCCACCGTAGCGCACAGATTGGCGATTTGAAGAGGGGTGACTCCGATTTCGCCCTGTCCGATGGAAATGGAAATCACGGTCGTGAACTTCCAGCCGCCCTTGCCATAGACTTTGTTGTAGTAGGCGGATGAAGGTATGGTTCCGCCGAGTTCTGCAGGGAAATCGCTGCCCAATTTGTGCCCGAACCCGAAACTCTCCACATATTCCCGCCATTTGTCCAGAGCCTCAGCCTCGCCGCTGTACTTCTTGTTTTCCAGGATGTTGCGCATAACGTAGCAGAA
Source organism: Bacteroidales bacterium (assembly GCA_029007435.1). GTDB lineage: Bacteria > Bacteroidota > Bacteroidia > Bacteroidales > UBA932 > Cryptobacteroides. The sequence goes on from JAQXHU010000033.1 coordinate 4,235, forward strand.
ATATCCGTTGCAGGACATCATTATCGCCTCTTCGAGAGCGAGCGGGGAACGGTGTGCGTGGCATCCCAATTTGTGGCTTCCGAAATAATAGCCTTTGTTGCACGGGTAGGCGTATTCCGGTTTGAGCACTCCTTCCTCCAGCCCGATGAGCCCGTTCACGAGCTTGAACACGGAGCCGGGAGGGTACGGGGCCTGTACCGCCCTGTTGAACATAGGCTTGTGCGGGTCGCTGACAATCTCGCTGTAATGTTTTCCTATGTCGGACAGCATCTCGACATCTATTCCGGGGCTTGAAACCATTGTGAGAATCTCACCTGTGGACGGCTCTATGGCTACAAGACTGCCCACCTTGTTCTGCATAAGCATCTGCCCGTATTGCTGGAGTTCGGCGTCGATGGTGGTGACGATGTCCTTTCCCGGCACTGCCTCCTTGTCCATTTCTCCGTCCTTGAATCTGGACTCAATCTGGTTGTGGGAGTTCCTGAGGTAAATGTGATAGCCTTTCTCGCCTTTAAGCTCTTTTTCCCTGGCGGCCTCGATTCCGGTCTTGCCGGCGTAGTCTCCCGAGCGGTATTCTCCGGGATGCTTCTTGATGTAGGCCTGGTCCACTTCTGACACGTAGCCGAGCAGGTTGCCTCCTGCGTTCACAGGGTAGTCCCTGACGCTTCGAACCTGTCCTTTGAATCCGGGAAATTTGTATTGCACTTCGGCGAACCGCATATAGGTCTCGGACGGCAACTGCTTGAGCATCACCACGGACTGGTAGCCGATGCGCCGCCTGTTCTTTTTGTATTCGGACATTTTCGTCCTTATGAAATCGGGCTCCACCTGCAGCACGTCGGCAAGCAGGAGGGTGTCGAATGCAGAAACTTCTTTAGGTGTGACTAGTATGTCGTAGGCCACTTTGTTTCCGACGATAATCTTTCCGTTACGGTCGTAGATGACACCTCTTGTAGGGTAGATGATATCGTACACCATCGAGTTGTTGGAAGCGTCGATTTTGTAGCTATTGTCGATTATCTGGATGTAGAACAACTTGGCCAGAAGGATTCCGGCCATCACGCACAGTCCGATGCGCAACTTGTTGTCCCTTGAGAGTTTCATCTTATTTCCGCTCGTTAGGGTCAAGCATATTCACTATCACAAGTGACAGCAGCAGCCCGCAGATTAGAGAGCAGGCGAATCTCATAAGGTTGAATGTCAATGGTCTTGCAAGACCTCCGTCAGCCGTGATGTATATTGCCAAAAAAATGCTCTGCTCGATGAGAAGCGCGAATGTTACTTTGCCCGAGCCGTATTTCCTCATTGAGATGTCCTCTCCGAGGGACGTCAGTTCCTGACCGAAAATGCTGTCGCAGATGAATCTTCTTGAGGCGGCCACCGGTACGAGGGCCAGGGCGTTGAGCCCGATCAGCCCTTCCGCGAGGAAGTCAATGACAAGGCCTGTCAGGAACGCAATGATCATCGCTCCGCCGGTGCCGATTTTAGTAGGTATGCACATCACCGCGGCGGGCATAATGCTGAGCGCAATGTATGCGCTGATATGGAAGTAATTGCATATCAGCAGCTGTGCGCACACTATCAGGAAATACATTATGAAAAAATTCTGCTTCATCTGCCGCCTTCTTTATCATTGTCCCCGAAGTCTTCTATTTCTTTGATGTCCCTGTTTTTGACGAGGGTCACATACCGGATTGCCGAGAAATCCTGGAGCAGGTTGATTCTGATCTCGTAAGTGGCTCCGTTCACTATCTTCGAGTCCACTATCGTGCCCAATGGTATTCCGGCAGGGAAAATCGATGAGAACCCGCTGGTGTAAACTGTGTCACCCGGCTCGAATCTGTACTGTAGCGGTATCTCGCGGAGAACGGCTCCTTTTGTGTCTGTGCCGCTCCAGCTCATAGGGCCCACGGCCCCGTCTTTCCCGATTCTGGAACTGATGCCGGTCTCGCTGTTGAGGAACGAGATGGCATAGGAATAATGCCTGCTGACAACGTCAACTATCCCTATGACTCCTTTGGCTGTGATGACTCCTGTCTGCGGAACGATGCCGTCGTCGGAGCCTTTCCCGATAATGAGGTAGTTGTGCTGCTTGTTGACGCTGCTCTTTATGATCTCAGCCGGGATGAAGTCATATTTTCCATTGTCTTCAGGTATGACAATTCTCGCCTCCGCCTCATTTTCCGATCTTGCTTCCGAGAGAGCTGCAACTCTGCGTGTCAGGGTCAGGATTTCCTCTGATAGTCTTTCGTTCTCTTTCTTGAGGGAAGCGTAGTATCTGACCGACTCTGTCGCTCCCCAGATCTTGCCCATAAACCAATGAGACGCCTTGCTGATGAAAAAATTCTGCAATTGTCCATTGTGGGTCAACATATTAAGTGCGGCAATCTCCAAAATAATGAAGACTGCCGTATTGATTATTGTCCCGAGTATGGTCCTTTTACGGGGCATATTATCTCTTGAGATATGAACAGTTCTCCGCGTTCTTGAGAGCGATGCAGGTACCTCTCGCCACAGCATGGAGCGGGTCTTCCGCAACGTGGAAAGGAATGTTCACTTTCTCGGTCAGACGTTTGTCAAGGCCTCTGAGCAGGGCTCCTCCTCCGGAAAGGAAGATGCCGTTCTCCACGATGTCGGAGTATAGCTCCGGCGGGGTCTGCTCAAGCACGCGGAGAATTGAAGACTCGATCCTGGTTACGGATTTGTCAAGGCAGTGGGCCATCTCCTGATATGATATTGTGGCCTCGACAGGATGCGCAGTCATAAGGTTCGGTCCCTGGACGATATACGGTTCAGGACCTTCTTCCAGATCCGGGGTTACCGCTCCGACAGCTATCTTTATCTTCTCGGCGGTGATTTCTCCTACTTTGATGTTGTGCTGCTGCTTGAGGTAAGACTGGATGTCGCTCGTGAAAACGTCTCCGGCTGTACGGATGCTGTCCTGAATAACAATTCCGCCGAGGGAAATGACCGCGATTTCAGTGGTGCCTCCTCCGATGTCCACAACCATATTGCCTTTAGGCGCCTCAACTTCCAGTCCGATTCCGAGAGCTGCCGCCATCGGCTCGGAGATAAGGTAAACATCTCTTCCTCCGGCGTGCTCGGACGAGTCCCTGACCGCCCTGATTTCCACCTCCGTGCTGCCGGACGGAATTCCGACAACGAGTTTCAGGCTTGGAGAGAACAGCCTTCTTTTCTTCTTGTTGACCTGTTTTATGAATCCGCGGATCATCATCTCCGCAGCGTTGAAGTCAGCTATGACACCGTCTTTCAGTGGACGGATGGTTTTGATTCCGGGATGCTCGTGCCCGCTCATAAGCTTTGCCTTGTGGCCCAGGGCTATCGGATTCCCTGTGGCGCTTTCCACAGCCACGATGCTCGGCTCGTCAAGGACAATCTCGTCATTCTGGAAAATGACAGTGTTGGCGGTTCCGAGATCCATCGCAAGTTCTTGTGTCAGGAATAAAAAAGCCATATTAAAATATCAAGTTTTTCAGTAATTCACATAATTTCCGTAAAAGTACGAAAAAAAACTTAATTTTGCTTGAATAAATGATGCAATATGGATAGAAATTTTTTTCTGATAGTGATGGCCGCCGGGCACGGCACCAGAATGGGTGCGAAATTGCCAAAACAGTTCCTCTCTTTGTCAGGCGTGCCGATTCTTCAGCGGACAATCCAGAAATTCATTGATGCGGTTCCTGAACTTCAGGTGATTACGGTCCTGCCGCCGGATGACGCCCACATTGCCTGGTGGAAAAATCATTGTCTCGAAAAGAATTTCTCTTGCCCGCAGATGCTGGTGAAAGGCGGCATCACCCGTTTCCATTCCGTGCGTTCCGCCCTGGAGAAGGTTCCGGACGGGGCGTTGGTTGCAATCCAGGACGGCGTCAGGCCGCTGCTTTCGACGGAACTGATAATCTCAATGCTTGACTCATTCTCGTCCAATCCCGGCCTCAGGGCGCTCATACCGGTGATTCCGACTGTGGATACTCTCAAAATGCTCCGTCGGGAAAACGGGGCGCTTGTCCAGTGCCCGGGACCGGAGCCTGACCGCTCACTCCTCTTCGGCGCCCAGACTCCCCAGTTTTTCCTTTCGGAAGACATCAAGGCCGCATACAGGCAGCCGTATGATGTCTCATTCACGGATGACGCCTCCGTAGCGTCAAGATATGAAATACCTCTCGCTTTCTGTGAAGGCGAGAGGCTGAATTTCAAGATAACGTCACCTGATGACCTGGTGCTGGCTGAGGCTGTGCTCAAAATCCGGGGCCAGGTTTAGCGGTGGCTTCTAGTCTAAGTCTTTGTCGATGCCCGAGAAACTGGTGTTCTGGTAGTCTTTCACCCACACCTGTCTGTCGATTGCCTCGTCAAGCGCAATCATTGTCTCGGTGGCGAGAATGTAAGGAATCTTCTGGATGGTGTTCAGAAGGACTTCCATAAGGTGGTCATTGTCAAAGCAGTAAATCTTGACGAGCATAGCATATTTGCCGGTCACGAAATGACACTCGACGACTTCCGGAATCTTCTTCAGATGGCTCACGACCTCGTTGTATTTGTCTGCTTCAGAAAGTGATATGCTGATGAAAGCGCAGATGTTGAGACCAAGAGCCTGCGGTTTGACAAGCAGCCTTGAGCCTGTGATGACGCCTGCCGCCTCAAGTCTTTTGACTCTTTGATGGATGGCTGCGCCGGACACTCCGCATTCACGTGCGATTTCGAGGAATGGCATCCTTGCGTTTTTCACGAGGAATGACAGGATTTTCTGGTCCGTCTGGTCAATGTGATACTTACTCATTGCTTCTATCTTTAAAAACATTACATATTATGCAAAAATAAATAATATTTCACAAAAATGTAATAATCCAAGGGTGGAAAGTTAATTTTTTAAAGTAAAAAGCCCCGTGATTCTATGAAATCAAATCACAGGGCTGGTTTTCAAGCTATTTTTTTGAGGCGCCGCGCCGTCTGAACGAGCGCTTGGACGGCTCCGACGAGGAGATGATTTCCTTGCATCTTTCCTCGGTGAGAGCGGCTGCATTTTCCTCTTTCGGAATCTTGTAGTTCTTGCCGTCATATTTGATGTATGGGCCGTATCTTCCGTTTATCACCTGAATGCCGCTGTCCTTGAACTCAAGCATTGTCTCGTTGGCAGCGGTCTTCGATGCCGCGCTTTCAATCAATGCCGCGCATTCCTCCAATGTGACAGTTAGCGGGTCTTTTCCTCTCGGCAGGGACATATTCTTGTCGCCGTATTTGATATACGGGCCGAATTTTCCCTTGGTGGCGATTATCTCCGTTCCGTTGAGGATTCCCACAGTCCGCGGAAGAAGGAACAGTCTGCATGCGTCCTCCAGGGTGATGCTCTCAATTAGCTGTCCCGGAGCGAGATGCGCGAATTGCCTGTTCTCGCCCTCTCCTTTCTGTATATATGGGCCATATTGTCCGAACTTCGCCACAACCGGCTGTCCGTCAGCAGGGTCCACGCCCAGTTCCCTGCTGACGTGGTTGTATTCCCTGTTTTCCAGAACTTCCTCAACTTTCTTGTGGAACGGAGCGTAGAACTCGGAAATGACATTGTTCCAGATGAGTTCCCCCTCCGCTATCTTGTCGAAATCCTTCTCCACATTTGCGGTGAAGTCGTAGTCCATTATCCCGGCGAAGTTCTTCACGAGGTAATCGGTGACAATCATTCCTATTTCCTGGGGCAGGAGTTTTCCCTTTTCCGCACCGACGACTTCAGTCCTGGCAGACTCTGTTATCTTCCCGTTCTTCATTGCCAGGCAGGTGACCGGAATCTTCTCGCCTTCCTTGTCTCCCTTCACGATATAGCCGCGGCCGGTGGTCAGGGTCGAAATGATCTGGGCGTATGTGGCTGGCCTTCCGATGCCGAGCTCCTCAAGTTTCTTGACGAGTGAAGCCTCTGAGTATCTGGATGGCGGAGCGGTGAAGCGGCAGTTGGACGTGAATCCGAGAGGGCTCATTACATCGCCCACATTCATTTCAGGAAGGATGACTTCCTCGTCGTCCTGCTGGTCATCGGCGCTCTCCATATATACTTTCAGGAATCCGTCGAACAGCACCTGTGCGGCCTGTACGGCGAATTTCTCCTCCCTCTTGTCGGATGAAATCCTGATGTCGGTCTTGAGAATCCTTGCATCCGACATCTGTGACGCGATAGTGCGCTTCCAGATCAGGTTGTAAAGCTTCTGCTCCTGGGCCGTGCCCTCTATCGCGGTGTTTTCAATATATGTAGGACGGATGGCCTCGTGAGCCTCCTGCGCGCCTTTGGAATGAGTCCTGTATTGTCTCGTCCTGGAATAATTCTCGCCGAAGTTCTCGGTGATGAATTTCCTGGATGTGCCCAATGCCAATGTCGAGAGATTGGTGGAGTCAGTTCTCATATAGGTGATGAGGCCCCGTTCGTAAAGGCTCTGCGCCACCCTCATTGTCAGGCTTACAGGAAACCTGAGTTTCCTTGCGGCTTCCTGCTGGAGTGTTGAGGTGGTGAATGGAGCCGCAGGAGTGCGGGTGGCCTCTTTCTTGTCAATCGAACTGATGGTGAATCTGGCTCCGGCGCAGTCCTCAAGGAAGGTCCTGGCCTCCTCGATTGTCTTGAACCGTGTGTTCAATGTGGCATTGACTTTCACTCCGTCGGTGCCTTCGGGAGAGAATGTGGCGTCTGTCTTGTAATAAGCCTCTTTCTTGAAATCCATAATCTCCCGCTCCCTGTCCACCACAAGCCTGAGGGCGACACTCTGCACACGGCCAGCTGAGAGTTTCGGCTGGATTTTTCTCCAAAGAATAGGGGACACCTCGAACCCGACAAGCCTGTCGAGCACCCTTCTTGCCTGCTGTGCGTCAACGAGGTTCATGTCAATGTCCCTTGGATTCTCCACAGCCTTCAGGATGGCGTCTTTGGTTATCTCGTGGAATACGATTCTGCGTGTGTCCTTGTTCTTCAGTCCGAGAGTTTCGTAGAGATGCCAGGAAATTGCTTCTCCCTCCCGGTCTTCATCGGATGCGAGCCATACTGTCCTGGCATCGCCGGCTAATTTTTTCAGCTCGGAAACCACCTTCTTCTTGTCTGCCGGAATGACGTACTCCGGTGTGAAACCATTTTCCACATCGACGCTTAACTTCTTGTCCTGTAAATCTCTTATATGGCCGAAGCTTGACTTTACTATATAATCCTTTCCTAAGAATTTCTGGATAGTTCCGGCTTTGGCCGGCGACTCCACAATCACAAGATTCCCCTCCATTGTTCTCAATTTTTCTGGTTTTGAATGCAAAGTAAAATACAAATCGGGTTAATTTCAAAATTTTCTATGTAATTTTGTCTTTTTGAAACGAGATAATTATGACTGAGAACACGAGAAAGAAAATAATCAAATGGTTCTGGATACTCGTCACCCTGCCGGTGGCGATGCTGGTTCTGATGATTCTGCTTGTCTGGGCCTTCGCCGACATCCCTTCGTTCGAGGAGCTTGAGAATCCTGACAGCAAGCTCGCAACGGAGATTATTGCCGATGACGGGCAGGTGCTCACCACATTCCATATCGAGAACAGGTCTTATGTGGCTTACGAGGACCTCTCTCCTTATCTTATCCAGGCTGCGGTGTCCACTGAGGACGCCCGGTTCTATTCTCATTCAGGCATTGATTTCCAGAGCCTTGGCCGTGTTCTTGTAAAGACCTTGCTGCTCAGCGATTCCAGCCAGGGAGGAGGCAGCACCATCACCCAGCAGCTGGCGAAGACTCTTTATCCGAGGGCTGACGTCACCAGCCGCATCCCGGGTGTGTCAAAGGTCAAACTCGTGTGGATCAAGCTGAAAGAGTGGATTACCGCAGTCAAACTGGAGCGCGACTACACTAAAGAAGAGATTCTGGATATGTACCTCAATGCTGTTTTCTTCGGAAGCAGTGCTTACGGAGTGAGGGCGGCATCCCAGACCTTCTTTGCGAAAGAACCGTCGGAACTGACAGTCGAGGAGAGCGCCACTCTCGTCGGAATGGTCAACAAACCGACGAGATACAATCCTGCCCTGAATCCTGACAAAGCCCTTTCAAGGCGTAATTTCGTGATTGGCCAGATGGAGAAATCCGGTTATCTCACCAAGGCTGAAAGGGATTCCATCCAGATGATTCCAATCTCCCTTTCATATCAGGTGCAGGACCACAACGCAGGACTCGCCCCGTATTTCAGGGATATGCTCAGGCGTGTTATGAATGCGGAGAAGCCTGTCCGGTCACGTTATACATATAGAGAAGATTATTCTGCAGACTCCACGCTGTGGGAAGATGACCCGCTTTACGGCTGGCTGAACAAGAACCGCAAGCCGGACGGCTCCCGCTACAATCTGGACAAAGACGGTCTCCGTATTTACACCACAATCAATTCCAAAATGCAGCGTTATGCGGAAGAGGCTGTGGCTGAGCATCTTGGCAAGGACTTGCAGAAAAGTTTCATGAGAGATCTCCGCTACAAGACAAACAAGCCGTTCTCCAACGATGTGGACAAGGAGACCCGTGACCGGGTGATGAAGCAGGCCCGCAAATGGAGTGACCGTTACAGGATGATGAAGAAGTCGGGCAAGAGCGAGGCTGAGATAATGAAGAGTTTCTCGGTTCCTGTGAATATGAGGGTGTTCTCCTGGAACAAGAAGGGATATGCGGACACCACGATGACCCCGGATGATTCCATAAAATATTATAAATCAATTCTCCGGGCTGGATTTATGGCGATTGAGCCGGTCACCGGGCATATCAAGGCCTATGTCGGGGGCCCGAATTACAGGTATTTCAAATATGACAATGTGCGCCAGGGCAAACGTCAGGTGGGCTCCACAGTGAAGCCGTTCCTCTATACTCTGGCGATGCAGTCCGGACTGACTCCTTGCACCAAAGTGGTCAATGTGCCCCAGACATTCATTGTGGGAGAGGATGAATGGACTCCGAGAAGTACTGACAAGGACATCTGGATAGGACAGACTGTGACATTGAAATGGGGGCTTACCCACAGTTCCAACAATATTTCGGCTTATCTGATGAAGCAGCTCGGGCCGGAACCTATGGCAGGAATGATGCGCACAATGGGTATCCAGAGCCACATCGACGCTGTGCCTTCGCTCTGTGTAGGACCTGCCGACCTCTCTCTTTATGAGATGGTTGCGGCTTACAATACATTCCCTTCGAAGGGCGTTTACGTGACCCCGAAATTCGTTTCCAGAATAGAGGACAATCAGGGCAATGTGCTCGGAGAGTTCACTAACCGCAAGAGGGAGGCCATCAGTGAGCAGACCGCGTATCTTATGGTGAACCTGATGGAGGGTGTCATCAACAACGGTACCGGTTCCCGCCTGCGCGCCAAATACGGGCTGAAAGGCCAGATAGCCGGCAAGACCGGAACGACCAACGACAATGCGGACGGCTGGTTCATAGGCTACACTCCTTCGCTGACTGCCGGAATATGGGTGGGCGCTGAAGACAGGCAGGTTCATTTCCAGTCTCTTGCGCTTGGCAGCGGCTCAAATATGGCCCTGCCTATCTGGGGGATATTTATGAAGAAAGTTCTTGCCGACGGTACACTTGGAATATCTGAGTCCGACAGGTTTATGGCTCCTGCCGGAATGACTGTTGACCTGAGTTGCAGCGGAGGCGAGGAGGACACCAATGCCAAGGCCCAGAGCGAGACGGATTATTATTTTGATTGATAATGCTTTAATAATATGGGAAAGATTGAGACAATTGCCGTGATTTACGGCAGCGATTCTTCCGAGTGGGAGGTGGCGTGCAGAAGCGGAGAATACACGGCATCCCGTATAGATGACAGGGAATACAATGTTTACGAGATTTTCGCCCGCTTCGGGAAATGGAATCTTGTGGCTTACCGGAACAAGGATTCGATGAGGGTGACGTTCCCTGCGGAAGCCAGGCCGGAAGTTGACAAGAATGATTTTTCCGTCACGGTTTACGGGGAGAAAGTCAAGTTTGACTATGTATATATAATGCAGCACGGAACTCCAGGTGAGAACGGTCTGCTTCAGGGCTATTTCGAAATGCTCGGCATTCCTCACAGCGGATGCAGTGCGTTTGTCTCAACGGTAGCTTTCGACAAATATTCCTGCAAGAGCTACCTGCGGGATGTGGATTATGTCAAGCTGGCCCCGGATGCTTTCATCCGCAGGGGAATGAATGTGGAGGAGTTCTCTGCCAAAACTGCGGAAAAGCTTGGTTTCCCGTTGTTCGTGAAGCCGACAGACGGAGGCAGCAGCTTCGGAATCACCAAGGTCAAGAAGGTAGAGGACCTGCCGTCGGCCATCAATTTTGCGTTTTCAGAGGGCCCGGCCGTGATAGTTGAGAAAGGCATAGAGGGCAGGGAACTCACCTGTGCGGCCTATCGTGACGGGGATGTAGTAAAGGCTCTTCCTGTGATCCAGATTGTCACCGAGAACGAATATTTCGATTATGACGCCAAATACAACGGTCATAGCCGTGAACTCTGTCCTGCGCCTGTCCCGGAGAGTGAGTCGTCTGAAATCCAGAGCATTACCTGCCGACTGTACGAACATCTCGGCTGCTCCGGAGTTGTCAGGATGGACTATATCTCGTCCGATGAAGGAATATATTTCCTTGAGGTGAACACAATCCCAGGAATGACCAGCGCTTCTCTTGTCCCGAAGATGGTGCGTGCCGCAGGTCTTGATATGACTGCGTTCCTATCTGTGATTATCAAAAATTCTTGATGCTGATGCTTCTCAACGACTTTGTCAGAGAAGGAGTTGCCGCTCTTGAGTCTTTGTATCCGGAACGTGAGGCGCGGAACATTGTGCTGATTCTGTGCGAGGATATGGCTGGAGTCAGGAGCTATACCCATATTGTCGAACCCCGGTACGAGCTTTCAGACAGCCAGGCGGACGTGCTCAGTGCCGCATTGGAACGGCTGGTGAAAGGCGAGCCGGTCCAGTATGTCACCGGCAAGGCGGATTTTTACGGCCTGCGCTTCAATGTCAATCGGAATGTCCTTATTCCGAGACCGGAGACGGAACTGCTGTGCAGGGAAGCTGTAAAAGAAGCATCAAGAATACAGCGGCGGCGTATTCCTTATGGAAAGAAAGCGGAGCCGGTCAGGATGCTGGATTTGTGCACCGGGTCCGGCTGCATTGCCTGGACTGTGGCCCTGAATGTGCCCGGGTGTCTTGTGACCGGTGTGGATATCTCAAGCGGGGCGCTTTCTGTTGCTGTGAATCAGGATTTCTCTGCCCGGTTGAAAGAGTCCGGAGCTGTTCGGCCGGAATTTGTCGAGGCTGATGTCCTGGTTGAAAATCAGGATTTTGACTGGAAACCATTTGATATGGTGCTGAGCAATCCGCCTTATATAATGGAGTCGGAAAAAGCCTTGATGCGAGTGAATGTGCTTGATTATGAGCCTGCTTCTGCATTGTTTGTGCCTGATGATGATCCGCTCCTTTTCTATCGTGCGGTGGCCGGCTGGAGCAGGAGGTATATGCTGCCGGAAGGTGTCGGTATGACGGAGGTGAACGAGTCTCTCGCCCAGCAGACTGCTGAAGTTTTCCGCACGGCCGGCTACGGGCATACCGTGATTGTCAAGGATTTCAATGACAGAAACCGGTTCGTCGTTTACAGGAAGTGATGCATTGTCATTAAACAGGATTGATTTCCGCGAATAAAAACGTCGTTCTAAGACGCACAGGCGTGTTTTTGGATTTTATCCGCATCCATTTTCCGGATGCGGATATTTTTGTGTCACTTTGCGGATGAATGCAGTCATTGAAAAATACTATTGCTTATGAAAACACTGAGAATTACCGGCTGTTTATCGGCTATTATCATCCTTGCCGGATGCGAGTATGTGGACCATACAGGGGAATCCGGCTATCCGTCCGTCAGAGTGGATATAGACAGTGTCGCAAGGCTTCTGTCCTATCTGCCCATAGGAGCTGAACAGGTGTTGGAAGTGAAGGCCGCCGTCTCGTCATCATCAGACAACGGATATGACGAAGAGTATATGATGAAGGACCTGTTCTGTTCACCCGGCTCCGGAGTAGGTGATGACGAGCAGACCAGGAGCACAAAAAGCGCTTCATATTCAAATCCTTTGCGTGATCTCATCAGGCAAAGGGTGGAGTCCGCCTGCGCATTTACAAGGTCGTCCGGGGGTGCGGATGAGTATCTTGAGGCGCTTGAAAATTCCGGGCTTCAGATTTACTGGCCATATTCGGAGCACTGGGACGGCAGGACGTTGCCGGTCATCACGTTTGATCCGGAAAACAATGCTGAAGTCAACGTCGGCTACAAAATGACTGTCCGTGAGGACGGGACCCGCGGGTATGAAGAGGTGATAGTGGACGAGGAGATGGCCTCAACTTCACCTGTGTGGGTAGTGAACCGCAATGACGACAGCGGGTTCACATCTGTGGAACTCCTCCGGAGGCAGGACCCGGAGTGGGGAGAGGGAGGAGGCTCGGTCATTGTCCGGCCCGCTTCAGAAGCCCCGTTCTATGCCGGAGAATTCAAAACACTGGTTCTCAAGGATATAACAATGCGCAGAAACTATGACCCGTGGTTTGC
>JAQXHU010000034.1 GCA_029007435.1 Bacteroidales bacterium
TTTCACTCCCCTGTTCGGGGTGCTTCCCACCTTTCCTTCGCAGTACTGGTTCGCTATCGGTCTTCTGGAAGTGTTTAGCCTTGCGGGATGGTCCCCGCGGATTCGGACAGGATTCCTCGTGCCCCGCCCTACTCAGGTGGCGGTCCTGACATCCCCTCGTTGCCGGTACGGGAGTTTCACCCTCTTCGCCGCGGCTTTCCAGCCGCTTCCCGTTCCTTGGAATGTTCCCTTGACCGCTCCTACAACCCCGGCATGTCCTTGAACACACCGGTTTAGGCTCCGCCCCTTTCGATCGCCTCTACTCAGGGTATCGATCTTTCTTTCTCTTCCTCCGGGTACTGAGATGTTTCAGTTCCCCGGGTTCGCCCCGGATTTTCTCCGGTGCACGGCCTTCAGCCGTGCGGGTTGCCCCATTCGGACATCCACGGATCAAAGCCTGCTTGCGGCTCCCCGTGGCTTCTCGCAGCTTGCCACGTCCTTCTTCGCCTCCAGAAGCCTAGGCATCCCCCGCTCGCCCTTCTCCTCTTTCTCTCGTGAATCACGGTGAGCTATCCCCATCCGGTCCCCCGGACGGCAAGCTCCCGCGACTTGTCTCGTTCTTTGCCTATGAAATTGCAGTTCTTTATTCGCAACTCGAATTGACTCTCGAATTTCCGATTTTCAAACTGATTTTTCTATCTTCTTTACCTCTTAATCTCTCTCAATGTTGTCAATGATCTTAATCCTGATTGAGTTTCATCGGTGTTTTTGGCACCGTTATTTCTCAAACGGGCTGCAAATATACGCACTTTTTTTGACTCTGCAAATTTTTCTGGAATTTTTTCTCATTTTTATCGATTTTATAACAATAATCGGTTCCAACTGGTTTCGACAATGCACTAAAAAACCGGAATATCATTATATTTGTATGATTCCGGGATTGAAATACAGCCCGGCAAATTGGAACAAATATTTATAATATATGGAAGACATCAAAACTTCTCTGCCGGAGAATGCGCAGAGGGAACTCAAACCGGGTGAGAAATATGAACCGCTTCTCAGCCCGTCGAAGAATTATCCTGAAGTAACCCCGTATTCTGTATGTCTCGGAATCGTGATGGCCATCATCTTCTCAGCCGCGGCTGCCTACCTCGGACTGAAGGTCGGACAGGTATTCGAGGCAGCTATCCCGATTGCCATCATTGCAGTGGGACTTACAGGAGCTCTCGGCAAGAAAGGCGGTCTCGGACAGAATGTGATCATCCAGTCCATCGGAGGCTGCTCCGGAGCTGTAGTGGCAGGAGCCATCTTCACCCTTCCGGCGATATATATTTTAGGAGTGGAAGTCAATTTTATGCAGATGTTCCTCTCATCCCTGCTCGGAGGAGTTCTGGGAATCCTGTTCCTGATTCCGTTCCGCAAATATTTCGTAAAGGAGATGCACGGGAAATATCCGTTCCCGGAAGCAACCGCCACAACTCAGGTGCTGGTCAGCGGGGAAAGCGGAGGCAAAGGAGCTAAAACACTTATAATCAGCGGATTGATTGGAGGTCTTTACGATTTCATAGTTGCCACTTTCGGAGTCTGGGGAGAGACCCTCACCACTACGGTTGTCTCATTCGGACAGACAGTGGCGGACAAGGCCAAAGTGATGTTGAAACTCAACACAGGGGCTGCAGTGCTCGGTCTCGGGTACATAGTCGGATTGAAATATGCATTCATAATCTGCTGCGGAAGCTTCCTGGTATGGCTCGTTATCATTCCTCTCATCAACATTATCTGGGGAGGACAGGTCATAGACCTGATGGGTACCGGTATCACCCAGACAGTCGGCCAGATGTCCGCTGACCAGATTTTCAAAGAATATGCAAGACACATAGGCATCGGAGGAATCGCAACTGCCGGAATCATCGGAATCATCAAGTCATTCGGCGTAATCAAATCGGCGGTCGGTCTCGCGGCAAGTGAGTTCACTAAAAAGCCCGGCAGCACAACAGCTTCCTGTGAACGCACGGACGAGGACATCCCGATGAAAACCGTTGTATTCGGCATAATCATCGCCTTGATCGCAGTGTTCGCATTCTTCGCTTTCGGAGGTGTGGTTGACAATGTCTGGCAGGCTGTCACAGGGCTTGTGATTGTGGCTGTGATATCATTCCTCTTCACGACAGTTGCCGCCAACGCAATAGCGATTGTGGGAACCAACCCGGTCAGCGGAATGACGTTGATGACATTGATTATCGCCGCATTGGTGCTTGTAGCTGTGGGACTCAAGGGCAATTCCGGAATGGCTGCCGCCTTGGTGATCGGCGGAGTTGTATGCACGGCGCTTTCTATGGCGGGCTCGTTTGTGACCGATTTGAAAATCGGATATTGGATAGGAACGACCCCTAAGAAGCAGGAGGCATGGAAATTTGTCGGGACAATCGTCGCCGCCGCCACTGTATGCGGAGTTATGCTTGTGCTCAACAAGACTTTCGGATTCACCGGAGACAACGCGCTTGTAGCCCCCCAGGCCAATGCGATGGCAGCTGTAATCCAGCCTATGATGAATGGAGGAGGCGCTCCGTGGCTTCTGTACGGAATCGGAGCCGTAATAGCTATAATCTTGACAATCTTCAAGATACCGGCTCTCGCATTCGCTCTCGGAATGTTCATTCCGATTGACCTGAACCTGCCTCTGCTTGTAGGTGGTGCAATAGCCTGGTATGTCAGCTCCCGCAGCAAAGACGCCAAAGTCAATGAAGAGAGGCACGAAAAAGGCACGCTCATCGCATCCGGATTCATCGCCGGCGGAGCCCTGATGGGAGTTGTGAGCGCAATATTGAAATTCGCCGACATTGATATGTTCCTTACCGGCTGGAATGCACAATACGGTGAAGCAGTGGCCATTCTGCCATATCTTGCATTAATCGCATTCCTCATAGGGGCTTCTATGAAGACCTCCGGAGACAAATAATCGCTAATACTCTGTAATACAATATGGAAAAGATACTTGACAGATTCCTGAGATACGTCTCAGTTGACACTCAGTCGGATGAGAATTCCGAATCGCAGCCGAGCTCAGCGAAACAGCTCAATCTTCTGAAGATGCTCCGCGATGAGCTGAACGCCTTGGGAGTGGAGGCCTCGCTTGACGAATACGGTTATGTAATGGGGACAGTCCCTTCCAACATTGACAGGAAAGTGCCCGTAATTGGTTTCATCGCCCACGTTGACACATCCCCTGACGCATCCGGAGCCGATATCCATCCACAGATAATCGGGAACTATGACGGCGGGGACATTGCCCTGAAGGGGGTTCCCGGGCTCTTCCTTAAACCTTCAGAATTCCCGGAACTGCTTGCCCACAAAGGAGAAACACTTATCACAACGGATGGCACGACTTTGCTTGGAGCGGATGACAAAGCCGGAGTGGCGGAGATAATGAACGCTGTGCAGTATATGGTCGAACACCCTGAATTCAAACACGGTGAAATCAAGATAGGCTTCACTCCGGACGAGGAAATCGGACGCGGAGTCGCCAAATTCGATGTGAAGAGATTCGGAGCCGAATACGCATATACAATGGACGGCGGCGAAGTGGGCGAACTGGAGTTCGAGAATTTCAATGCTGCCTCAGCGAAGATTCATATTCAGGGCAGAAATGTTCACCCGGGGTATGCCAAAGAGAAGATGAAGAACGCCATCCTGATAGGAATTGAGCTGAATACCCTGCTTCCGGTGCAGCAGAGACCTGAATTCACCGAGGGATACGAAGGATTCTTTCATATCATCAGTTTCAAGGGAAGTGTGGAAGAGGCTGATTTCGGCTATATAATCAGGGACCACAACAGGACAAAATTCGAGCAGAAAAAAGAGACAATGCGCAAATGCGTTGAATTCATCAATGAACGATACGGCGAAGGCACGGCGGTACTTGAATTGAAAGACCAGTATTACAATATGAGAGCCCAGGTCGAGCCATATTATTTCATCGTGGAAAAAGCTGTGAAAGCAATGGAGATGGAAGGCATCACTCCGCGCATCCAGCCAATCAGGGGAGGTACAGACGGGGCCAATCTTTCATTTATGGGCCTTCCTTGTCCGAACATTTTCGCAGGCGGCCTGAATTTCCACGGCAAAATGGAGTTCGTTCCTCTTGAGAGCATTGAAAAAGCCTCAAAGGTCGTGCTGAACATCATCAGCCTTTATGCCGAATAGGCAGCACCTTTGAGCTCAGGCTCCTCCGGTTCAATGAACGGTTGCTCAACCTCTTGTTCTGCAGGCTGTTCAACTGGCGGTTCAACAGGGAGCTGCTCTTCCGGAGACTGATTTTTGGATTTGCGTGAGGCGGCCTTGGCTGCCTCATGTTCTTTTTTCTTGAGATACTTCTGCTTGTAGCGCTCCAGCCGGGCATTATCTTTCTGCGCCTGCCTGTTCATCTCCTTCAGTGTCTCAAGTTTCTTGGCCCTCAGTTTAGCGGCTTTCTTATCCGCCTTTGCCTGCGCCTTGGCGGCATCGAGACTGTCAAGCCTTGCCCATTTAGCCTCCTTTGCAGCAAGTTTCGCCGCTTTTTCCGCTGCTTTTATCGCCTTCATATCCACCGGAGGCTCAACTGCCGATGAATCGATCCCGGAACTCAATGAATCCGGAACTGCGGACAGGCTGTCTTTTACGGACAAAGAATCTCCACGCCCGGCGAGACTGTCAGAAGGATGAAGTGAAAGCGAGTC
>JAQXHU010000035.1 GCA_029007435.1 Bacteroidales bacterium
CTGGGCTATACCGACATCGGCAACAAGCAGGTGGTCAGGGGCGTGGCCCTGGATTTCTACAGGAAAACCGGAGCCCATTACGGTTCTCTGGAGCAGTGGGTATTCGAGCCTGGAGTCGCGAAGGACATTCTTGAGGGATATCTTTCACATCCGAACATTACTACCGTTATGGACAGGCACATCTGCTCTGTTGTCAAAGAAGGCACCCGGATAAAATCCATTGCGGTGGCTTGCGGGGAGAACTATTCCGATACAGTGTCGTATTCGGCAAAGTCATTCATTGACTGCTCATACGAAGGCGATCTGATGGCGCTCGCAGGTGTGAGCTACCGGGTCGGCAGGGAAGACAATTCCGAGTACAATGAAAGGTACAATGGAGTTGAGCTTATGACCGGCCACCAGTTCCCTGACGGAGTTGACCCTTATGTCATTCCCGGTGTTCCGGAAAGCGGCCTGCTCTACGGTATCAGCGACGGCACTCTTATGCAGGACGGCACAGGCGACAGCCTGGTCCAGGCATACAATTACAGGATATGCCTGACAGACAGCCTGGAGAATATGATTCCCATCACGAGGCCTGAGAATTATGATTCGTCACGATACGAGCTGCTCGCACGCCTTTATGCCGCCCAGCCGGGTAAAACTGATGTGAACCAGTATTTTATATGGAGCAATATGCCCGGGCGCAAGACTGACGTCAACAACCGGGGCGGATTCTCCACCGATATGATAGGAGCAAGTCATTCTTATCCGGAAGCAAGTTGGGAGGAGCGGCAGGAGATTGTCAGGGAGCATAAGGATTACACATTGGGACTCCTTTATTTCACTGCGACTGATCCGCGCGTGCCGGCTTCATTGCAGGAATTCGTCCGCCGGTGGGGTTTGCCAAAAGACGAATATATTGAGACAGGACATTGGACACCTCAGCTGTATATCAGAGAGTGCAGGCGGATGGTCGGCGAATATGTCGCAACCCAGGCTGACTGCGAGAGCCGGACTGATGTCCCGGACGGCATTGCATATGCTGCGTACAATATGGATTCCCATAATTGCCAGCGGATTGTTATCCGCAAAGACGGAAGGGATATGGTCAAGAACGAGGGTAATGTGGAAAAATATGGCGGCGGTCCATATCCTATTTCATACAGGTCCATCACTCCGAAACGCGAGCAGTGCACCAATCTTCTTGTGCCTGTCTGTATGTCGGCATCTCACATAGCATACGGCTCGATCCGTATGGAGCCTGTCTTTATGTGCCTTGGCCAGTGCGCCGGCATCGCCGCATCGATTTACAACAGGAATTCTCTGGCGTCAGTACAGGAAGTGACTTCTTCTGAGATAAACAACGTTATTGAAACTGACCCGTTTATGGACGGCAGGCAGCCTGACATCATCCTTGATGACAGTGTCGCCTCGGTGGAAGGAGACTGGAAATCCACTGTCGGCGGCAAGGGATATGGACCGACGTATTATGTGGGCAGCGCATCGGACGGCCATCTGACATATACAGCCACCATCCCTTCAGACGGAGTTTATGACATTTACAGCTACCAGTGCCTCAAGGCGGACAGAATGAATCCGGTGTCCGTTTTTGATTTTCCGGACGGCCGGAGCGTCACTGTGAACTCAAAGGATGTCATCGTTATGGGGCAGACCAGCGGGGCCTGGCACAAAGTCACTTCTATGAGATTGAAGGCAGGAGAAGAATTCACCGTGAATATCCACGGTGACGGAAGTGACGGGCATATCCAGGTGGACGCCCTGATGTTGATAAAGAATTCTTTATAATAATGAATATATGAGTCTTATTTGCATTTTATTGACGGCGATATCATTGGCCGGCAGTTGGGAGTTCCATTTTGCGGAAAAACAGTCCATTGAAGAGGCTGCCGATGCCGGTTTTATAGCAGATGACATTATGTGTGTTCCGGGCTGCTGGGACACTATGCCGGCCTATTATCTCAAGCGGGGCACAGCCCTGTACAGGAGGAGCTTCACAGTTGACAAGGATATGAAGAATGCTGTCCTTGAAATTGACGGAATGGGATTGCGGGGCAATTTCTCAATCGACGGTAGAGATCTGGGGACATATCCATATCCCTATGCGAAGTTGGAGATTCCCATAGGCCCGCTGAAAAAAGGCGAGCATACCATATTCGCCGCGCTGGACAACCGCTTTGACTGGAGTACAATGAAACTTGCCCGGCCTTATTATGACTTTTATTTCTACGGAGGCTTTTACCGGGAAGTCCGGATAGTTGAGAAAGAGCCTAAGATATTCGTCAGGACATTGGACTACACGACGGGGCTTGTGGAGGTTGAGATTGAGGGCGGGAAGCGATACCGCCAGAATGTCCCGGATTTCAAGCTCTGGAGCCCGGATGAGCCGAATATGACCACTTTGGAGGTGGAAGGCCGCAAAGTGCGTTTCGGCATCCGCCAGATAGAGGCCCGTGACGGAAAACTTTATCTCAATGGAAAAGAATTGTTCCTGAAAGGTGTCAACAGACACGACCAGACTCCGGTCTTCGGAGCCTGTGTGCCGGAAAGCCAGTGGGTATATGACCTTCAGAATCTCAAGGCCCTGGGCGGCAATTTCATACGCGGCGCCCACTATCAGCAGGCCGGGCGGTTCCTTGATCTGTGCGATGAAATGGGCGTCCTTGTCTGGGAGGAATCTCTGGGCTGGGGCAACGGCCAGGCCTACACGGACAAGGAGTCCGTTGAGCTGGTTGATCCTCAATTCAGAGAGCAGCAGGTCAGGCAGACACGGGATATGGTCAGGGAGAGTTTCAATCACCCATCCGTGATAATCTACGCATTCCTGAACGAATGTGCCAGCTACAGGCCTGAATGCAAAACACTTGTGGATGAACTTGTCAGGACTGTCAAAGCTGAGGACTCCGGCCGCCTGGTCACATTCGCCTGCAACTGCTGTGACAATGACATCTGCAATGAAAACACTGACATCATCGCCTTCAACGCCTATCCGGGTGTTATTCCAATGATACCGGGAGAACCTGAGGATCTGAAGCGGACGGTGAACTCCGCTTTCACCAGGATCATCAGGAATTTCCGTGCGAAGTATCCGGACAAGCCGATTATGGTTTCGGAATCCGGGACGGCCGGTACATACGGTCTGCACGATCCTGCCGCCAACGTCTCTTCGGAAGAGATGCAGGACGAATACCTGACAGATGTATTCGAGACATTGTGGAGCAATCCGGATGTGTGCGGCTTTGCGGTGTGGCAGATGAATGACAACCGCACTTATTCAAGGAACAGTGTCGCCCAGTCTGGAAAGATAAATCTTGGTTACTCGACGGCCGGGCTGTTCGATATTCAGAGGCGTGCCAAGAAGTCCGTAATGACAGTCAGGGAATATTTTTCAAAGAAGTAGTTGATGAAGATTCAATCCTATGCCTGTTGAACAGTTGCCTGCACTCCTGATAGCCATCCTGGCTGTGGGTTACACACCTGGTCCGGCCAATATTTACGCCATGTCCTGTTCCCTGCGACACGGATGGAGGGCTTCTGTCAGGATGTGGCTTGGCCTTCTGTGCGGGTTTCTGGCAGCGGCCCTCATTGCGGCGGCAGCGGCGCATCTGATAGGTGCGGCATTCGGAAAATACGTGCCTTATGTCAGATACATTGCCGCCGCATATATAGTCTATCTTGCCTATAAGACGTACAAGGGCGGAGTGTCGGAAGGAGATGATGCCGCGCCTTCTTTCATCAGCGGGTTCGTTGTCCAGTTGACGAATGCCAAGATAATCCTGTTCGACCTCAGCTGCTATTCGGCATTTGTCCTGCCGTATTCAGACCGTTTCGTCTCACTTCTTCCCGTCACCGCCCTTCTGCTCCTTGCCGGCCCCGGGGCCAACCTTGTATGGCTGCTTGCAGGTGGCACTCTGAGACCCCTGGTTCTTGGACATATGAAAACTGTTTCCGTCATTATGTCCGCCGCTCTCCTCTTATGTTCGGCCATGCTGCTTTTCATCTGATTTTTTCACGGCATCCGGAGAGTTAATTCCAGGAAAATATGCCGATAGCTTGTGGAAATGTATCGAAATTTGACACATTTCCACAAGTTATCGGACTTTTTTGTATTTTAGCAGCGAATAATTAGGTTACGACTATGATAATTGGTAGAGAAAAAGAAATAGCCATACTCCAGGGACTTCTCTCATCTGACGAGTCGCAGTTTGTGGCGGTATATGGAAGGCGCCGAGTCGGAAAGACATTCCTCATCCGTGAAGCATTCAACTACGATTTTGTGTTCCAGCACACCGGGACATACAAAGCTACACGCAAACAGCAGCTTAGCGATTTCCGGCAGTCTCTGTATGATGCCGGTATGGGCAAATGCCCAATGCCAAATACATGGTCAGATGCGTTCCAGCTTCTGTGGTCATTCTTGAAGAATCTGCCAGCTGACGGAAAGAAAAAGGTCATATTCATTGACGAATTGCCTTGGATGGATACTCCTAAATCCAATTTCGTAAGATCTTTGGACCATTTCTGGAACGCAAAGGCAACTACAAGAAAAGACATTGTCCTTGTCATATGCGGCAGCGCTACATCCTGGATTATTGACAACGTCATTATGAATTACGGCGGCTTGCACAACCGCCTGACCTGTCAGATACACCTGCAGCCGTTCACCCTTCGTGAGTGCAGGCAATATTGTGAATCCAGGAATCTCGGATATAAAGACAGACAGATTCTTGAGGCGTATATGGCTATGGGAGGAATCCCATACTACTGGAGTTTTCTCAAGAAGGGGCAGAGCGTGTCCCAGAACTTTGACAGGATGTTTTTTCAGAGCGGCGGAGAACTTGCGAACGAATATGATACTCTCTACGCATCCCTTTTCAAGAAGCCGGGTAACCATATTGCCATAATTACAGCTCTTGCGAAGAAAAAAAAGGGGTTGCTCCGGGAAGAAATACTGCAAGCATCAAAACTTCCTGACAATACAGCTTTCACAAAGGCCATTCAGGAACTTGAACAATGCGGGTTCATCCGCAAGTATACCGACATCGGGAAAAAGAGCAAATATGCAATTTGCCAGCTGATAGACAATTACACGATTTTCTACTTTGATTTCATCAAGGAGAATGTCAATGGAGACGAACATTTCTGGACATCTTCGGCGGGTACCGGCATTCACTATGGCTGGGCAGGACGGGCGTTCGAGAGAGTCTGTTTGCAGCACATCAGCCAAATCAAAGAAGCCCTTGGGTTCTCAGCCGTGGTAAGCAGTGCCCACTCCTGGTATCAGAAAGACATCAAGGATCCGTATACAGGACATACAATTCAGAAAGGAGCGCAGATAGATCTTCTGATTGACAGAAACGATGATACCATCAATCTGTGCGAGATGAAATACGCCAATGCCCCATACGTAATCACCGAGGAGGAAGATATGCGCATCAGAAACCGCAAGGAAACCTTCATCCGTGAAAGCGGAACTGAAAAGACAGTCCTTGTGACAACGATCACGACTTTCGGCCTGGCTCCCGGAGGATACTCCGACGATATCCAATGCCAGCTAACTATGTCGGATTTGTTCAGGTAAGGGGTAACGGTATCAAGCTCCTGGTCCTTTTAGTGTAGCACTTGGAAAATTTTGGTAATGATACATTGGTTTACTTTAGTTTGGAATAGATGAATTTTCCAAGCGCTTTTCCAGTATTCTCCATCCCATCACCCAAAAGATTCAGGAATGTACCAAAAGTGCCTCCAGATGCGTTCATAATTATTTTACACAGGCACTCGTCAGGATTAGTCTTCGATGTGAAGATTATCTCAGAAAGTATATTTCCATTCTTTTCAACCTGGCGTGCTACCAAAGTCATATTATAGGAAGCATTCTCATGTTTTCCAACATACAACGCTTTCCGATTCAATTTCGCATTTAAACTTTCAAGGAAGCGCCCGACATATATGTGTCGGTCTTTCCACCAATCTTTCTCTTGCACTGCAATTTCTTTTTCGCTCATTCCTAGAATGCCTGCCTGTGAGAAATCCACGTTAAAATCGACATAATTCTGCCCTTTCAAAAAGGCGAGATTCCCAAGGACAATATTCTGGGCAGATGTGAAAAAGGGCATCAAAGTTATTGCCAACAGAATTATACAGATCTTTTTCATATTAGACGATATTATTATGTAATTATATACCCCTTTCACATCCAAATTTACGGTTATTTCTTGAAATCTTGAAATAGTATATTGAGAAAAGCGCTCCCTTTTAAACCTATCAGCAACTGTCAATAAAAACAGTACGGTTGACAACCAGTTTATGGGAATGGAACCATTCTCAAGGATGGGCATTTTGAACACCCTATATTGTGCGATTGTGGGTGGAAGTGCGAAAATTATTATCACTTTCGTCCGTTATCCCGCAAATTCACTATATTGCAGCCGATGAAAATGCTCTTCTCTGGAAGGAGATGAGGTAAAATTTTCCATCAATTCTGTAGTTTTCCGGAAAAAGCTGCGTCATATAAGCAAAAACAACGAGAAATGACCGAGAAAGAATTTGAAAAAATGATCCGGGAACATCGCGGTACGATTTACACCGTCTGCTATATGTTCTCAACCGACAAGGATGAGGTGGCCGACCTGTTTCAGGAAATCCTCATCAACCTATGGAAAGGAGCGGGCTCATACCGCGGTGAAGCCTCGCTTAACAGCTGGATATGGAAAGTATCCCTGAATACCTGTATAACTTTTGACAGAAACCGGAAACGCAAACTCCGCGCCGAGCCCCTGTCTCTGGACATTGACCTGTTCGAGGACACGGACGAAGGAGCCCGTCAGGCGGAACTTCTGCGCGGAAGGATAGCGAAACTGGGACCGTTCGACCGGGCAATCGTCCTGCTCTGGCTGGAGAATCTCAGTTACGAAGAGATCGGGCAGATTGTCGGCATTTCCACCAAAAATGTCTCGGTGCGTCTCGTGAGAATCAAGGAACAACTTAAAAAAATGCAGTAAAATGGAAAACAATGATACACTCAACGAAATGAGAGAGCAGATGCAGGCTCTAAAGAAAAAGCTTGAAAACCAGCAGATTGTAAATGACAGAATGTTGCGGAAGTCACTCACGAACAGACTCCATTCACTCAGGGTCAGGTCATCACGCATCACAATGCTGGGAATCGTGGGAATGATGATGGCGTACAGTTTCTATAAATCAGGCTTCTCATTGGCCTTTTTCATTGTGACCGAATTGATGCTGCTCGTATGTATAGTGGCCACTGTCCTTATAAACAGGAATATTCCATCGATGGACACAGATATGGTGACGGCCGCTGAGTCTCTTGCAAAGTTCAAGAAAGCATATGTGGACTGGATAGCCGTGGGAATGCCGGTTTCTTTAGCATGGGCTGCGTGGATGTTCACCGAAGTTGCTCTCCGGGACTCGTTCCCGGAAGATTTCAAGCTCCCGTTCATTTTCGGATGCGGACTTGGTCTTCTCATAGGCGTGACATTGGGATTGAGGCTGAGACGTGGAATAATCCGCTCAACTGAATCCCTGCTCTCTGACCTCCAGGAACTTAAGAATGAATAACATCATTATTGACTGAAATTGCCATACCGTGCAAACCTCAATTTGAGAAGCCGGTATGGCTTTTTTTTGCGTTTTTATTTGATAGTCTGAAAATATTGTATAAATTTGCACGGTCTAAGTATAAATATACGATTATTATGAATACTAAACAAGACCGATTGAATAAACTGCGAAGAATCATAACCACGAACAAGGCATCGAATCAGGAGGAACTGCTTGCCTTGCTGTCCGTAGAAGGATGCATTGTGACCCAGGCCACTCTTTCCAGGGACCTCAAGGCACTGAAAGTGGCAAAAGCGCCGGACGGGACAGGCGGATATCATTACCGCCTTCCGGAGATGCGGGTCGCCACCCAGACATTGCTCCAGGAACCTTTGCAGCCGTATGGCATTCATACTGTCGAAGGCGTGCGGAGCCTTGAATTTTCCGGTCAGATGTGTGTGATCAAGACCCGTCCGGGCTATGCCAACATGATTGGCTCCCTCGTGGACAGCGTTCTCGGCCACAAAGTAATGGGAACCATAGCGGGTGATGACACTCTGCTGATAGTTATGAGGGAGCATTCTGATCTGGAGGACATTGTAACTGCCCTTGAAGCTGCTGTCCCTGGAATTTCCTCCCACCGTATTTAGGAATTGCGCATATTCCATAAATGAACTTAAATATAAATAGAGACAATGACAATCAATGATTTTACAGTTGGTGTCGCCACTGAAAAACATTTGAAGTATGTGGATGAGATTCTCAAGACAATAGAGGACGCCACAAAGGTCAGGGGAACGGGAATCGCTAAAAGAAACCCTGATTATGTAAAACAGAAAATGATTGAGGGGAAGGCTGTGATCGCCATGCACGGGGACAATTTCGCCGGATTCTGCTACATTGAGTCCTGGGGCCATGAGGAGTTCGTGGCGAATTCCGGCCTTATAGTTAAACCTGACTATAGAGGAGTGGGGCTTGCAAAGAAAATCAAGCAGACGGCTTTTGAGCTGTCCAGAAAGAGATTTCCGAACGCGAAACTTTTCGGCCTGACCACAGGTCTTGCCGTGATGAAGATAAACACTGAGCTGGGCTACAAGCCGGTCACCTTCTCCGAACTCACGTCAGATCCTGTGTTCTGGAAAGGATGCTCCAGCTGCATCAATTTCGATGTGCTCACGAGGAACAATTATACCAGATGCCTGTGTACGGGTATGCTGTACGATCCGGCTGACCAGAAACAGGCGGCTGATCCGATTCCGAAACAGAGCCACGACAAGTTCCTGCGCGGCCTGATGAAGTTCGCCGGGCTGTTCCACAGGGCTTAATAATCTTCAAAAAACCTTAATTATGTCAAAAAAAGTAGTTGTAGCTTTCAGCGGAGGTCTTGACACCTCTTTCAATGTGATGTACCTTGCACTCGAGAAAGGATATGAGGTCTATGCCGCCTGCGCTGATACAGGAGGATTCAGCGCGGAGCAGCTGATGGAGAATGAGGCGAAAGCATATAAACTCGGGGCGAAAAAATATGTGACGCTCGATGTCACAAAAGAGTATTATGACAAGAGCATCCGGTATATGATATATGGAAATGTGCTCAGAAACGGCACTTATCCGATTTCAGTCTCATCCGAGAGAATTTTCCAGGCGATGGCTATCGCTAAATATGCCAAAGAGATAGGTGCTGACGCAATAGCTCACGGATCCACCGGGGCGGGAAACGACCAGGTGCGTTTCGACATGACATTCCTCGTGATGGCGCCAGGGGTGGAGATAATCACTCTGACAAGGGATATGGCCCTTACCCGCCAATATGAGGTCGACTATCTCAACCAGCATGGATACAGCGCTGATTTCAAGAAACTCAAGTATTCATACAATGTTGGGCTATGGGGCACTTCCATATGTGGAGGCGAGATTCTGGACTCCGCCTGTGGGCTGCCGGAGACGGCGTATCTCAAACAGGTCACAAAGGAAGGCTCTGAACTCATCCGTCTCGGCTTCCGCAAAGGACAACTTGTCAGTGTCAATGGAGAGGATTTTGACGAACCTGTCAAGGCTATACAGAAAGTAGAGTCTATCGCATCTCCGTACGGTATCGGCCGGGATATGCACGTAGGTGACACAATTATCGGTATCAAAGGGCGGGTCGGCTTTGAGGCTGCCGCTCCGATGCTGATAATAGCCGCGCACAAATTCCTGGAGAAATACACTCTCAGCAAGTGGCAGCAGTACTGGAAAGACCAGGTGGCCAACTGGTACGGGATGTTTCTTCACGAGAGCCAGTATCTTGAGCCTGTGATGCGGGATATCGAGGCTATGCTTGAGGAAAGCCAGCGCAATGTCACGGGCACTGCCATTATGGAACTGAGGCCCTACTGTTTCTCCACTGTCGGGGTCGATTCAGTCAACGATTTGGTGAAGACCAAGTTCGGAGAATATGGCGAGATGCAGAAAGGATGGACCAGTGAAGACGCCAAAGGGTTCATCAAAGTTCTCTCCACACCTCTGCGCGTTTATTACGCAAACCACAAGGAAGAGGGGGAAAAGCTTGAAAATGAGTTGTGATGGACAAGATAAGAGCAGGAATAATCGGAGCCGCGGGATACACTGCCGGTGAACTGTTGCGCATACTGAAAAACCATCCGGCGGCAGAGGTCGTGTTTGCGCAGAGCGGAAGCAATGCTGGCAACCCTGTATGGCAGGTGCATCAGGACCTGATAGGGGAGACGGATATGCTGTTTTCCGCTGATGCGGAACTTGACAAGGCAGATGTGATTTTCCTCTGCTCCGGTCACGGCAAGTCCAAATCTTATGTCCATTCTCTTCCGGATTCATTTTCCGGGAAAATAATAGATCTCAGCAATGATTTCCGTCTTGCTGCAGATGCGGAGGACTTTGTTTACGGGCTGCCTGAAGCGTTCAGGAAAGATATTGTGAAAGCCTCGCATATTGCCAATCCGGGTTGTTTCGCCACGGCGATGCAGCTGGCTCTTCTTCCGATGGCCAAAGCCGACAGGCTTGATGATATACACATCACAGGAATAACCGGTTCGACAGGAGCTGGACAGAAACCGTCCGAGACCACTCATTTCAGCTGGCGCTCCGACAACCTTTCAGTATATAAACCGTTCACCCACCAGCATCTTGGGGAGGTGGGAGAGACCTTGCACAGACTTGCTCCTTCATTTTCGGGAAGTGTGAATTTCGTGCCGATAAGAGGTTGTTTTTCAAGAGGAATACTTGTCTCCGCATATCTGCGATCCGGTTTGACGGAGCAGGAAGCGGTGGCGCTGTACAAAGATTATTACGCCAATGAACCTTTTGTGACGGTTGCGGATGTCTCACCTGACATAAAGATGGTCACCAACACCAACAAATGTGTCCTGAATGTCAGGAAATACGGAGACAACCTCCATATTGTCAGCGTGATAGACAATCTCGTCAAGGGAGCGTCAGGCCAGGCGGTGGAGAACATGAACCTGATATTCGGCCTGCCTGAGACTGCCGGACTGAGCCTGAAAGGCAACCGTTTCTGACTTTGAAATCAGAATCAAAATAATTCGAAACAATCATAAGAAATGAATCTATTCGACGTATATAGCCTCTTCGATGTCGTCCCTGTTTCCGCGAAAGGATGCCATATTTATGACGACAAAGGCAATGAGTACCTTGACCTTTACGGCGGCCATGCTGTGATATCCGTGGGGCATTGCCATCCTGATTACGTGTCTGCCATCACATCCCAGCTCAACAGAATCGGTTTCTATTCCAACAGTGTCCGTAATCCGATGCAGGAAGAGCTCGCCGCTAAACTTGGTAAGGCTTCAGGACTTCCTGACTGGTCCCTGTTTCTTGTCAATTCAGGAGCGGAGGCCAACGAGAACGCTTTGAAATTAGCTTCTTTCCACACAGGCAAAGACAGGATTGTGGCCTTCAGGCACAGTTTCCATGGACGGACATCCGGAGCCGTGGCTGTCACTGACAATCCTAAAATCAGGGCTCCGTTCAATACCGGGCACAAGGTCACGTTTGTTGACCTGAACGATATCTCAGCCGTCGAGGAGGAACTTGCAAGGGGAGATGTGGCAGGAGTCATTATAGAGGGAATCCAGGGAGTGGGCGGAATCAACATCCCTGAGGACTCTTTCCTTCAGGCGCTCAGGGAACTCACCAGACGTTACGGAGCGGTGCTCATTCTTGATGAGGTCCAGAGCGGATACGGCAGGACCGGGCGCTTTTTCGCCCACCAGTGGGCCGGCATAGTGCCTGACCTGATCACGGTCGCGAAAGGAATGGCCAACGGATTTCCTATCGGCGGAGTGCTGATTTCCCCTGACTTCAATGCGGTGAAAGGTATGCTTGGGACCACGTTCGGGGGCAATTATCTTGCAATGTCAGCGGCGATTGCGGTGCTGGACATCATCGAAAAAGAACAGCTTGTGAAGAACGCTTTTGAAGTGGGAGAGTGGTTGAAATCCAATATGCCGGCGTCTCCGAGGATACGGCAGGTACGAGGCCGGGGACTGATGCTTGGCATCCAGTTCAACGAACCGGTGAAAGAGATACGCTCACGGCTGCTGTTTGAAAAACATATATTCACTGGAGTTGCCGGAAATGATATGATACGTCTGCTTGCTCCGCTTCCGCTCAGTATGGACGAAGCTGGACGCTTTATTGCTGAATTCTCTTCAATTCTCTGATAATTAAGTATTTAAATGATATGAAATCTTTTCTGCACGTACAGGATATAGGTGACTTGGGCAGGGCCCTTGCCGAAGCCCGTGAAGTGAAAGCCAGCCCGTTCGCCTGGCAGCATCTCGGTCACAACAAGACCATAATTCTCGTTTTCTTCAACAGCAGTCTCAGGACAAGGCTCAGCAGCCAGAAGGCGGCGCTGAACTTGGGTATGAACCCTATTGTGCTCAATGTCAATGGCGACAGCTGGAAGCTTGAGACCGAACTTGGAGTAGTGATGGACGGGGACAAGTCCGAGCATCTGAGGGAGGCCATTCCGGTCATCGGAAGCTATTGCGACATCATTGGAGTCCGTTCTTTCGCACAGTTCGTGGACAGGGAGGCTGAGTATGCTGAAACCATTATCAATCAGTTTGTTGAATATTCCGGAAAGCCGGTGATAAGCCTTGAGTCCGCCACTGTCCATCCTTGCCAGGCGTTCGCTGATCTCATCACTATTGACGAATACAAGACCAAATCCAGACCGAAAGTGGTCCTTACCTGGGCTCCGCATCCGAGAGCGCTTCCGCAGGCTGTGCCGAATTCGTTCGCGGAGTGGATGAACGCCGCTGATGTGGACTTCGTAATAACCTGTCCGCATGGGTACGAGCTTGCTCCGCAGTTCGCCGGAAACGCCCGGGTGGAATACGACCAGATGAAAGCGTTCGAAGGGGCGGACTTCATCTATGCCAAGAACTGGTCTTCATACAGTGACTACGGCAAGATTCTCAGCATGGATATGAACTGGACAGTCGGAGCGCGTCAGATGGCCGTGACTGACAATGCCTATTTCATGCATTGCCTTCCGGTGAGGCGCAATATGATTGTGACTGACGAGGTAATTGACTCTCCGAGGAGCATTGTCATTCCTGAGGCGGCCAACAGAGTGGTTTCCGCACAGGTGGTGATGAAAAGAATGCTGGAATCTCTATGAGCTTGAATGTCATTAAAGTAGGTGGAGCTGTGCTGGAGAATGCATCCCTTCGCCAGGCTTTTCTGCGCTCTTTTGCCGGATTGCCCGGGAACAGGATTCTTGTCCACGGAGGAGGGCGTACAGCCACATCTGTAGCCTCGAGGCTTGGGATCGAGACGGTGATGGAGCAGGGGCGCCGGATCACTGACGCCGCTATGCTTGAGGTGGTCACTATGGTGTACGGTGGGCTTGTGAACAAGAACGCCGTTGCTGAATTGCAGTCACTTGGGGTGAACGCCATAGGCTTGTCAGGCGCCGACATGTGCTGTGTCAAGGCGCATAAGCGTCCTGCAGGGGAAGTTGATTACGGCTTTGTGGGTGACGTGGACAGTGTGAATTCGGAAGCGCTGTCCATGTTTGTCGCCTCGGGTGCCGTTCCGGTGATCGCCCCGCTGTCATTTGACCCTTCAAACGGGCTGTTGAACACAAATGCAGACACTATAGCCATGGAAGTGGCCAAAGCGATGGCTGCGGGAGAGAATGGCCGCGAAGAGGTGACACTCACTTTTTGTTTCGAGAAACCAGGAGTCCTGGAGGATCCTGAGGATGAATGCAGTGTGATTCCATATATCGACAGCGCCTTGTATCAAAGCCTTAAAGACAAAGGCGTCATTTCGGGGGGAATGATTCCCAAACTTGACAATGCATTCGGAGCATTACGGGCGGGAGTCGCAAGAGTCGTGATAACGAGCGCCGCTGCATTGGGAACTCCGGCAGGAACAGAAATAAGATTGTAAATGCCACGATGCTGAATATGGAAAACATTGGCAATGAATATTTTGACGACATAATCGCCCTTTTGGCGGATATGGTGCGGATACCTTCTTTCAGCAGGGAGGAGAATCAGGTGGCCGACCTTGTCGAGAAATGGCTTGCAGCACGTGGACTGAAGCCGCACCGTGCGGGATCGAACATCTGGCTTGATTCCGATGACATCTCCTCGGAGCGGCCTGGGCGGGAAACCGCCGGGACCATATTGCTTAACGCCCACATTGACACTGTCAGGCCGGCATCAGGGTACACGAGAGACCCGTTCGTGCCGGAGATGACAGACGGGAAAATCTACGGACTCGGGACGAACGATGACGGAGGCTCGTTCGCGGCCACGCTGTCCGCTTTTCTGACATTGACCTCGAGACCGCAGAAATACAGGCTGATATGGAGTGCGACAGCTGAGGAGGAAGTGTGCGGGCAGGGCGGAATCGAGGCGGTGTTTCCGCTTTTAGGAAAGATTGATCTCGGGATAATCGGCGAGCCAACTAAAATGGAGATGGCTGTTGCGGAGAAAGGCCTGATGGTCCTTGACTGCATCTCGGAGGGACGGAGCGGCCACGCAGCCAGGGAGGAAGGCATTAATGCCATCTACAGGGCTCTTCCTGATATAGAATGGTTCCGGAATTACAGGTTTCCGAAAGTTTCTCCGTATCTTGGCCCTGTCAAAATGACTGTTACCCAGATAAACGCCGGGACGCAGCATAATATTGTTCCTGACAGATGCTCTTTTGTAGTGGATGTGAGATCAAACGGTATGTACTCCAATCCTGAACTTCTTGCATTGATTAAATCCTCGGTGTCTTGTTTGGTGAAAGAGCGCTCGACAAGGCTCGGAAGCTCGCATATCGATGAAAATCACCCGATTGTGTCAAGGGCCGCATCGCTTGGAGTGCCTATGTTCGGCTCTTCCACCACGAGCAACCAGACACTGTCCCCGTTCCCGACAGTTAAGATCGGACCTGGTGATTCAGCCAGATCCCATACGGCTGATGAATTTATATATATTGACGAAATCCGGGACGGGGCGGAAATCTATGTGTCTCTCCTTGACGGGTTTGACTTTTAGGAGAATGCGCCTTCAGCCCGATATAAATAACAGGAAAAATCATAATTATGGCTAAACTTTGGGATAAAGGATACGATGACGACAAACTGATTGACCAGTTTACGGTTGGCAGGGACAGGGATCTTGACCTGTACCTCGCCCCGTTTGACATTATGGGCACGATGGCCCATATCAAGATGCTTGCAAAAACAGGTCTGCTGCCTGAAGATGATCTGCGCAGACTGTTTCCTGAGCTGAGAAGTCTGTATGAGGACGCAATGTCCGGAAAGTTTGTCATTGAGCCGGATGTGGAGGATGTCCACTCGCAGGTGGAGCTGACGCTGACACGTAAGCTCGGGGACATCGGAAAGAAAGTGCATACGGGGCGTTCCCGCAATGACCAGGTCCTGGTTGATTTGAAATTGTTTGCACGGAACCGGATTTCGAAGACAGTCAGTAAAATAGCACATCTCTTCGAAGTCTTGCAACGTCGGAGCGAAGAGGGCAGGGACATTCTTTTGCCTGGATACACTCATCTGCAGGTGGCTATGCCGTCTTCTTTCGGGCTTTGGTTCGGGGCTTATGCGGAAAGCCTCACGGATGATATGCGCCTTATGAAAGCCGCCTGGGACATCGCCAACCAGAACCCTCTCGGCTCCGCTGCCGGATATGGCTCTTCAGCGCCGCTTGACAGGGAGATGACGACCAGGCTGCTCGGTTTCGATGATCTGGATTACAATGCAGTATATGCCCAGATGGGACGCGGCAAGATGGAACGGGCTGTGTCCTTCGCTTACGCCGCGGTGGCTGAAACCGTCGGCCGTCTGGCAACGGACTGCTGTCTGTATGCAAGCCAGAATTTCGGTTTTATCAAACTTCCGGACACAATGACCACAGGGTCAAGCATTATGCCACACAAAAAGAATCCTGACGTGTTCGAGCTTGTGAGGGCTCATTGCAATCATCTTCAAGGAGTTCCGAACGATATCCGGCTTCTGGTGGGGAATCTTCCGTCAGGCTATTTCCGCGATATGCAGCTTCTCAAGGAAATCTTCATCCCTATGTTCAAAGAACTGGACGACTGTCTTGACATTACGGCTTATGCGGTTGGAAATATGCAGATTGTCAAGGGCATAATGGACGATCCTAAATATCAGCCTGCGTTCAGCGTTGAGGAAGTGAACCGCCTTGTGGAAGAGGAGAATGTCCCGTTCAGGGATGCGTACAAAAAAGTCGGGCTTGAGATTCTCTCCGGAAGTTTCGAGTTTCACGGACAACTTCATCATACGCATTGCGGCTCGATCGGCAACCTGTGCAATGACAGAATAAAAGCCAAAATGGATAATATTCTTGGTGGATTTGGATTTAAAATTGTCGAAAAGGTAGAAAATGACCTTGTGAATTCTACTTTTTGATTGCCAAAAGGTAATCCCGTCCTTTTCTCGTTGACACCTTTGCCAAATAATGTGTATATTTGCGTAATGTGGGTTTTACCACTTATAATGGGTTTTTTGCCACGTTCAGTATTTGGTGAATAATGGGTAGAAAGGCAATAATTTATTGCATTGCAGCGCTTTGCATTCTTGTGACTATCGTTGTCAGCGCTGTGGTGGTTCTGTATTCCGGAGATCAAGGGAGTGAATCGCGTTCTGAAGAGGTTGTGCGCTCCCAGGCTTCTTCGGCACACCCCCTGTTGAATGCCGTTCCTTCGGACGCCGCTCTCGTGTTGTCGTGCTCCAATTTCAGGAGCGCTCTCAACTTCTTGGGCGATACGACCGTGGTTTATGGCCAGGTGTTCTCCGGGGATTCTGCGCCTTTCGGGCATTTCATCAAAAAAGCGGCCGAGTATTCAAGAAAAGGAGCACTTGGCTCATTGAGAAGCTCAGGTGTATGTATATCAATCCATTACAGCGGAAGCGCAGTTCCTCTTTTCATCGCCAAGGCAGGCAGGAATTATGCTGATTCCACTGATGCCGCATCAATTCTGCGCCTGTTGGCAGACAAACTTTCATTGCATTCGGCTTTCAAGACCGCTTCAGGCAATTCTCCATTGTCCGGTTCCACTCTGCTGATTGTATCACCGTCTGAGTCCCTCGTGCAGTCTGCTGAAAGGCATATTGACAGGAGCGCATCGATACTTGACAACCGCGAACTTGCTGCGGCCGCTTCAGAGGAGCGCGGTGATTGCTGCATTTTCTTCGACCATAATTTTTCGTACAGGTTGGCATCCTCTTTCATTGTAAAGGATTATGCTAGCAACGCATCGTTCCTGAGCCGGTATGCCTCCTGGAGCAGTATGTCAGTCAATGATATAGACAATGGTTCTGTGTCGATGTCTGGAAAATCGGTTGTGGCTGACGGGGATTCCGATTATGCGCTGATGCTCTCATCTCTAAAATCCGGGAACTCCTCCGCAGCCTCGATATTGCCGGACTGCACCCGATATATGTCAAGCCTTTCTTTCGACAGTTTCAAGTCATATTTCACTGCGTACAAGAAGTATCTTGATGCATCAGGCTCGTTGAACAAATTCAATGCGGCGGCAGCGTCGGTGAAAAAAGATGCGGGCGTCCTCCCCGACCATTGGGCAGAGACCATCGGTGTGCGTGAAGTTGTTTCGGTGTCGCTATCCTGCCCGGACTCAGCCCGTAATGCCGTGATGCTCAGATTGTCCAAGCCGGTTCCCTCTCTCCTCTTCAAAGGTGCGGAGTCTCAAGACATAAAGGAATATGAGGGCAAGATCAACATATGCTCATATTACAAATGTCCAAAGGTGCTTTTTGGCAGTCTTTTTTCTTCGGAAGACAGCACTGCATTATACACTGGAGGCTGGCTGATTATCGGAAACAGGAAGGCTCTCGAACTTTTCAGCCAGGACAAAGAACGCAAGACCCTTGGCGTATTCCTGAAAGAGTGCGGCCACGAAAAGCTTCTACGCCCGGGTTCGGTTTTCCAGTCATATTTCGCATTCACTGCCGATATGGCGTCTGAATTCTTCAATTCAGGAATCTCCGTTGCCGCCTCCAAGGCATTGGACGGAGTGACATTCAGTCCTGTGGCCTTCAGTGTCATTCCCGGGAGCGGGGCGGGCTTTTATCTGGATGTAAGAAGAGTCCAGTCTGTAACTTCAGGCGGCGAGGACGGGCTTATGTCAATGCTCCGGGACACGGTCGTGAATGTTCCGAAGGGACCGTTCAAGGTCAAGAACTGCGGTACCGGCAGGATGAATCTCATCACGCAGAGGAACAATAACTATATAACTCTCACTGAGACAGACGGAAAGGGCATATGGGCGATACCTTTCAACGGTACAATCCGGGGATCGGTCGAGGAGGTGGATTATTATGCCAACGGCAAGATTCAGTTTCTTTTCGCATCAGGCAGCAGTCTTTATCTTATAGACCGTCTTGGTCGTTTCGTTAAACCGTTCCCGGTATCTGTCGGAAAAGAGATACTCCTCGGACCGTCGGTTTATGAGTTCTCCGGGAC
This sequence comes from Bacteroidales bacterium, assembly GCA_029007435.1. GTDB lineage: Bacteria > Bacteroidota > Bacteroidia > Bacteroidales > UBA932 > Cryptobacteroides. The sequence continues at coordinate 18,576 of JAQXHU010000035.1, forward strand.
GAAAGGCTATTCGGCGGTTGTTCTGCATAAAGACAATACGATTGGTTTTTACGACCTGCAGGGGAAGCCGAGAGACTTCTGGAAAGGCGTCTCCCTGAAAGAGACCATAAAGGCCCTGCCGGAACTTCTGGCAGTCAAAGGTGCAAGTTACTGGATTGTAAGAACATCACAGGCTGCATATCTCGTCGGATTTGGAGGAGGCGCTCCTGTTTCTCCTGTTGATGGGGCGAAACGCATCAAGGCGGACAGCAGGATCACTGTCAGGGAGGACGGCACTCTGTCAGCTGTATGCATCGACGGAAAAGAAAGAACTATCAAGATAGGAAAATAAATTTTAAGAATATGGAATTTCATTCAGTAAACAAAATCCTGGAACAGAGTTTCAGAAAAAATTGGGACCGTCCTGCACTTTCAAATTACAAAGGTCAGGATCTCGCCTACAGGGACGTGGCGAGACGTATTGCCAAGCTTCATATCGCATTCGAGCAGTGTGGACTGGCAAAAGGCGACAAGGTAGCCATCTGCTCCAAGAACCAGGCAAATTGGGGAGTCTGTTTCCTCGCCGCTCTGACATACGGTGCTGTACCTGTGCCGATTCTGCACGAGTTCAAGCCTGACAACATCCATCATCTCGTGAACCATTCAGAGGCCAAAGTCTTCTTTGTGGACGATGTTATCTGGGAGAATCTGTCAGAAAACGAAATGCCTGGCCTGTATGTTGTGGTGCAGATCAACAATCTCAGTTTCCTTTATTCAAAGACTCCGGAGATGGCTTATGTGCGCGAGCATCTTAATGAGAGCTTCGGTCACAAATATCCGAACAATTTCGGCCCGGAGGATCTCAATTACTATGAGGACAGTGCTGATGAACTTGCTATAATAAATTATACATCAGGTACTTCAGGCTTCTCTAAAGGAGTGATGATTCCTTACAGGGCAATTTATTCCAATATGGAGTTCGCCCACGTGCAGGCTCTTCCGTCGCTTGGAAATGAATCTGACGTGGTTTCGATGCTTCCTTCGGCCCATATGTATGGTCTGATGTTCGAGTTCCTGTTTGAAATGTCAGTGGGCGCCCACGTTCATTTCCTTACAAGGGTTCCGAGTCCGAAAATCATTATGCAGGCTTTCGCCGATATCAAGCCAACCGTTATCATCGCGGTTCCGCTTATTATTGAGAAAGTTTACAAATCCAAACTCAAGCCTATCATTGACCGCAACAAGATGATAATGAGCCTTCCTATCATAGACAAGGTGATCCAGAAGAAAATTCTCAAGGAACTTACCGCCGCTTTCGGTGGGAATTTCTACGAGGTCATCATCGGAGGCGCGGCATTCAATCCTGAGGTCGAGGCCTTCTTCAAGAAGATTGGTTTCCCTCTGACAGTCGGTTACGGTATGACGGAGTGCGCCCCTATCATCGGGTATGCGGACTGGAAAGACGCACGCCTTACATCCTGCGGCCGTGGTGTGATGAATATGGAAGTGAGGGTGGATTCAGATGACCCTGAAAATGTCCCTGGCGAAATCCAGGTCAAGGGCCCGAATGTCTTCCTTGGATATTACAAGAATGAGCAGGCCACTGCCGATGTCTTCACGGAAGACGGCTGGTTCCGTACAGGAGATATGGGTGTTATCGACAAGGACGGCTTCCTCTATATCAGGGGTCGCTCCAAGTGTATGATTCTCGGACCTTCAGGCCAGAACATCTATCCGGAGGAGCTTGAGGCCGTAGTGAACAATGTTACTTATGTTGTCGACTCACTTGTGATTGAGGATCACGGTTCCCTTGTTTCCATTATTTACCCTGATTATCACCAGGCTGAGCTCGACGGACTTTCCAAGGAGCAGCTTGAGGAGAAGATTCTTGCCACATTGCCGGAAATCAACAAGCAGCTTCCTAATTATGCCAAGCTCTCAAAGATCGAGTTCCTTCCGGAAGATTTTGAAAGAACTCCGAAGAGAAGCATAAAGAGGTATCTCTATCAGAGAAATTAACTATATTTGCAATTATGCAGAAGTTTGACCAGAGCTATCTCAGGATGGCCGAAATATGGGCGGAGAATTCCTATTGCAAAAGGCGCAAGGTCGGAGCTCTCATCGTCAAGAACAATATGATTATCTCGGACGGTTACAATGGCACTCCGTCCGGGTTTGAGAATATTTGCGAGGACGAGTCCGGGGCTACAAAGCCCTATGTACTTCACGCCGAGGCCAATGCCATAACTAAAGTGGCGAAGTCCGGCAACAGCAGCGAGGGCGCCACATTGTATGTAACAGCTTCTCCGTGCATAGAATGCTCGAAACTGATTATCCAGGCCGGAATCAAACGTGTTGTTTACAGGGACGAGTACCGTCTTCAGGATGGGCCGGATCTCTTGAGAAAAGCTGGCATTGAGGTCGAACAAGTTGATTGTTGAATGGTTATTTTCCTGATTATTAGATGACAGACAGAGACAGGAGCAGTTCTTTGGCAGCTGTGCTCGGTATCCTTCTTGGAGTGCTGGGCACTTGCCTTGTTTTTTCTATAGGTGGAAGACATTCCAAGCTTGACGGTAATTATTCACAGTGGCGGAAACTGAATCTCATTCTTGAGCAGGTCCAGAAGAACTATGTTGACACTGTTGATGTAAAAAAGGTCACTGATGCCGCTGTTGTTGCGTCACTCGCAACACTCGACCCGCATTCCGTTTATCTCCCGCCAGTCGAGCTGGAGCAGTCGGAGACGGAGCTTGCCGGCAACTTCGACGGCATAGGCATCCAGTTCAATGTGCCCAACGACACGGCCATTGTGCTTGAGGTCATTCCGGGAGGCCCTTCAGAGAAGGTCGGGCTTCAGCCCGGGGACAGGATTCTCAAGGTTGACAGCTGCAATATTGCCGGAGTCCGGTTCCCCCAGGACAGTATGGTGCGCCGTATGAAAGGCAAGGCCGGCACAGAGGTCCGCATCCTGGTCAAACGTGACGATGAGACTATTCCATTCGACATAACCAGGGGGAAAATTCCTGTGCACTGCGTCGATGCGTCTTTTATGATAAATGACACAACCGGCTATATCCGTCTGTCCAAGTTCTCCAGAACCACTTATATGGAGGTTTCCCAGGCCGCCAAGTCTCTTCTTGACGAGGGAATGACCCACCTTGTCTTTGATCTCAGGGACAACACAGGAGGCTATTTCGACCAGGCGCTCCTTCTTTCCGATATGTTTCTGAAGAAGGGCGATCTGATTGTTTACCTTGAGGGACTCCACAGGAAGCGCGAGGATTACAACGCTGACGGGAAGGGCATTCTTCAGGACGTGTCGCTTTCCGTGCTGATAAATGAGAATTCCGCCTCCTCCAGCGAGATTTTCGCCGGCGCGATGCAGGACAATGACAGGGGACAGATTGTAGGCCGCCGCTCATACGGCAAGGGGCTTGTGCAGGAGCCTATATATTTTACCGACAAATCCGGTATCAGACTCACTGTAGCCCGTTTCTATACTCCTTCCGGCAGATGCATCCAGAAACCGTATGACAAAGATTATCAATATGATATATACAAACGTTATGCGGATGGGGAGATGTTCGAGAAGGACAGTATGAAGGTTGACAGGAATGAGGTATATCATACTGTCGGTGGCAGGACTGTATATGGAGGTGGTGGCATTATACCTGATGTATTCGTGCCTATGGACACCACCAAGGCAACGCGGTTCTTCATAAAATGCAATAAGAAAGCCACGCAGATGAGGTTTTCCTCATCTATGTTCGACCGTTACAAGAAGCAGCTTTCAGCCATTGAGACATATCCGGAACTGGAGAATTTCATCGACGGGATAGACATCCCTGGAAAGTTCCTCAAGTATGCGCGTGAAGTGGACAATATTGTACCCGCACCTGGGGAGTGGGAGGAATCAAAAGCTTATATGATGCCTCAGCTCCGAGCTCTGGTAGGCCGATACTCCAAACTCGGTGACAATGCGTTCTACAGGATGTATCTTGACATTGATGAAGTTGTGAAAGCGGCAATGTGACTTTGCCCTACGTGGCGGCTTACTGAGCGATGAATTGATATACGATGTCCCCGGTCTGTCTGGCCGGGGCATCTTGTTTTGCGGAGAACCTTGACATTCTCGCAGCACGTCTTGCGAACTCTCTAAGGCATCTGTCATCTGAAGACGTCTCTTCCTGTATCCTGACGTCAACAACTCTTCCTGAATTGTCAACTGTTATGAGAACAGTCACCATACCTCCGCCCATACACTTGTATGCAGGAATGGGAAGATGGCTTGCCTTGCGGCCTTCCAGATGCCAGGAGAGGACGGACGGTCCGCTGTAAGTCTTGTCCTGGGCCTTGTTCTCTTTTTTAATCTTGGCCGGCTCTTCTACATAATCCTCGTCCTTCTCTGCTGTCTGGCCGTTTTTAAGGTCTTTTGCGAGTTTTTCCGCATCTTTGTATAGCTGGTCGGCGTCTGTGTTCCTGTCGTCTTTCAGAGTGGCTTTATTGCGTGATGCAGTTACGTTCCTGAATTCGATTCCTGAACTCCCGGCAATCATTTCCTCAATCCGCTTGTCAATGTCCTCGTCAAAGGATTTCTTCTCCTCAATCCTGCGGAGCTCTTCCTGCTTAGAAAAGTCAATGACAAATGAGTTCTCCCTTTGAAGAGAGAACCCTATCTGCGCTATGAGCAGGATTATGACCACGACGAGGTGGAAAATTATTGTAATGTACAATCCTGCTTTATCTTCCCGGTTCAGCATTTTCAGCGTTCAATGACTTTTCTATTGTGGCAGAGATGACGTCGATTGCTACTTTGTTGTGGCCTCCCTGAGGGATGATGATGTCGGCATATCTCTTGCTCGGCTCGATGAACTGGAGGTACATCGGCTTCACTGTTTTCGTGTATCTCTCAATGACTTTCTCCACAGTCTTGCCACGTTCAATGATGTCTCTGGCCATCACTCTCATCAGTCTGTCGTCATCATCGGCGTCAACGAAAATCTTGATGTCCATCTGCTCTCTCAGTTCTTTGCAGGTGAACACCAGAATTCCCTCTATAATGATGACCTCTGCAGGCTCAACAGTTACGGTCTCAGTTGCCGACCTTGTGCAGGTAATGTATGAATATACAGGCTGCTCAATGCTCTTTCCTTCTTTCAGTTCCTTCAGCTGTCTGCACAGAAGTCTGAAATCAATGGAGTCCGGGTGGTCAAAATTGATCTGCTGCCTTTCTTCAATCGGAAGATGGCCTGAATCTTTGTAGTAGGAGTCCTGCGGTATCACCACGACTCTCTCCCTTAGCTGTTCTGTGATTGCTCTGACCACTGTGGTTTTGCCTGAGCCTGAACCACCTGCTATTCCTATGACCAACATTTTACGGGCAGTGTCTTATAAGTTATTAAAAATCAGCGTTCCTTGGTGTTCTCGGGAAAGGAATGACGTCCCTGATGTTGCTCATTCCTGTAACAAACAGCAGGAGTCTCTCGAAACCGAGCCCGAATCCGCTGTGCGGGACTGAACCGAATCTGCGGGTGTCAATATACCATTCAAGGTTTTTCCTGCTCATTCCGAGTTCATTTATCCTCCTTTCCAGTTTCTCAAGCGACCACTCTCTTTCTGAACCTCCGATAATCTCCCCAATTTTAGGAAAGAGCACGTCCATAGCCCTGACAGTCTTACCGTTGTCGTCCTGTTTCATATAAAAGGCCTTGATTTCTTTCGGATAGCCGGTGAGAATAACAGGCTTCTTGAAGTGTTTCTCCACAAGATATCTCTCGTGCTCGCTCTGGAGGTCAACACCCCAATATACAGGATATTCGAATTTGACGCCTTCTTTCATCGCATCTTCGAGAATCTTGATTCCGTCAGTGTATTCAAGTCTTACGAATTCAGTTCCTGTTACTCCCTGAAGTCTCTCAATAAGCTCGTTATCATATTTGTCATTCAGGAATTTGACATCGTCATAGCAGTTGTCGAGAGCATATTTCACCAGATATTTGATGAATTCTTCTGCAAGATCCATATTGTCCTTGATGTCGTAGAATGCCATTTCAGGTTCTATCATCCAGAATTCAGCGAGATGTCTCGGAGTGTTCGAATTCTCCGCGCGGAATGTAGGACCGAATGTGTATATCTCACCGACAGCGGTGGCTCCTAGTTCTCCCTCAAGCTGTCCGCTCACTGTAAGGCTTGTCTGCTTTCCGAAGAAATCTTCGTTGTAGTCAATATCGCCTTTTTTGGTCTTTGGGAGAGGTTTGGTGAGGTCAAAGGTTGTCACCTGGAACATCTGTCCGGCTCCTTCGCAATCAGATTCCGTGATAAGAGGGGTGTGCAGATATACGAATCCTTTGTTCTGGAAGAATGTGTGGATGGCGTAAGCCATAGCGTTGCGGATTCTCAGCACTGCTCCGAATGTGTTAGTCCTCAAACGCATATGGGCAACTGTCCTGAGATACTCAAGAGATGTGTCTTTCTTCTGAAGAGGGTATCTGACAGGGTCGCAGTCTCCATAAACTCCTATTTCGCTTGCTTTTATCTCCACGTTCTGTCCGCTGCCGATTGACTCGACGAGCGTTCCTTTCACATAGATGCTTGCACCTGTCGTTATCCGCTTGATAAGTTCCTCATCGAAAAACTCAGTCTCCGCCACAACCTGGATATTCCTGATTGTGGAACCGTCATTGAGTGCTATGAATTTTACCTGTTTGTTTCCTCTTTTGCTTCTCACCCAACCCTTGGCGAGAACTTCTTTTCCCGGCTCCTCTTTGAGCAGGTCCTTGATTTTTGTCCTGACAACAGTGTCCATTGCGATTAAGTGTTTTTATCGTACAAATATAATAAAAATCCTTGTATGTCCACAGCATTACAGTATAAATACAAATGAAGAGGATGAGCAAATTGTGCCCATCCTCTTCAAATATTGTGTCACGCTGGAATTAATCCTCTGACGCCCTTCTTGACTGATACATAATCTTCAGTGCTGAGCAACGTCTGAGTTCCTGCTTGATATCAGTGATAATACCCATACGTACATCCTGGTCGGCCTTGATGACAGTTGTCATAAACTGGCGGTCACCCTCTGACATCGCATCTCGCTCTGCGGCGATGAAGTCACGGATATCGCTGACTGTCTTGAAGGAGTCATTCAGCTGAATACGTGATTCAGTACCGTATTTGGACTGCAGATGTTTTACTGGAGGTCCGACATTGATGTATGAGGCAAGATCTTTTCTCTCGAGTTTGATTACTTCTGAAGCTTCTGGAAGTTTCACAGTGACCATATCCTCGGTGCTTCTCAACTGGGTGGTCACCATAAAGAAGAACAGAAGCATGAAGACGATATCGGAGAGGGAACCTGAACTGATTCCCGGCATTTCTTTTTTATCGCCTCTTGAAAATTTTGGCATATTCTATTCCTCCTTGTTTATTTGTTAGAAACGTTCTTAGGTTCAGCCTCTGAAATATTCTGCGGGATGCATTTTTTCACGATGTCCTGCTTTTCCTCGTCAAGGCTATCGAAACCTTTGCCGTAGTTTGCCCTTGAGAACTCGTCACGAAGCTCATTGATGGCTTTTACAAGCTCGTTCTGAACTGCGATGTAGGCTCTGTAGCTGGTACCGCGGTCGTTCTGGAGTGAAATCACACCTTTTGAGACTGCGTACTGGCCGAAGCCCTCGATGTCCTTCATTTCCTTCTCCGGAAGGGTAGGATCCTCGGCAGGGTTTGTAAGGAACTGTTTGATCTTGTCTTTGAGCTGGCTGACATCCAATAGTTCATTACCTGCGATAAGTCTGTCCTGAGAGTTGATTTTAACGATAATGATATTACGTTTGTTGACTTTCTGGTCCTCGACTTTCTGGTTTTTGTCAGGCATAGGCGGAAGACGACGCTGAAGACCTGTCTGTGATCCCATTGTGGTAGTCATAAGGAAGTAGCACAGAAGCAGGAATGCGATGTCTGCCGTAGAGCTGCTGTTGATTGCTGGTGTCTTTTTACTAGCCATATCCCAAATTGTTATTTAGTACGGATTGCTCCCCAGATTTCTCCGAAGATAATGGCGACAATTGCAAGCGCGCCGGTGAAGTATGTGAGGTTCAAAACCGTATCTGTTTGTTTAAGCTCTGCGAATGCAGGCTGTGGAGTAGTAAGTCCGACTGCTGGAGAACCAGGTGCGAGCAGATATGCCACTACGCAGATTACCGCAACCACTGCTATTCCGATACCGAGCTTTACGAGGCTCTTCGGATTGTTGACGATGGATACTCCAAGGCCGATGACGATGACACAGAACAGAGCCAGTCCCACCATCACATAAGCCCAGTAGAGCAAAGCCTCGACAGTGGCGTCCGGCTGACCTGGAGCTGATGGATAACCAGCCACAAAGCCCCAAACCAGAAGGCCGACGCTGACGACGATAAGAGCTACCATCAGCCAAGTGAATATTTTATTGAGATTTTTCATTGTAAAAATTCCTTATTTAGACTACTTTGCCTTGTATTTTGTAAGAACATCAATCAGGGAGATTGAAGAATCCTCCATATCAATGGTGAGGGTGTCAATCTTCGCGAGGATGTAATTATAGAATACCTGAAGGATCATAGCTACAATAAGACCGCCGACGGTTGTGATGAGGGCGACTTTCATACCACCTGCGACAACGTTCGGAGAAATGTCACCAGCTGCCTGGATAGCGTCGAATGCCTCGATCATACCGATCACAGTACCAAGGAATCCGAGAGACGGAGCGATGGCGATGAAGAGGGAGATCCAGGAAAGGCCGTTCTCCATAAGGCTCATCTGGACTGAACCGTAGGAAACGATTGTTTTCTCAACTACATCCACGCCCTGGTCGTAACGGAGGAGACCCTGGTAGAAAATGCTTGCTACAGGTCCGCGGGTATTGCGGCAAACTTCTTTGGCTTTCTCAATTCCGCCTTCCTCAAGAGCTGCCTCGATAGCTTCAAGAAGCTTCTTGGTGTTGGTCTTGGAGAATGTCAGGTAGAGAATTCTCTCGATAGAAAGAGCAAGACCGATGATAAGGCAGATGATGATCAGGGACATAAAGCCTGCGCCACCTTCGATGAATTTGGTCTTGAGAGCCTGGTGAAGTGGAACTTCAGGAGCTGCTGCTGTAAGAGCCGCGAGGTCGTTGACAGGAGCAACTGCCTCAGTGGCAGCGGCGCTGGAAGCTGTTTCGTCCTGAGCGGATGCGTAATTTGCAGAAACGGCCATTATGCCGGCAACTGCCAAAAACATGAAAAACTTTTTCATAATTGTTTTTGTGTGTTTGAAATAATTAATGTATTAATGTTTAATAAATTCACATTAAAGGTCCGGCTACTGGGCACAGTCTCCGAAATCCGTTGCAATTTAGCAAATAATTTTCATTTGGCAATATTTATTTGGATATTTCTCCTTTAAGATTCCGGCCCATCATAACCCTCACCCATTCATTATTGTCGCTTTTTCCCATCAGGTAAAACAGTTTCGCCAGGGCGCTTTCAGTCGTACTGTCGTATCCGTCAATGACTCCGGCGTCCTCGAGCATTTTGCCGTTGGCGTAAATATCCATATTCACAGTGCCCGCAATGCATTGAGTGACATTCACTATTATCTTGTCCATCGCAGCGGCCTCCCCGAGTATGTCCAGAAACCATTTCTTGGACGGGGCGTTGCCGGCACCGTAAGTTTCCATTATTACTGCTCTCGTCTCCGGCCCGCAAATCACATTTCTGGCCACCTGCGGAGTGATGCCGGGGTGGAGTTTCAGAATCGACACTCTGGTGTCCAGTTCAGTATTGATGCTCAGGCTCTGGTACCAGTCGTTAGGCTTGCGAATGAACTCCCGGTTGTAGCGGATGTTGATTCCCGCCTCCGCAAGAGAAGGGAAATTAGGTGACGAAAACGCCCTGAACACCTCGGCGTTGATCTTGGTCGTCCTGTTCCCCCTCATCAGCAGTGAATCGAAATAAACGCAGACTTCCGGCACTTCGGAGTGCCCCTCGCTGTCTTTGGCGGAGGCTATCTCCACTGCTGATATGAGATTCTCCTTGCCGTCTGTTCTCGGCACGCCGACAGGCAGCTGGCTGCCTGTGAAGACCACCGGTTTGGTCAGTCCGTCAAGCATAAAGCTCAGGGCTGATGCGGAATAGGACATCGTGTCGGTCCCGTGCAGTATGATGAACCCGTCATAGTCTTCGTAACGCTCCTTTATCAGGCGGGCAAGTTCCTGCCAGAGCGACGGCTCCACGTCCGAGGAATCAATCGGAGGGTCAAAGGAGTGGCAGTCTATCTTGCAGGCGAATTTGCCTATTTCCGGCACTTCCTCCAGAATCTGGCTGAAGTCGAAAGGCTTCAGTGTAAGGTCATCGACGTCCTGCTTCATTCCGATTGTTCCGCCGGTGTAGATGAGCAGTATCGCCGATTTTGTGGTTACATCCTTTCTTCTCATTTATCTACAGTTTAATATTGAAAAGTCTTTCTGCGTTTTCGGTGGTGACAGCCGCAACTTCATCCTGGCCGGTCTGCTTGATCTCGGCAATCCTCGCGGCAATCAAAGGAATGTATGAACTTTCGTTTCGCTTTCCCCTGAACGGTACGGGAGTGAGATACGGTGAATCAGTCTCCAGCAGGATGTTTTCAAGCGGAATATGCCTGACGGCCTCCGCCACGCCCGCGTTTTTGAAAGTCAGCACTCCTCCGATGCCCACATACCATTCCCCGTACTTCTGGACTCTCCGGAATGTCTCCACACTCCCGCTGAAAGCGTGCAGGCTTCCCCTTAAGCCCAGTCCCCGGCATTCGTCAAGCACTTTGAAAAAATCCTCTGTGGCTTCCCTGAGATGTATGTTCACCGGCAGGCCAAGTCCGGCGGCCAGTTCCAGCTGGGCCTTGAATGCGGCTTTTTGCAATTCTGCCGTGCCGGCTGAATAATGATAATCCAGCCCGATTTCTCCAATGGCCACAATGCCCTCGGAATGAGCGAATTCCTCCACTGCTTCCAGCTCTTTTTCCCAGTCATCGCCGACAGAACCTGGATACAGTCCGGCCATATTCCTGAACACGTCAGGGAATCTTTTGTACAGATTCACCATCGCCTGCCGCTCGGAACTGTCAACGTCCGGCTGCAGAATTAGCCCGACTCCGGCTCCAACGGCCCTCCGGACAATCTCTTCCTCCTCTCCGGAGAAAGCCCTGTCATAAATGTGGGAATGTGTGTCAATAAATTTGCGGTTTCCGGTCATAATCCGACATCTCAAAATTCCGGATGCAAAATTACATAAAATTCGGGTTAATCGAGCATCTTCTCAGAAGGTCTGTGACAATTATCCCGTCACATTCCAGAATCCCGGCCAGAGATGCGGTGTCACGGCAGCTGAGCTTTGCCAGAGACGCGATATCCTCAATGCTGATGTCCCGGTTCTGCCTGACAATGTCCGCTATTTCAGATGCTGCCGCAGCGAAATCCGGATCCTCTTTTTCCTTGTAATATTGATATACTTTGGTTTTAAGGCTGATACCGTCTTTCCTGCATCCCTGGCCAAGCCCGAGGGAATCGAGCAACTCATTCACACTGTAGATGGCATCGGCTGTCCGTTGTCCGATAAGGATGTTGCAGCCTTCCGAACAGACGTCGTCAATACGCCCGGGGAGAGCGTAAACATCTCTGTTGTATGATGATGCGAGATGGCAAGTCATCATTCCCCCGCCTTTTCTGCGTGACTCGGCCAGAATCACGGCTTCAGAAAGTCCTGCTATGATTCTGTTCCTGCGGAGGAAGTTTATCGCTTTCGGGACGGTGCCCGGCGGATAGTCAGTCACGAGTGCGCTGCCGGGAGATGAAGCTATTCTGTCCGCGTGCCAGCCGTGGCGGAACGGATAAACAGCATCAATGCCGGTGGCCATCACTGCTATCGTGGGAAGGCCGGCATCCAGGGCGGAGATATGCGCCGTGATATCTGTGCCGATAGCCAGGCCGCTTACTATAAGTGGCTTGACTTCTGCGGAACCCATTGCTGTGACTATTCTCGTGCACCATTCCTTTCCGTATGAGGTTATGTCCCTGGTCCCCACGACAGCTACTCCCGGCTTGCCGCAGAATACCTCTTCCGGAGTGGAATCTGATTTCATATACAGGAGCAGGGGAGGGTCGTCACATTCTGCAAGAAGCGCCGGGTATCTCTCGTCGTCGATGCACAGAAATTGTATTCCGTCTTCCGACAGCCGGCCCACTTCCTCTTTCTCCCTTTCGAGCGTGTCCATTGTAATCCGGGAAATGTAGCCGGCTGCATTCCCGAGCAGTGACTCCAGAGCTTTCTGTCCGGCCCTGAATACCGCCTCCGGACTCCCGAAATGCCGGATGACCGACAGCCCTGTCTTGGGGGCGAATCCGAATATCCTGTTCAAAGCGCACCACGGCGCAATTTGTTCTGTTGTCTCATATCGCATAGGCAAATGTTTTGGTTCCGGCTAAGGTATATATTGCATATGCGAAAACAAACTGAAAGTGGCGTCTTCCGGACGGATGACACCACTTTTTTATGATTTTTAATTTTTCGGGAAAATTTTAATTTCTTCACAAATCCCCTTAATCCCTTGATCAGATGATCAGCAGAGCATCCCCGTATGGGCCGAATTTGTATTTCTGCTCCAGAGCGGTCTCGTAAGCTTTCTTTACGAGGTCATAGCCTCCGAAAGCAGCGACAGCCATAAGCATCGTGGAGCCGGGAAGGTGGAAGTTGGATACAATCGCATCAGGCACTGCGAATCTGTATGGCGGGAAGATGAACTTGTTGGTCCATCCGTCATAGGCCTGGACTTCGTCATTGGTGGTGACGTAAGTTTCAAGTCCTCTCATCACTGTGACACCGACAGCGAGAACCTTGTGCCCGCCTCGCTTGGTCTTGTTGATAGTTTCTGCGGCTTCTTCCGTAATGATAAGCCTCTCGGAATCCATTTTGTGCTTGGAAAGGTCCTCCACATCCACTTTGCGGAAGTACCCTATGCCCATATGCTCGGTGATGAACGCTTTATTGATGTCCTTGAGAATCATCATATTGAAAAGCTCCCTGCTGAAATGCAGACCTGCCGCCGGGGCTGAAACCGCACCTTCATTCGCGGCGAAAATGGTCTGGAAATTCACTTTGTCATCCGGGACTGTCTTCTCTCTGACCCATTTTGGAATAGGTATCTCTCCCAGGCTGAACAGGGTTTTCTTGAATTCGTCATAAGGTCCGTCGTACAGGAACCTGAGAGTCCTTCCTCGGGAAGTGGTGTTGTCAATCACCTCAGCCACAAGGCTGTCATCTCCGAAATAAAGCTTGTTTCCTATACGGATTTTCCTGGCAGGCTCGACAATCACGTCCCAGAGTCTCTGCTCCCTGTTGAGCTCACGGAGGAGGAACACTTCTATGTCCGCCCCTGTTTTCTCTTTCTTGCCCAGAAGTCTCGCAGGAAAAACCTTGGTGTCGTTCAGTACGAAAGTGTCGCCTTTTCCGAAATAGTCAACGATATTCTTGAAAATTCTGTGCTCGATTTCTCCTGTGTCCTTGTGCAGGACCATCATCTTGCTCTCGTCTCTCCACTTGCCGGTCGGCTCGTGGGCGATGTCATTCTTCAACGAAATAGGAAACTGAAACTGTGATAATTTCATTCTATATACGAGTTAAAAAGTAAAAGTCAAACTAATATATATACGGAAGAAATTACAATTTGTTTCATCGCCCGGTCAATAAATCGGCAAAATTAAAGAAATCAGACTTTTGCCTCTGTGAAAACCTCTTTGATGGACGGATAGGTGTTCTTAAGGAACGGGGGGAGGCTGGACTTGGCAACCCAGGCCGCCTTGGTGATGTCCTCTTCAGTCTGAGGCGCAAGATCCACCGGAGCGTCATACTCCATCTGGAACCACCAGGTGTGTTTCAGGTGCCATATGCCGTCTCTCCTGTAGCAATGGTCAGTTACGCAGATGAGCTGGCCGAGCCGGAGATTGTCCACGCCGGTCTCTTCCTGTACCTCCCTGACCGCTGTCACTGAAATGTCCTCTCCTTTCTCCTGATGTCCCTTAGGAAGATCCCAGATGCCGTCTCTGCGTATCAGCAGGTAGTCGCCCCTGCGGTTTGACACAAGTCCTCCTGCGGCATTGACTTCTTTGAACTGTCCGCATATATATTTATATGTCAGTTCAGGCTCTTCAGAAGGAATGTAGATTCTTTCCAGAGTGTCTGACAGTTCGAACATTTCCACCACCGGTCCGATGTCTGACCGATTACCCGGATGCAGCTCAACGGCGTTCGGGTCAGAAAGAGCCGCCTCTTCAGGCCGGCAGATGACTATTGCTCTTTTGTCAAAATATATTTTGCGCATTGTCCCATCATAAATTTGCTCCAAAAGTAATGATAATTATCATAAGCTTCTAAATTATTGTCAAAAAATCCTTATTTTTGTAATTATTGTAAAAATTGATAATTATGACAGTCGATAAAATTCTGGCCAAATCGCTGCTGGACATCAAGGCCGTGCTGCTCCGCCCTCAGGAGCCGTTCACCTGGGCATCCGGGTGGCATTCTCCTATTTATTGTGACAACCGCAGGATTCTTTCTCATCCTGAGCTCCGTGCCAATGTGGCGGAATGGCTCGCATCGAAGGCGAACGGGCTGTATCCGGAGGCGCAGGTGGTGGCTGGAGTTGCCACGGGTGCCATTGCACACGGAGTCCTTGCCGCTGACCGTATGGAAAAGGCATTCGTGTATGTCCGTCCGAAGCCGAAAGACCACGGTACAGGCTCACAGATTGAAGGTGAACTTCTTCCGGGGACTAAAGTCGTTGTGATAGAAGATCTTATATCTACAGGAATGAGCAGTCTCGCGGCTGTTGACGCCCTCAGGAAAGCCGGTGCGGAAGTCCTCGGTATGGTGGCGGTGTTCACTTATGGATTCGACCTTGCCGCTGAGCGTTTCAGGGAAGCCGGAGTTCGTCTCGACACGCTTTCGAATTATGCGGCTCTTGTAGATGTCGCCTCCCGGACAGGCTATATTTCACCTGAGGACAGTGCCCTTCTCCACGAATGGAGACGCAGCCCTGACACCTGGGGCAGATAATTCCCAAAAATTGACTGATATGGAAATCAAGAGCAAACACAGGATTGTGGCGAGGGCTCCTTATATGCTGTATATGCCTTTTGCCGATATGAGGAACTTCGTCAATATGCTGCCAGAAGACAAAAAACAGGGCGTGTCAGCTGATTATGACACACTTCACGCTGTCGTTCAGGGATTCAATGTTGGAGTCCGTATAAACGACAGGGTTCCTTATTCGAGAATCTCTTTCAAAGATGACGGCGCTCCGTTCGCTTTCAATGTGGATTTATGTTTCGACGCCGATGGCGGAAATCCGGACAGCACTGATTTCCATATAAATGTGGATGCCGATCTGAATTTTATGATGAAAATGATGCTCGGCTCCAAACTTCAGGGCGCTGTGGACAAGATGGTTGACACAGTGGCCGACCTGGCGGAGGGCAAGATGCCGGAAGGCATTGATCCTTCTATGTTTCCGGAAGGATTCGACCCTTCAAGTCTCGGAAAACGATGAATTTTGATCCGGCATTCCTGGATTATCTGAAAGCGGCCGCGGGGGAGTCCAATGTCCCTGCGGTCATTTCCGCATTGTCGGAGCCGGCGTCCGTGTCTGTCAGGCTGAATCCTTTCAAGCTCCGTCCTGATGAGACCAGCGGTCTGTTTGGATGGAAAGGGGAGGAGGTCCCCTGGAACGGAAACGCTCTCTTTCTTCCTGAAAGGCCCCAGTTTACCCTGGATCCTCTCTTGCACGCCGGTGTATATTATGTCCAGGATTCTTCGGCGATGTTTCCCGGATTTGTATTCAGGTCCGCTGTCAGGACGCTGATAAGTGAGAACCCTTCTTCCGGAATCCGCGCTCTCGACTTGTGTGCCGCGCCTGGAGGGAAAACCACAGACATAGCGACATCGCTAAGGACATTGTGCGGAGATGATTTTCTGTTGGTTTCCAATGAGATAATGAAGCAGAGGGCCGCTGTGCTCTCAGACAATGCAGGTATATGGGGAGAACCGTCAATGGCCGTGACATCGGCTGATCCAGCGGCATTTTCGGGACTTGCCGGATTCTTCGACATTATTGTGACTGATGTTCCCTGTTCAGGTGAGGGAATGTTCCGGAAAGACGGGGAAGCAGTCGCCCAATGGTCTGTGGACAATGTGGAACTGTGCCAGGCGCGCCAGAGGCGTATTGTGGCCGATGTATGGCCGGCTCTTGCCGAAGGAGGCTTTCTGGTTTATTCCACCTGCACTTTCAACAATAAAGAAAATGATGACAATGTCAGATGGATAGCGGAGAATCTTGGCGCTGAAGTGGTCGGGATAGACTTCCAGACATCCGGAATAATGCCGTCAAGATATGGCAAAGTCCTTATCCCTGGACTTGTGAAAGGTGAGGGTCAGTATTGTGCCCTGCTTCGGAAGACCGTTTCCTCTCAGGTCTCCCGACCTGTCAAGAACCGGTGCCGCAGAAATCTTAAAGCGGATTCAGTCCGGTCCGCAGGAGGTATTTCCAAAGAGTTGAAGATCAGGCTGTCAGGCCTGTTTGACAGAAATGTCGAATTGCTTGAAAGAAACGGTATGATTCTCGCAGTGCCTGAGTTTCTGTGCCGCCATCTTCCAGTTATTGAAAGCCTTGGACCGATGATGAGGGGAACTGCTATCGGACAGCTGAAAGGACGTGACCTGGTTCCTGATGCGGACCTTGCGTTGAGCATAATTCTTGCTGAGGACGCTTTCCCGAAAGCGGAACTGACTATTCAGGAAGCGAGGGCTTTCCTGCACAGGGATGCCTTAATGCTCCCGGACGCTCCGAAGGGGATAGTATGTGTGACTTATCTCGGACACCCTCTCGGTTTCGTCAAGAATCTGGGCAGCCGTTGCAACAGCCTTCATCCGCAGCATCGCCGCATCAGAATGGATATTTGAATAAAAGTGTTTGATTATGAATAGATTATTTGCAGTATTGGCATCATCCGCACTCTTACTGTCTGCGTCGCCGTCATTCGCCCAGCAGACTCCCGATGCCAAAGAATTCAAGTCCAGATATGACAATATCGTGGCCAGGGTGGGCGCTGCCGGAGTTGGCGTCGAGACCCTCCTTGACAAATGGGAAGCGGCTTACCCTGACGATTTGGATATGCTTCTCGGCAGGTTCTATTATTGTTTCACCAAGTCCCAGAGTACTTCGATTGTGGAGAAAGAAACTGAGAAATATCTCGGTGAGAAACCTGTCCTCTCGCTGAAAGACAGCACAGGACGCACAGTGAATTATTTCCAGGAGGTGAATTATGATGACGAACTCTTCGGAACTGCCCAGAAAGCCCTTGACAAAGCCATACAGACCGAACCTGACAGGCTTGACCTCAGATTCATCAAAGTCGCATCGCTCATAGGCTATGAGAAAGAGAGTCCGGATATGGCCCTGTCCGACCTGAAATCGCTTGTGGATTACAATGGTATGAGACATCCAGCCTGGACATATCCTGGCGAGGACAAGGTGGATGCGGATTTCTTCAGCTCCGCAATCCAGGAATACTGCTATCTCTTCTTCCGTTACGGGACACCGGCTTCGTTTGAGGCTTTCAAGTCCCTTTCAGAGAAAATGCTTGTATATGAACCTTCCAACGTGCTCTTCCTCGACAATCTCGGTTCTTACAGTCTCGTCGTCGCTAAAGACAGCAAGACTGCATTGAAATACTACAATAAAGTATTGAAAATCAAGTCTGACGATATGACGGCAATCAAGAATGTCATCATTCTTGCCCGGAATGACAAGAACGAGAAACTTGAGAAAAAGTATCTTCCTATGATGATGAAGTACAGCCAGGACGAGGCGGAGAAACTGTCAGCCAAGGCAAGACTGGATTTCCTTAACGGGAAGAAATAATCCCTCCGAACATCTTACCGGCGAGCTTGTCGGTGCCCTTCATGCAAAGTCCCGTGAAAAGGGCTGACATTATCGTACCCTCCCGGATGACGTTCTCCTGTCCGTCACCGAGAAGATTCCCGAAACAGAACCAGGATATCGCTGCCGCTATTATCACCAGGGTTATGTCGAAACCTATTTTGGCGTTCCTGAATTTCACTCCAAGGAAGTCGGCCACGGCTGCGTTGGTCATCTCGCCGGCAAGCATCCAGGCGTTTCCGATTACTTCAAGGCTTATTCCGAGGGCTGTGATGATGATTGCAAGGGCCATAAGCACCAACCTCATCCCGTAGCATTCCGGTGAAATCCAGTCCAGCGCCCATATTGACAGGTCTGTAAGGATACCGAATACAAAAGCCGCCGGTATCTGCATCAGGCTTTCCAATTTGAACCGGCTCCTCAGTAATGCTATCTGTATCAGTATGAAAATCAGATGCATAAGGATGGTGTACTGACCCACTGTCCCTATCTTGAACCCGAAAATTGAGAAACTGCCAATCAGGGAAGCCACGTATGGAGGGCAGGAAATCGGTGATGTCCCCAGGTCTGATTTTATCGAGAGCGCAACTCCGACCGACACAAGGAAAAGTCCGAGTGTGCCCACCGAATAACGTGCCGCTATGGATTTGATCTTATCTGTCATAATTCGATTCATCTATTATATAGTTTCATATTCCTTGACCGGAAAGGTGACAAATATCGTGAAAAAATTCTTAACTTCGCATTTCTGTTTGAAAAAATGTTTTATAGATTCATATATGCAGATTTTGACTAAATTTTCAATTGTTATGACAGCCGCTCTGATAGCTTCAGGCTGCTCTTCAAGACAGCAGGAGCGCATTCCGGCACTGGATCTCTCCTGGTTTGACACCACGGTTGCACCTGGAGAGGACTTCTACAGATATGCCACCGGCGGATGGCAGGAGGCCAACCCGCTCAAGGCTGAATACGCCCGTTTCGGTTCTTTCGACAAACTCCGCGAGAACAATGAAAAACGCCTCAACGACCTGTTTTCCGAGATGTCGGGAATGGTTTCCAAAAAAGGCTCTGTAGAGCAGAAGATATCGGATATCTACAAGATGGGCCTCGACTCACTCAGGCTGAATGCTGAAGGTGCGGCTCCGATAAAGCAGTATGTTGAAAGCGTTTACGCTGTCCAGGACAAGGATGCGTTAGTGCGTCTCATTGCCGGACTGCACAATTATGGCGAGAATCCGTTTTTCGGCACATTCGTTATGTCTGACCTGCGCGACAGCGACAGTCAGATTCTGTATCTTGGCCAGGCCGGACTTGGCATAGGGGACAGGGATTATTACACCGAGCCTGAAAATGCCGCCATCAAGGAAGGATACAGGAATTTCCTTGCAAAAGTCCTCAGCCTTGCAGGTGTCGAGGGTGCAGAGAAGGCTGCCGACAATGCCCTTCTCGTAGAGGATACGCTGGCTGTACATTCCTGGACCAGCGTTCAGGAAAGGGATATGGAGAAACTCTGCAATCCGATGACCACATCCGAGCTTGTGGCTGCTTATCCCGGCTTCTCATTCAAGACCTATTTCGAGACAAGAGGCATTGAGGACCAGAAAGTGCTGAACGTTGACGAGCCTTCATTCTTCGAGGGCTTCAGCCGCTATTTCGCGGAGGCTGACCTCGATGTGCTCAAGGATTACGTCGCCGGACAGCTGGTTCAGGGCGCCTGCGGAGCTTTGAGCGATGACTTCTACAATACATATTTCGATTTCTTCAGCAGGCAGATGTCCGGAGTTACAGAGCAGAAACCTCGCTGGAAGAGAGCTATGAATGTGCCGAACAGCATTTTGAGCGAGGCTGTCGGCAAGATGTATGTGGACAGGTATTTCCCTGTTTCTTCCAAGAAGAAGATGATAAGCCTCGTGTCAAATCTACAGAAGGCTCTTGGCGAGCATATCGACGGACTCGACTGGATGAGCGACAGCACCAAGGCCAAGGCGCACGAGAAGCTTGACAATTTCACGGTTAAGGTGGGCTATCCGGACAAGTGGAAGGATTATTCATCACTTGAGATTGATCCGGAGAAGTCCTATTATGAGAATCTCCGCGAGGCCAGCAGGTGGTATGTCGCTGACAATATGTCCAGGATGGGCAAGCCGACCGACAAGACGGAATGGGGTATGTCTCCCCAGACTGTGAATGCGTACTACAATCCTACCACCAATGAGATCTGCTTCCCGGCAGCCATTCTCCAGCCTCCGTTCTTCAATCCGGATGCTGACGATGCTGTGAATTACGGAGCTATCGGAGTGGTTATCGGACACGAGATGTCACACGGCTTCGATGATCAGGGAAGGCTCTTCGACAAGAACGGCAATATGACCAACTGGTGGACAGAGGAAGATTCCAACAAGTTCAAGGAGAAATCAGAAGTGCTTGTGAAACAGTTCGATGAGGTTGAAATTATGCCTGGACTCAACTGCAACGGAAGGCTCACGCTTGGCGAGAATATCGGCGACCACGGAGGACTCAGCATCGCATATTCCGCTATGGAAAACGCTATTGCGGGACATCGTCCGGAACCTATTGACGGCTTCACCCCGGAGCAGAGATTCTATCTCTCCTATGCGGCCATCTGGGCACAGAACATCCGTGACGAGGAAAAGGCCCGTCTTACCAAGCTCGATGTCCACTCTCTCGCCGTGAACAGGGTCAATGTGTCACTGCGCAATTTCCAGACATTCTTCGATGCGTTCGGCATCAAGGAGGGGGACAGGATGTTCCGTCCGGAAAGCGAAAGAGTGCATATCTGGTAGTGGGCGCTCCGGCATTCATATCCAGAAAACTAAGGTTTCAGGGAAGGATAGCGGTGTTCACCATCGCTATCGCTTCCTTTATCATTATCATAGCAGTAGCGGTTTCCTCTGGTTTCCGCTATGAGCTCAGGAACGGAATCGCCGGCATTTCAGGAGACATCCAGCTCACCTCCCCGTATATGAATCTGATAGGCGAGGACAATCCGGTCCCCAGACATCCTTCTTTCCTTCCCGGTCTCGACTCGATGGAATGTGTCGAGTCAGTGAAGCCGGTCGTTTACAGGGCCGGAGTTGTGAAGGCCGGGGAGAATATCCACGGAGTGATTCTGAAAGGTACGCCAGACGGCGGGGACAGCCTCTATGTGACTGTTCCGAGGCGTCTCGGAGCGATTCTCGGCCTGTCGGAAGGGGACAGGATGCTTACCTATTTCATAGGCTCCAAGGTAAAAGTCCGTCAATTCAGGATCAGGGGCTTCTATGATGATATCCTCGGTTCCGATGACAATCTGGTTGTTTATGCCGGAATGTCCGATCTTCAGCGGGTCAACGGCTGGTCTGAGGACGAGGTCTCCGCTCTTGAGATTGTGCTGAAAGACAAGTGGCGCGGCACGCAGATGCTGTCCGAAGTGTCTGATGAGATTGGGGCCCTCATATTGTTCAATACTCCGGAGGACGAGGATACAGTAATCGCAACTTCAGCGGTCAGGCGCTATCCCCAGATTTTCACCTGGCTTGACCTGATAGATTTCAATGTCCTTTTCATCCTGATTCTGATGGTGATAGTCGCCGGGTTCAATATGATATCCTCTCTCCTGATAATGCTGTTCAGGAATATCTCGATGATAGGCACGCTCAAGGCTGTCGGAATGACCGACCGGGATATTTCCTCCGTATTCCTCAGGGTGGCATCTTCTGTGGTGCTAAAGGGAATGGCGGCGGGCAATCTTTTCGCCTTCCTTTTCTGTTTTGTCCAGAGCCGGACGCATCTTTTGAGGCTCAACCCGGAGAATTATTTCGTATCTTCGGTGCCGGTGCATATCAGTCTTCCTGAGGTTCTTGCGGCTGATCTGGCTTCGTATCTCCTGATAATGGTTCTTTTGTTGCTGCCGTGTCTTTTTGTCTCACGGGTTGACCCGGCGAAGACGGTCCGAGCGCAATAGACCGGAAAGCTTTCTGAAGCCTCATCATACTCTCCACGTAGCTTATGGTCTCGTATCCTTGGAACTTCCTTATTCTCAAGGAGTCGGACTGCGCCAATGAATCCGAGCGCATCTTCGGGATAACAGCCACAAGGTCATCCCATCTTCGGTGCGGCTCACCCGTCGAGGCGGCGAAAGCAATGCAGTCTTTGATCCTGCCTTCTCCTGCGTTGTAGGCTGCGAGAGTGAACTTCATAAGTTCCTCGGAGTTTTCCGCATCGTCTCTGAACATCCGCTGCAGCCTGGATATAAGTTTCACCGCAGTGCTGATATTTTCTTCAGGGTCAAGAAGGTCGCTTGACTCGAAATGGCTGGCTGTATGCGGCATTATCTGCATCAGTCCGAGGGCTCCCCGCTTTGAGCGGACTTCTATGTGGAACTTCGACTCCTGCCATACGAGGGCGGTTAACATAAATCTGTCCCATCCGGCCTGTGGAGCATATCTGGCGATAAGTTCGTCGTACGGGCTGAGTGTGGAGTACCTCCAGCCGCTGGAGGCTCTGCGGTAAGGATCGTAAGACAGTGAGAATCTGTTGACGGCTTCAGAGTGCTCTCTGGTTGTGAAATAATGTGAGAGCCAAGTGTTAATTGTTCTTATTTCCTCCAGTTTCCCGCCGTCCATAATCCAGGACGAGCTGTCAGCCAAAGGGATTGACGACATATAATCTGCCATCATTACCAGGGAATCCGCATACGGCACAACGACAAGATCCACCGTGCCGTTTTTCAGGGAGTCAATATATTCCGGTCCTCCGAGGAAAATTTCCGTTTCTTTTCCGAGATGTACGGAGAATTTTCTCAGTGTTTCATAATTGTATCCTGTGGCATATCGCATCCTGTTCTGTTGCCCGTCAATAGCGATTACGAACCTCAGGGATTCTTTTTCGAATGCAGAAGGCCTTAGTACGGTTCTCTGGAGCATCGGCACAATCAATATCACTGCCATTGACGGCAGCACATATTTCATTACAATTCTTCTTTTCCTGTGCCGTTTCATAAGTGCCTGGAAATTAGTTACATTCCTCTGAATCCTCCGCCGCTGACCATTCCTCCTGAACCTCCGAAACCGCTCATGGCGCCTCCAAGACCTCCGCCTGAGCCGGAACGGCCTCCGCTGCCGCCGGCGCTGCCGGCTGAGCCTCCAACGCTCTTGTTGCGTGCCGGCTGCATATAGAACGGCCAGAAGACTCCCAGTTTGATACCTCTCTGCGGCCTGATATATCCGTGTGCGCTGAAATAGTCAGCACTGTCCATCGGCCATCCCATTCCTGCGTTGAGGAATTTTACGAAAATGCACGCCCTCTTCCATTGGACGTTTGCGAATACATCGAAATACGGGCAGTTGCCGTACTTTTCCTCTTTCTGGTTGTAGAACATTCCGAGTGCCGGACTGTAACCCGGTGCGTACCACTTGGTGTTGTAGGTCACGTGGGCTCCCAACTGTATCTGCATCACGTTCTTGACCACGTTGAACTGCCAGTATAGCCTTGAGTTTATGGCCAGCGGAGGAACCGGAATCACATCCTCGTCCGACGAAATCTGGAACAGAATCTGGTTGTCGAGATGTATTCCCGCCAGCTTGAAATTCTTGTTCAGGGCGAACTTGAGCACGCTGACGGCGCTCTTTTCCTGCTGCGGGATTGCGTTTCCGTCATAATAGACATAGTTCTTCATCAATGTCCATCCGGCCGTCAGGTTCAGTTTCCAGTGAGGTACATCGAACATTCCCACCACCTGCGTCTTGGTAATCTTGTCGAAGTCATTGTCCCAGACATAGTGGTTCGAATAATAGTGCTGCTGGTAGTATTCAGGTTCGTCGAGGCTGGTCTCGAAATGTGCGCTTAGCGTTATCGGGCTCTTCCTGTGACGCCTGAACGGATACAGGCTGAATGATGCGTTCGCGCTGATGCCCACATCATTCACTTCCTTTCCGAGGAACGTGTAATATCCTTCCGCGTCCCAGTTGAAATACTTCTTGTACTGACCGTGAGCCCCTCCGTAAATATAGGCTGAGTTCCAGACTGTGTTCCCTTTCCTGTTGAACAGGTAACCGTCCTTCGGGAACATATAGTAGTTCATCAGCCTGTCTCCTATGCCGACATTGATTGCCGAGACAATGGCGTCGCTTGACCACGGCTGGAGCTTGATGAATACTTTGTTCTCAAACTTCATTACCCTTAGCGAGTCATAGGTGGAGGTCGGATTGAGGTAGAAATTATTGTTATAGAGCTTTCTGGCGTTGGTGTCGGACAACTCTATCTTGTCCTCGTATATTTTCCTGTAAACTGAGTATTCGCTTGTGTGTCCGATGAAGGCTGTAGTAATGTCGGTGTTCAGGGTGTCGAGCTTCGCCGCCTCGGCCCTCTCTTCCATCCTGGCCTGCAACAGTTCTTCCATCTCGCTGATTGCCAGGCTGTCTCCTGTGGCAAGGACGCTGTCCCTGTATGCATATTCTTTCTTCAGGACCTTTTTCTCCTTGATGTTGTTGATGAAGTTGAAAGGAATCCTGTATGTCTGGTCGAGGAAAAGAGTGTTTTTCTTTATCAATGTCGAAGCGTCTTTCAGCCTTACGTCAATCTCCCTGGAGCCCACCGTGGTGTCCCTTATCCAGAAGTTGTCAATGATGCCTCCGTTCTCGCCCTTGGACATTTTGTTGTAGATATATCCGGCGTGCATCAGGTATCGCTTGCCCATATAGTTGGTGCTGATGACGCAGGTCCTGTTGTCAACGTCCTCATTCTCAAGCATTCCATTGGCTCCGTACCTGTCGTATTCCAATGCGAAATTCCAGGACGGCAGGATGTTCTGCGTGGTCATTATGTGCAGCTCGTTCTCGGCCCTCTCAGCATTGGCGAACAATGTCCCCCAATATGCCAGCTCGGTGTACGGGGTTTTTGTGTTGTAGAATGGAAGGGTGTACGGGCTGTATGTGTAACATTCGTACGGGGCGTAGAAAGACACGCCCTCGTCACTTGTCCGGCTTGCGAAATCAAATGGCTGCACAGCTGAGCCAGATATACCCAAATAGCTGACATTCACATTGTTCCGCATAAAAGGATAATCGTTGAAATAATAGTTGTACGATGTGTCGAGGTCGTGTAATCTCACATCGTTGAAGTTCCTGCCCTTGTTCCAGGTGATGATGCGCTTGTAGAACATCGAGTCCGGCACTGCGAAAGTCTCAAGGATTCGCGGCGTGTTTTCCCTGATGCTGTCCCGGATTGCCAGAAGGCTGTCTTTGGCGTCCAGCACGCTGTCCATATATGCCTGGCGGGCTTTCATTTTCTGCTCGAAGTCGTATTTCTTTCTCTCCGCCTTGTCGAGGGATGCATACCAGGCGTTGAATTTCCTGATGGCAGTCTCGATGGAATCGAGCCTGTACAGGGAGTCCAGTTTCGGCCAGTCGAGGGAATCGCCTGCGTTCCTGAGGGAGTCGCGGACTATGACGTGTGTCAGGGAGTCCTTGATGGCAACGTAGTACTTGTATCTGAATGGGTCTGTATATTTCAATGAATCAGGCACTTTCATCGTATCTCTGGCTGAGATGAACACCTGGGCGCTGTCCGCTCCGAGGCTGTCCAGGCCAAGTGTGTCGCTGATGGTCAGCTTCTCGTACTGGTCTCTGAATTTGGTGAATATCCTGTTCTCGTATATCACTGTGTCCGCCTCATCTGCGTACTCCTCCGTAATGATGGCCCACGGCAGCTCCACTATTCCGTTCCTGGCGATGTCCATTCCGAAGGTCTGCACCGCCATCACTCCGACCAGCACGGCCGGAAACCATATCTTTGACAAAATTGACTGTAATCTTTTCATACAAATTACAAAAGTAATAATTATTTTGGAATATGTAAGCCGTCATTCTCAGGATATAGCCCGGGCATAAGCCTCCGGAGGCGGATCCGGTATGGAACTTTCGATGAAAATTCTGCGGATTATTGTCCGTAATAGTTTATCTTTGCTATCTGTTTGATTTAGCTTCATCTCCTGCCAGGCAGGTGCTCCGCAGGCATTGCATCTGTGAAAGCGGCCGCCGTAAACATAAATGAAGCGGGGCTTAGGAGAGAACAGTAAAGGATAGCAGTATGCAGACCTATTCAAAGGAGAAATATGATTCGTTGGTACAGAATATCTTCCAACGATTTCCGTCAGTCCAGACATCCACGTTCGTGGAGGCTTACAAGCCCGGTCTTGAACGGATGTTGGAGTTCCTCGGCATTCTTGGGAATCCGCACAGGGATTTCAAAAGCATCCATATTGCCGGAACCAACGGCAAGGGCTCCGTGGCCAATATGCTGACGTCCATCCTTGCCGGAGCCGGACTCAGGACTGGCCTTTATACATCTCCCCATATTCTGGACTTCAGGGAGCGGATGCGTGTGACCGGAGATGATTCCGAGTCAGCCCGTCTGGTCTCCGAAGAGTATGTTTACGAATTCCTGACCCGGTGGGAGTCCGAATTCGACAGGCTGGAACTGTCTTTCTTCGAGATAACCACCGCATTGGCATTCAAATGGTTCGCAGACATAGAAGTGGACTGGGCAGTTGTCGAAGTCGGTCTTGGGGGACGTCTTGACAGCACCAATGTCATCATCCCGGAACTCAGCATCGTGACAAGCATCGGTCTGGATCACTGTGACCTTTTAGGAGACACACTTGAGAAAATAGCCGGAGAGAAGGCCGGAATATTCAAGCCCGGCGTGCCGGCTCTCGTTGGCCAGGCGCTTCCGGAGACGGCCCCAGTATTTTCCGGCAAAGCGGAAACAGTCGGGGCCGGACTTCATTTCTCAGAATCGGCAGACCCATCATTATGGAAATGCAGTGACTTGATTCTCAAGGAAATGGACCTTCGAGGCAAGTATCAGAAATACAATCTCCGCACCGCCTTGTCCGCAGTTGACATTTTGCGGGACATCCATCCTGAAATTCCGTTGAATGATGACGGAATAATAGATTCATTGATTCATACCGCATTGAGAACAGGATTCCACGGCAGATGGGAAAGGCTGTCTTCCGACCCGGATGTGATATGCGACATCGGGCACAACGCAGCTGCCCTGACCAACAATTTCGCCCAGTTGAACAGCTGTCTCGACAATGAGGAATATTCTTCATTGATAATTGTTTATGGCGTGATGGCCGACAAGAATCTGGATGATATCCTGCCATTGTTCCCAGAGCGTGCCACCTTGATATTCACGACACCTTCAACCCGCAGGGCGCTTCCTGCCCGGGACATCCATAACCGGTATTCGGACTGGTGCGGGAAAAACGGCAGGAAAAATCCCCGTCTGTATGTCTGCGATAATGTAAGGGATGCCGTTTCGATGGCGATGAGGGTGGCGTCTGAATACGGAGGACGTCCTCTTGTCTATATCGGCGGCTCCACGTTTGTGGTCTCCGAGGCAACTCCGCTTTTTGCCAGGTAGATTCCTGCCATAATGCAGACATAAGAAGAATGGAATACTTTTTGCCATTCTGCCGGATATGAAGAACTATTTTGTTTTGAAAATGAGTAAGACCACATTGGCTGTCCTGGCTTCCGCGGCCGTGACGGCACTTTCAGCAATCACTATGAAGGCATTTTTATCCAATTCCGGTTCCGGACAAAATACTGACAATGAAGGACATCAGTTAGTGTCTCTCTGGTCCGAATACAATGCGGCCCTGCGCTCCGACAGGCCGCAGAAACAACTTGACATTCTTGATAAGATAAAGAAAGACGCAAGCTCCAGACATTATACCTGGGATTTTTACGACGCAGCCGAGAAATACGTCCAGGTCGGAGCTTCCCGCAACTGGAAACTCCGTGATTCCTTGAACAGAACTTTCCGTAAAGAGGTCGAATCTTATGGCGACCCTTTGGCTGTGTTCCTTTCCAGATATGAAGCAGGCACTTGCCAGGTTTCGAAACTCTATGATTATCTTAAAGAAAACGAGTCCGGTCTGAAGTCCTCGGCCAACAGGGGATTCTATTCTGGAAAACAGATAAACGGAAGAACGTATATCCCGGGGAATTTCCGCAGCAGGTTCTATGAGAATGACTACGAGTATGCCTTGTGGACACTCCTGACATCCGCTCCATCTTCCACGATGAAGGAAAGCTCGGTATATAAAGAACTTGCGGATTATGAGAAAGACAGCTATCCGTTAGGTGCGTTTTTAGACTATCTGGCCGCTTCTTCAGGGAAATCCCGGGATGACCGTTCGGCCGCGCTGAAGGCGTTTTCTGTCAAGCACTCCGGCAAGGCCATAGCTTTGTGGGCTGACAAAGATTTGATTTCAAATGCATTTGACAGCCTCAACCGGAACAGGTCCGGCGAGAATGCCTATAAAGATCTCTATGCGGAATGTAAAGAATTCGAGAAACGGAGAAGCTCGTTTACCGGCAGGGAGAAGTATGTCGTTGAGGAACTTGACCAGGTGGAAGGCCTGATTGATGAACTGACAGGAAAGTCTTTGGCTGTGAGCGTATCAGGAGGAAAGGCTTCAGTGCTTGTGAGAAACGTTGCTGATGTGAGGCTTCGCCTTTATGCCGTGGGACAGCCGGGAAATTCCGACAAGGCATTGGTTGACAAGGTGTTGAATAATGAGAAACGCAGTTTTTATGTATATGACACCCTGTCGTTTGACCTGCCTGCTTTGTCAGACGGAACTTACAGGGCGACCGTGACATCCGGCAAGACTGAAGCATCGACTTTATATCAGAATTATCATATTTCATTGGCTATCAGACGGGACAGCAGGGGATACAGCATCTATGCGGCCGACTGGAAATCCGGGGAGCCTTTGCGGAAGGCGGACCTGGCTCTTTTGAAAAACGGCAGCATTGTCGCCGAGGCCAAGGATTTCGCCTTCGACGGCTTCACCCATCTGCCTGAATCAATTGCCGGCAAGATAGGCGCAAGGAGCTCATATACTGTCAAGTGCTCCGTCAAAGGCGATGACGGGATGGTATGGAGTTCCGAACAGCTGTATTTCTACGGCCGTACTATAGACAGCAATGAGAATGAGCCTGTTTCCGCAAGGGCAAGTGTGTTCACTGACCAGGGCGCTTACAATCCGGGAGACACATTGAAATTCAAGGCTGTGCTGTACAGGACGGATTATGTGGACTTTGCCGGGACAGTTGCTGCCGGCACTCCGGTGGAGATAGTGCTAAATGATTCCGAGGGCAATGAGGTCGGGTCAATGAAATTGGAAACCAATGAATTCGGCTCTGTAGCCGGAAGCTTCGCCCTTCCGGTTGGCAGAAGGAACGGCTGGTTCACTTTGAATGTGTTTATGGACAGGTCAGCCGCTTTTGCGGGAGAGAGAGTTCTTGCATCCCGTTCTGTAAGGGTTGACGAATTCATCTTGCCTTCTTTCCACTTGCATTTCGACAAGAGTGACCGGCTGAATCTTCCGGGAGACCCGCTTTCGGTAAGAGGTCAGTTGGAGAGCTATTCGGGGCACAGCCTGGCAGGGGTCACTGCTGAATATTCAGTGGAAAGCTGGGGAAGCGTGGTGGATTCCGGCAAACTGGATATTGACGGTGATGGCCGGTTTGAGTTAGGATTCTCATCGGAAGAGTCCTCCGGATGGAGGTCTTACGTTGTGACTGTAAAGGTCACAGACGGTACTGGGGAGACCCGCGAATTTTCCAGAATGCTGTGGACTTCAGGCACTTTCAATGTTGACGTCAACCACGGAAATCCAGCAGTCGGGCAGGGAAGTGTTGCCGGGCAGAATCGTCCGTCTTCTAAAAACAGATACCGTTTTGGAATTGAACGCGGATTCAGTATCGTGGACAGAGACAATGCCGTGATAAGCCTGAAAGTATCGAATCCGGATGGCGGAATTGTTCCGGTCAATATCGGCTATATTCTCAAGGATGAGGCCGGGAAACGGATTTTTTCCTCTTCTGCACAGTCCGGCTCTGAAGTGAAAATTGATTTTTCCAAATATAAATCAGGCCTTTACAGATTTGTTGCGGAGTGCTCTGCAAATAGTGCTGCCGGCAAGGAATATAAGGATACGACGTCTCTTGACCTGCTTTATATAAAAGACGGCGACACTGTCCTTGATGCTCCGGTGAAAGATTTCTTCAAAGTGCCTGAATCCGAGGTCGAGGACAATATGGAGTTGATGATTGGCAATGCGGACGGACATCCTGTCTGGGCCGTGGCAGAGGTCTTCGGCATTGCTGGTGACCTGCTTGACAGGCAGCTTGTGCATCTGGAAGGCAGACGTGCGGAAACCGGTTCTCTCAAGACCCTGAAATTCAGTTACAAGAATGAATATCCGGATGCGGTACGCCTTCAGGTGTTCTATTTCCGTGACGGGGATAAGGTGACTTTCAGCAACGAATACCATCGTGCCGCGAAGTCTCTTGACCTGCCGCTGGAGTGGAGTTCCTTTGTTGACCGTTCTGTTCCTGGAGGCCGTTGCGAAGTCTCATTGAAGACGCTGCCGGGCGTGGAGGCTGTGGTGGCTGTATTCGACAAGAGTACGGAGGCGATTGCGTCCAACAGGTGGAATGAGTTCAGAACCAATGGGTTCCACATACCGGAGATTTACGTTAATTCAGTGTGCGGAGCTGTAGGTGAGAATGAGATTGCCTTTTTGCAGAGTGACTTGTATTCAGAAAATATTGTTGTCGCATATGGTTCGCGCACCAAATCGGCACGGATGAGCGCTCCGATGGCTATGGAGGCCGTTGCGATGGATGATGCGGTGGGCGCTGTGAAGTCAGAGGAGTCAGAGGAGTCGGTTGAAGAAGATATTCCTGTCAGGGATAATTTCGCCACATCTTTGGCATTTATTCCTTACCTCCGTTCTTCGGAGGATGGCACCCTTTCATTTGACTTCCAGACTTCAGGGAAATTGTCCACTTATTATGTGTCCGTGTTCGCCCATACGAAGGAAATGAAAAATGCCGCGCTCCGGCGCGAAATGGTTGTGACAATTCCGGTTAAGGTGGCGGTGGTTCCTCCGGCCTGTCTGTATGCTGGTGACTTGATGAATCTGTCTGTTTCGCTTTCTTCCAATGCCGATGTTCCTGTGAGCGGAAGTCTGAAGGTTTATGTATATGATTCGGCTGATTATCAGGGCAAAGTTCCGGTCAAAGAATATGGGAAGCATCTGGAAGTGCCTGCCGGGAAGTCTGTCGCTGAAATGTTTGATATTGACGCCTTGCCTGAGACTGAAGGCGGAGTTCTCGGATTCAGGGTGGTGTTCATTGCGGATGCTGGCGGCGGGAAGTTCTCGGACGGCATTTTTGTGACAGTGCCTGTTCTTCCGGCAGTGCAGACTGTGACGGAGGCTCATTCGGCAGTGCTCCTTGACGGTATGGACAAGGAGAAAGTACTGGAGACATTGCGCTCGTCTTTCGTTAACGGCTCCAGCTATGGGGCTGAGTATAAGGAGATTTCCATAATTGAAATGCTGAAGGAGACTCTTCCGGAGAAGGTTGAGCCGTCGGGGAACGATGTCCTGTCGCTTTCGGAGGCTTTGTATGTGAGAAAAGTGGCCGGGAGTCTCGGAATGAAGATGGAAATGGCTGAGGACAATGCTTTGCTTGCCAAGGTGATGGCCTGCCGCAATGCAGATGGAGGATTCTCCTGGTTTGAAGGGATGAAGTCGTCCCCTGTCATCACGGCAGTGATTCTGGAGCGTTTCGGGAAAATGCGTTCGGCCGGTCTGCTGGACATTGACTTGTCATCATCTGTCAAATATCTTGACGCTGCCCAGTTCTCGGGGCGTTCGGTGATGCCTTATTGGTGCGGCGGTCTGGATGACGCCCAGTATATGTTCGTGAGGTCGCTATATCCGGAGGTCTCTTTTACGAAGCCGTCATCTTCCGACCGCAGTGTGCAGAAGCGTTACGAGGAATTCTGCAAGGATGCGAAAGAGTACCTAGTGCCTGAACAGAAGCGAGGACTGAATGGTTATCTGATGGGCAAGGTCCGCAGGGTGAGTATATTGCGCAATCTTCTCGCTTGCCGGGAAGGTCTCGCTCTTGCAAAATCGTGGGGATTGTCCTTCAATGCGGGGAACCGTATTTCAGCTTCTCTGGATGCGGATATCCTGTCATTGACCGAATATGCTGTTGCTCATCGGGACGGCGGGATCTATTATCCTAATCTTGTGATGCCTTTCAGGGGGCTGCTTGAGAGCGAGGCTTACGCCCATTCAATGCTGTGCGATTTGATGTCCGGATATAGTGCTGGACATAAGGATAATACGGAGACCGGGCGTATTGCAGACGGAATCCGCATCTGGCTTATGCTTCAGAAGGAGACTCAGCATTGGGATTCGGATCCTGCGTTTGTTGATGCGGTCAATTCGGTTATGGCAGGTGATGCCGGAGTCAAATCAACATCGGTGATTGTGATGACCAAGCGTTTCGAGAAGCCTCTGGACGAGGTGAAGGCTTCCGGCAACGGTTTCAATGTCAGAAGGCGATTCTTCAAGGAGGTTGCTGTCTCCGTGGGCGGTTCCGTGGCAGGTGTCAAGGACCGTGACGTCAAGGAACTGAAGGAGATAGCTCTGGGCGAGGTGCTGCACATTGGCGACAAGGTGATCGTCCGATGCGAGATTCACAATGACGAAAACAGGAGTTTTGTCAAGGTGTCTGTTCCACGAGAGGCGGCTTTCCGCCCGGTTCAGCAGCTTTCCGGACTATATGGTCTGGGAATCAGCCCGTTGCGCGTGTCAGGATGGTATTCTTTCCTGCCTCAGGGTTATCGCAATGTCAAGGCTGCAGTGACTGAGTATTATTTCGACTCATATCCGGAGGAGAATACTGTGATTGAGGAAGAACTGTTCGTGACCCAGTCGGGAATTTTCTCCGCACCTGTATTGACTGTCGAATCACTCTATGCTCCGCATTACCGTGCCAATTCCGCATTTTACGGAAAGGTGACATCGGAAAGATAAAATATTGTTTAAAAATTTGTTTATTGGGAAAAAGTCCGTATATTTGCATTCCCGTTTGAATAAAGCGGACTTGTTCGGGAGCATAGCTCAGTTGGTTCAGAGCGTCTGCCTTACAAGCAGAGGGTCGGGGGTTCGACTCCCTCTGCTCCCACAAAAGAGACTCGGAGAACATTCGGGTCTCTTTTTTATATATAACCCTCCCCGACCCTCTGCTTGGCGGCATCTGGCCAGTCTGCAAGACTGCATAGACTAATTCTTGCCGGCAGCAGAAAGTCTCTTAAGTTCCGAGACTATCTCGGCGTATTCTTTTCCGTCAATGTCAACAATATGGTGGGCCGTATTCTCGTAAATGTCTTTGCGCTGCGACATAAGTGATTCAATCCGTTGCCTGAGAGCCTGCCGGTCGCTCAGGCTGTCTCCAAGCATAGGGCGTTCGCCGGGATAGGTGTAAAGATTGTCCACAAGTGTTTCAGTTCCGGCCCTCAGATATATGCAATGAGTCTTTTTGCGGACAAGAGAAGCCGCTTCCGGACTCGTAAGAGTGCCGCCTCCAAGAGACAGAACAGTGTCCGCCTGGCCGTTATCGGCAAGAATCACCTTCAGGGCCTCGACCTCCATTTTCCGGAAAGCCGCTTCACCGTCACTTGAGAAAATCTCCTTTATCTTACGACCCTGCCGGTCCTCAATCCAGTCATCCAGATCGAGAAACCGGCTTCCGGTCATTCCGCACATCAGACGGCCTATGCTGCTCTTTCCGCAGCCCATAAAACCGGTCAGCGTTATTATCATACTATTTTATGTCAAAAAGATTAGGCTCATCGTCTGAAGATTCGTCGTCATCTCCTGAAATTGCATCACCTGAGATTTCCTCGCCAGGTTCAGCCGGCCTGTACAAGGATTCAGGATTGAATGAGTCGATATCAGGTATGTCAATCGGCTCGAAATCAACTATTTCACCAGTTGTTCCGCTGTTTTCCTCTTCGTCTTCAGGCTTTACAAGAGGCTCAATGAACTCCACCTTGAGCACATCGTATCTGTGGCACCTGTTGCCTTTGGCTGCGATACCTTTCTTTGCGATGAACTCCTCAGCGTCGAACTTCTCCGGCTCCCTGTGCTCCTGCCGTCCGGTGAATGTCACCATAAACTGCGGATGCTTGTCAGCGCTGAAATCCACCAGGTAATTTCCTTTTCCATCCGGTATGTACTGGGCCGGGGAATTGTCGCTTACAGGGAATGAGAACCTTTTGATGTAGAACTGTTTGGACGCTCCGTCAAAATACAGGGCGGCATAAGTCCTGTTCTCGTCGTATTTCTCGATTCTGAGCAGTTCACCCTGGTAACGGTTGCTCATATCGTATGAGGTTGTGTAATAAGTGCCGTTCTTGAATACAGCCAAGATCTTGTCATTTCCGCTGAACTGTCCGAGATATTCTCCTCGGCCGTCCTCGTTGAGCCTCTGGACATCGGTGTCAAACCATATGTCCTTGCCTCCGATAGTCGATATGCCTTTGGATTTGAGGACAATGCGCTGGATGGCATTCTTGGTCACGAGATTTCCTCTCGAAGTCTTGCCTTTGATGCCAAGCTCTGAAAAATCGTATTCTGCATTCAGCTTCTTAAGCTTCGGACGCGGACGGAAATACATCTTGACAGTCTCCGCCTCTCCGTTGTGGTTCACGGAGAACCAGACGATTTTCGAACCCGGAACTCCCTGCGTTATATCGTATTCCTTGTCCCTTGTCACACTAGTCACCGCAAATCTCTTCGCATAGTAAACACTCGCTTTTCCGTCCCGGTATATGACATTGTATATCGTCCTTGTGTCTCCACGGTTGAAGATGCCCACATACAGCAGATTTTTTCCGAAGAACGCCTTGTCTGTAACTTTCGTGATGCTGTACTTTCCGTCATTTCCTATGACAATAATCTCGGCGATGTCCGAGCAGTCGCAGATGAACTGTCCGTTGTCATCTTTCTTCAGGCCGATTCCCACGAACCCCTCGGCCATATTGGCATAGAGCTTCGCATTGTTGCTGACCACTTTGGTGGCTGCAATTGTCTCGAAACCGGTGATTTCCGTTCTGCGAGGGAAATCCTTGCCGTATTTGTCCTTAATATTCTTGAAAAACTTGATGGTGAACTCTGTAAGGTGATCTATGTCATTTCTCACCTTGCCCATCTCTTTCTCGATTTCCCTTATCTTTTCATCAATGACTTTCGTGTCGAATTTGGAAATCTTCCGGACTGGCTTCTCGACGAGTTTCAGAATGTCGTCCATCGTGATTTTTCTCGTCAGTGAGTTCTCGTATTCTTTCATCTTGTCCAGGACATCCTTGATCTGGGCGTCCCAGGTCTTCTGATCTTCCTCCAGAATTTTGTAAACTCTGTTCTCGAAGAAAATCTTCTCAAGGGAGGTGTAGTGCCAGCTTTCCTCAAGTTCGTTAAGCCTGATCTGCAGCTGGCGGCCGAGAAGTTCCTTCGTGTGCTCCGTGTCATATATAAGGATATCCTCCACGCTGAGGAACTGCGGCTTGTTGTCTTTGATGACACATGCGTTCGGGGCGATGGTCGTCTCGCAGTCGGTGAATGCGTAGAGAGCGTCGATTGTCTTGTCCGGGGAAACATCGTTGGGCAGATGGATGACCAGATCCGCGGTGGCGGTGGTCATATCCTCGATTTTCTTGATTTTAATCTTCCCTTTGCCCTTTGCCTTGAGGATTGAATCCACTAAGGCGTGGGTTGTCTTGCCAAATGGTATCTCCTTGATTGCCAAAGTGTTCTTGTCAATCTTCTCGATTTTGGCCCTGACTTTCACCACTCCGCCTCTCTGGCCTTTCATGTACTTCGAGCAGTCAGCCAGACCACCGGTAGGGAAGTCCGGAAGCAGCTCGATCGGTTCTCCTTTGAGATATGCGATGGATGCGTTGATGAGCTCGTTGAAATTGTGAGGGAGAATCTTGGACGCCATACCTACGGCAATGCCCTCAGTGCCCTGGGCGAGCAGCAGAGGAAATCTGACAGGCAGCTCTATAGGCTCCTGGTTCCTGCCGTCATATGAGGTCATCCAGTTCGTTATCTTAGGGTCGAAGATGACCTCTTTGGCGAATTTGCTCAGGCGTGCCTCAATATAACGTGCTGCGGCGTTAGGGTCACCTGTGAGAATGTTACCCCAGTTTCCCTGGCAGTCCACCGCAAGTCCTTTCTGTCCGATCTGCACAAGTGCTCCCAATATCGACTGGTCTCCGTGCGGGTGGTACTGCATAGCTTGTCCGACGATGTTCGCAACCTTGGTGTAGCTTCCGTCGTCCATCCTGTACATTGCGTGAAGCACGCGGCGCTGCACCGGTTTTAGTCCGTCCACGATATTCGGGACGGCCCTTTGCAGAATCACATACGACGAATAGTCAAGGAACCAGTCCTTGAACATCCCTGACAGTTTGAATTTCTTGCTGTCTTCGCCTAACAGCTTTTCATATTTATCCGACGGGGATGCCGTAGAGTCATCTATCGGCTCCTCGTTGAGATTTTCATCGTTCTCCAGTTCGTCCGGAGACATATCTTCCCATTCGTCGTTGCTCATCGATTGTCAGTTTTTATTTATTATTCCTCGTATCCGAACTTCCTGAGCTCCCTGCGGTTCTCTCTCCAGTTCTCGTCCACTTTAACGAACATATGCAGGAAAACTTTCTTCTGGAAAAAGTCCTCCATCTCGATTCTTGCATCAGTCCCTGTCTTTTTCAGGGCAGCCCCTCCTTTGCCGATGAGTATTCCTTTCTGGGAATCCCTCATCACATAAATGACAGCGCTGATCTCATAGCGCTCCTCCTCTTCCTTGAACGCCTCTATCGCGACCTCGCAGCAGTAAGGAATCTCCTGGGAGTAGTTCTCCAAAATCTTCTCACGGATGATTTCCGATGCGAAGAACCTGAGATTCTTGTCTGTGAAGGCGTCTTTGTCAAACCAGGCCGGGGACACAGGCAGTCTGGAGATAACAGCATTGAGAACACTCTCAATGTTGAATTTCTCCTGCGCCGATACCGGTATCACAAGTGCCTGTGGCACTTTTTCCTGCCATTCGGCCATCAGGCTGACCACTTTCTCCTGATTGCTTATGTCAATCTTGTTCACCACAATTATCACCGGGCATTCAAGATCCTTGAGCCTGTTGACATAGTCAGCGTTCTTGTCGGCTTTCTCCACCACGTCTGTAACATACAGAATGATGTCCGCATCCCCGATGGCAGTGTCAACATAGTCCATCATATTCTCCTGAAGACGGTAGTTCGGCTTCAGGATGCCCGGAGTGTCGGAATACACTATCTGGTAGTTCTCCCCGTTGACAATTCCCCTGATCCTGTGCCTTGTAGTCTGCGCCTTTGCAGTGACTATGGACAGTTTCTCGCCGACGAGGGCGTTCATAAGAGTGGATTTGCCAACATTAGGGTTTCCGATAATGTTGACAAATCCGGCTCTGTGCTCTTTAGGTTCCAGTATGGTATTATACATAAGCTCCCATCTTGAGGATATTCACTTCACCCTCAGAAAGATAACGCCATTCGCCCTTCTTCAGGCCCTTTTTGGTGAGTCCTGCGAAGTACACTCTGTCAAGCGCTTTGACATCGTATCCTAGGGATTCGAAAATCCTTCTGACTATGCGGTTCTTGCCTGAGTGAATCTCGATGCCGAGTTTCCTGTGATCCTCAGGGTCGATGAATTCGAGCTCATCTGACTTGATCTCTCCATCGCTCAGGGTCACACCCGCCACGATATGGTCATAGTCCTCCTGTGAGAGCGGTTTGTCCAGGATGACCTGGTAAATCTTCTTCTTGTC
The DNA here is from genome assembly GCA_029007435.1 of Bacteroidales bacterium. Taxonomy (GTDB): domain Bacteria; phylum Bacteroidota; class Bacteroidia; order Bacteroidales; family UBA932; genus Cryptobacteroides. Next base: position 56,291 of record JAQXHU010000035.1, read on the forward strand.
ATAAGAAGGATGAGTCAGCCTCTCGGCAATCTCCCCGTCGTTGGTGAACATCAGCACACCGGTAGTGTTCTTGTCAAGTCTTCCAACCGGGAACACTCTGGCGGAGCATTTCTTGAGGAGGTCCATGACGGTCTTCTCGGCGTGAGGATCGCTCGCTGTGGTGACAAATCCTTTCGGCTTGTTCATCACGATATATACTTTCTCCTCGCCACGGATTCTCTCTCCGTTGAACCTGATGTCGTCATTGAACACGTTGACTTTGCTGCCGAGTTCTGTTACGACTTCTCCATTCACAGTGACAACGCCTGCCTGGATGTACTGGTCCGCTTCTCTTCTGGAGCAGATTCCGGAGTTGGCAATGAACTTGTTCAGGCGAATCACCTCCTTGATTGGTGTCTCCACTGTGTCATTGTCCGAAAGCTGAATCTGGTCGAGCTGAGGCTTGCGGCTCAGCATCATATTGATGTTCTGCTCATCGTTCTCATTGAATCTGTACGGATTAGGTTTCTTGGCAGCCGGGCGTGCCTGTTTGCCGGCAAAGTTCCCCTTGCCTGCGAAGCCGCCTTTGCCTGCCGGTTTAGGTCCGCCGAAAGCTCTTCTGCCGGATGGCCCGAAGTTCCTGCCTGCCGGCTTCCTGTCCTGGCCAGCGAATCCTCTTCCGCCTTCCTGTGGCGATGAAGGACGCCTTTCCCCATTGCCGAAAGCGCATCTGCCGGATGGTCCGAAGTTTCTGCCCTCTGAGTTCCCTCCGTAAGGCCTCCTTGCCGGCTGCTCGTAGGTTCTGCCTTCAGGACGGCCGTAGGTCCTTCTTTCTTCCGGGTTTCCATAGTTTCTGCTTTCGGTACCGCCATAGCTCCTTCTTTCTCCGCCGCCATAACTGCTCTTTCTGTCGGAATTGCCGTATGACGGACGTCTGTTCTGTCCGTAACTTCTTCCTTCGGAGTTTCCATAGCCGCCGCGGCCCTCTGAGTGGCCGTAAGTTCTTCTTCCGGAGTCACCATAATTCCTGCCTTCTGAAGAACCGTGTCCGCGGCCATCAGATGCTCCGTAACTCCTCCTTTCTCTTTCTGAAGGTCCTTCTGATGATGAGTAAACCTTCCCGGAAACTCTCGGCCTTCTCGGTCTGAGTTTCCTTCCTTCTGCGGTGTAACCGCTTTTGCTGTTTTCTTCCATTTTGGATTTTGCCCGTCCGGGCGATTTAATTAATTAATGTCTGGCTCACGCCATTTTACTTTATTTATACAGTTAACTGTTTTATTCACTGTTTATTGTTTTAGTTCAAAATGGTATGTTATGCTACCTTCCACAATCGCTTTGGCATTTCCGTCAACATTGAAATGAGTGTTCATCGCCGCCGTCCTTGCAGCAGCCCACAATGTGGCGTTATTGACTGTCGTGCCCGGGGCTCCTGGCTGGGCCTTGGTCACGTTTCCATATTGGTCAACCCAGATAGTCACCACGACAATACCGGCTTCCTGGACTGTGTATGCCGGTTTGGCTATTGCTCCAACAACGCTTCTTCCCTTGACAACGGCATTAGGTTCTCCTGTGGTCTTTCCGGTGGCCGTATTGCCCTGTGCATGTCCTTCTTTCAATGACTCGCTGACCTTCTTTGCGGTCTGTGCGGCGAGAGTGTCCTTGTCAGTCTTGTTGTTGGCTGCGTGGAAAAGCGCCTTTTTGTTTATCTCTTTCTCGCGCGGAGGCTCGTATTTCTCCACATCTCCAAAGTCATCCACTGTGGCTTCCGGAGCTTCATTCGCCTTCGTCCCTGTCTCCTGGGCTTCGGAATGCTGCACGAGCTCAACCTGCCTCGTCCTGTCCGGATCCTCAGCCTGTGGCCTTCTGCCTTTAAGCTGCTGGACTACAGCGGTTCTCTCTTCCTCCTGAGAGAAATCCACAAGAAAACTCTGCTCCTCCGGAGGAGGATAAATATATACAAGTCCGGAAAAACGCCCGCAGACTGCCACGGCCACGTGCAGTCCCACAGTGATGGTCAGCGCTATGACAGTGGCCGTTTTTTCAGTTTTACGGCGTATTTCCTGGAACTTCTTCATCTTTCAATGCTATTCCGGCTGTGTGGCCAGTATCACTTTGTAATGATTCCTTTTGGCGATGTTCATCACAGCGACCACCTCTTTCACCGGCACGCTCTCGTCAGCATATATCGAGAAAGTAGGATCTTCTTGTGTCTGAAGCAGATTTACCAGTTCATCCTCGACTTCCCCGAATGGAATGGCTGTCTCGTCCCCATTGATATGGTACGAATATGTCCCGTCGTTCCAGTCCTTGATTGACACGCTGACAGTGGCTTTTGCGGAAACCTGTCCTGTGCTTTTAGGCAGCAGGAGTTTCAATGCGTTGGGATTCACCAGAGTCGATGTGATGAGGAAGAAGATGAGCAGCAGGAACACGAGGTCGGTCATAGACGACATCGCGGTGTCGGACAGCACTTTGGTTGATCTTTTATATGCCATATCTGATGCTCCTGAATTCTTATTCCGCTGACACTGAGTCTCCGTCCGCAGGCTCGTGGAGGAGATCCATAAAGTCAATTGTGGCGTTCTCCATCTTGAACACGAGGTCAGAGATGTTGGATGTCAGATAGTTGTACCCGAAATATGCAAGGATTCCGACTATCAGGCCGCCCACCGTGGTAATCATTGCTGTGTAAATACCGCTTGACAGCAGGGTGATGTCAATGTTGTTTCCGGCCTGGGCCATATTGAAGAATGCCTGCACCATACCTATCACGGTTCCGAGGAATCCGATCATAGGTGCGCCGCCGGCGATGGTCGCAAGAATAGGAAGACCTTTCTCAAGTCTCGCCACTTCTGTGTTTCCTGTGTTCTCGATAGCGGTCTGTATGTCAGAAAGAGGACGTCCGATTCTCGAGATTCCCTTCTCGACAAGTCTGGCCACAGGCGAGTCATACCTCTCGCAGAGGCTCACGGCCGATTTGAGTTTGCCTTCGTGGATATAGTCTCGTATGTCCCTCATAAAATTGTCATCAATACTGCCGGCCTGGTGGATCATCCACCATTTCTTTCCGAAAATATAGATGGCCAGAATTGAAAGGGCGAGGAGCACCAGCATCAGCCAGCCTCCTTTGAAAGCCATATCCAACAGTCTCATTTTCTCCTCGTGAGGAACCACCGCGGCCGTCTGGGACACGATGTCCGCAGAGTCAAGTCCAGCCTGTAAAAGATAGAACAACATAGTAAATCAATAATATTATAATTGCAATCTGCAAATTTAGTCAAAAATTACGACTTTTGAAAAAAATCTATCCTTTCTAAATAAAGAGGATAACCCGGCACTGACTGGCCGGCGGCGGATCTTGAGCCGAGACGTATCAGTTCCTCCGTCCATTCCGGCGGGCGCTTTCCCCGTCCTATCTCCAGCATTGTGCCCACAATGGCCCTGACCATATTCCTCAGAAACCTGTCAGCGCATATTGTAAATACAATATAATCACCTTTTTCCGCAGGATAGCCCATCATTTTAACGTGGTCGGGCTCATATTCCTCCCATACGGCTTTGAATACTGTGCAGATGGAGGTTTTGTTATTGCCTCCGGTCTTTTCGAAGCAGCTGAAGTCTTTAGTTCCTAATAGATAACCGCAGGCCTTGTTCATTGCTTCCAAGTCAAGGGGAAATGTGTAAAGGCAGGATCTCGATGCGACAAATGGATCTTTTTTTCTATGTATAAAATATTTATATTCACGTTTCGAAGCATCGAATCTTGAGTGGAATCCGTCATCCGCAGGGGACACCTCGTGAATGACGATTCCTGCAGGCAAGATGGCATTTAATTTGTAGCAAATAAAGGCCGTTTCAGTGTCCGTGAGCGGCCGGGCATCAAAATGTGCCACGTAGTTCACGGCATTTACTCCAGTGTCCGTTCTGCCGGCTCCTGTGACCTGTATTTTCTCTTTAAGGAGGATTGAAAGGGCGTTCTGGAGGCATTCCTGGACGGATGGAGCATTGGGTTGCGCCTGCCATCCGCAGAATGCGCCGCCGTTGTATGAAAGACGTATGAGGTATCTCATCGGAATGCGGGTTTGGTTTGTCCGCAAAGATAGTGAAATTGAAATTAAAATATATTATAATGGACAGTGTGAATATTAAAGAGCTCAATGAACGCATTCAGAAAGAAAGTTCATTTGTTGATCTTCTTTCGCTTGAGATGGGTAAGGTTATTGTCGGACAGAAGCAGCTTGTGGAGAACCTTATGATAGGCCTTCTCGCAAATGGACATATCCTTCTTGAGGGTGTTCCTGGATTGGCGAAAACATTGGCTATTAATACATTGGCACAGGCTGTCAATGCCAAATTCAGCAGAATCCAGTTCACTCCTGACCTCCTTCCTGCCGATGTCCTCGGTACATTGATCTACTCTCAGAAAAATGAGTCGTTCGAGGTCCACAAGGGCCCTGTCTTCGCCAATTTCGTGCTGGCGGACGAAATCAACAGGTCTCCTGCGAAAGTGCAGTCCGCTCTGCTGGAGGCGATGCAGGAGCGTCAGGTCACCATCGGGGAGGAGACGTTCAAGCTTCCTGACCCGTTCTTGGTGATGGCTACCCAGAACCCGATTGAGCAGGAAGGAACTTATCCGCTTCCGGAGGCACAGGTTGACCGTTTTATGCTCAAAGTTGTGGTTTCCTATCCCAAGAAAGAGGAGGAGCGCCAGATTATCCGTATGAACAATACGGGCGAATTCCCGAAGGCGCAGCCTGTCGTGAGCCCGGAAGATATTGTCCGCGCCCGCAATGTGGTCAGGGAGGTTTATATGGACGAGAAGATCGAGCGTTACATCGTGGACATTGTCTATGCGACCAGGACTCCGGAGGATTACAATCTGAAGTCGATAGCGGGCCTGATCTCGTACGGCGCCTCTCCTCGAGCAAGTATCTCCCTGTCAATGGCCGCGAAAGCGTATGCGTTCATCAAGAGAAGAGGCTATGTAATTCCTGAGGACGTGCGCGCCGTATGCAACGAGGTGCTCCGCCACCGTATCGGGCTGACATACGAGGCCGAAGCGGAGAATGTTACCACGGAAAACATCATATCCCAGGTGCTCAACGCAGTGATTGTTCCGTAGGGTTCCGGTCTTTAACACTCCGTAGCTATGGATACGAACACCAGTGCAGCGGACCTCCTGAAAAAGGTCCGTAAAATTGAAATCAAGACCAAGGCTCTCTCCCATCAGATATTTGCGGGAGAGTACCATTCTGCGTTCAAAGGCAGAGGTATGGCTTTTAGCGAAGTCCGTGAATATCAATACGGTGATGATGTTCGCAATATGGACTGGAATGTCACTGCCCGCCTTCGCGCACCATATGTGAAGGTGTTTGAGGAAGAGCGCGAGATGACCGTGATGCTGCTTATCGACATCAGCCGGTCTGGTCTTTTCGGCACCGACGGCAGTACCAAGAGGGATTTGATTGCCGAGCTTGCGGCTGTACTGTCGTTCTCTGCGATAATCAACAATGACAAAGTGGGTGCGCTGTTCTTCAGCGACAGGGTGGAGGAATTCATCCCTCCGCGGAAAGGCCGCAGTCACCTTCTGCATATCATCAGGGAGATAATCGAACTCCAGCCGAAGTCTTCAGGCACTGACATAAGCGGCGCCCTGCGTTTCCTGACCAATGCCATAAAGCAGAAATGCACGGCTTTCCTGCTGTCAGATATGATGGATTTCAATGAGGATGGATATCCCCGCTACGAGGATGCCCTGAAAGTTGCTGTGAATCGCCACGATATCTCTGTGATAAAGGTTTACGACAGCAGGGAACGTTCCATTCCTGATGTCGGTCTGGTGAATGTGAAAGATTCCGAGACCGGCCGTACGGCCTGGGTGAACACTTCCAGCAAGAAAGTCCGCCGGGCTTTCGCCGAGTCGGTCAAGGCATCTGATATGGCGGCCAACAAGCTGATGCTCAGGTATCAGATTGACAATGTTGAGATTGCCACAGGTTCAGACTATGTGAAAGGTCTGATGGCTTTTTTTGATAAAAGGTGAATATGAAGGGAATGGTAAAAACAGTTCTGCCTCTGGCTCTTGTCTTCGCTTTCTGCCTTGCCGGCGGTGCGGAGGCTGGAAGAATTGAGGCGGGGAAAACTTTCCTGCGGCAGATGCAGAAACGCGATTCAGTGCTCATCGCCGACCAGTTGGAGTACGGATTCCGGATGGATAATGTCGCAGCCGGCACGAAACTGATGCTTCCGGATTATCGTGAAGGTTTCATTGACAGTGTCAGTGTGCTCACTGCCTGGAGGTTGGATACACTGAAACTCGCTAAAAAGACTGGAATCGCCAATATTTCCGGCAGTGTGCTGATAACCTCATTTGATGAAGGACGATATTCGCTTCCGGACATTCGGGTTCTGAGGATTATGCCAGATGGACAGGCTGATACGCTGATTTTCAAAGGCCAGGAGCTGGATGTCAGGACAATGCCGGTTGACACGGCAGTCTTCAAACCTCACGATATCCGCGGACAGATTCGTTATCCTTTGACTTTCAGTGAAATACTCCCATACATTTTGGCATTCCAGCTGCTTGCTGCATTGGCTGTGCTAATATGGGCGCTTGCTGTTTCCCGCAAGAAGCTCGGAGCAGAGGCCGGCGGAGCGGTCAAGGACCCGCCGTATATTGTGGCCCTGAGACAGTTGGACAAATTCCGGGGCAACAAGTATTGGGCACCGGACAAGCAGAAGTTCTTCTACAGCGGCGTGACTGACGTGCTCAGGGAATATATCGCCGCCCGTTTCGGTGTCAGCGCAATGGAAATGACCACTGCCGAGATTTTCGAGGGATTGAAGGACAAGGAAATAGCTCCTGAACTGATGGAGGAGGCAAGGGAACTGTTCCTGATGTCCGACCTCGTGAAGTTCGCCAAGATGACTGTTTCCGATGAGGACAATGTTAAAGCTGTGCCTTCTGCTGTGCGTTTCGTGACAGCCACCTGGAAGGCCGAAGAAGAAAAGGAGGGCGGAAATGTTCTTTGAGTATCCCAAGCTGCTTTGGCTGCTGGTCATTCCGGCCCTGCTCGTGGCTCATTATATTTATATTGAGCTGGCTGGGCGCAAGCCTCATCTCCGTGTTTCCGGCATCGGCCCCTGGAAAGCGGGCGGCAGTTCAATTCTTGGAGTGCTGAGGCATCTCCCGATGGCCTTGAGGACTGTCGCACTGGTGATGATAATCATAGCCATCGCCAGGCCTAGGTCATCAAAACAGATGGACAAGATTGATACGGAAGGTATTGACATAGTGCTCGCTATGGACGTCTCCACCAGTATGCTGGCGAGAGACTTCACTCCGGACCGAATCAGTGCCGCCAAAGACATAGCGATTGAATTCATCTCGCAAAGGCCTTCTGACAGAATCGGTATTGTGGTGTTCGCGGGTGAAAGTTACACCCAGTGTCCTTTGACCACAGACCGGGCGACGCTTATCAATCTTATGAAAGAGATTGAGACAGGCCTTATTGATGACGGAACCGCGATAGGAAACGGTCTGGCCACAGCTGTCGCAAGAATGCAGGGCTCGGATGCGAAAAGCCGTGTCGTCATTCTGCTAACTGATGGTGTGAACAACAGCGGAGAGATTACTCCCCAGAATGCGGCTGACATAGCAAAGACTTATGGAGTAAGGGTTTATACAATCGGTGTGGGAGCCAACGGAACAGCTCCGTATCCGGTTATCACCCCTTGGGGAGTTGAAATGCAGAACGTCAAGGTTGAAATTGACGAGGACCTGCTGAAAAACATAGCCGAGACGACCGGAGGCAGGTATTTCAGGGCCGTGGACAACACCAAACTCTCCGAGATTTACAGCGAAATCAACAAGATGGAGAAGGCCAGGACAACGATAGACAGTTTTCCGGTGTACAAAGAATTGTTTCCGAAATACGGAGTTGTTGCGTTGTTATGCCTCCTTCTTGAGGCCCTGTTCAGCTTGCTTTTCCTGAGGAAACTGCCGTAGAAAAAGGAGGAGAATATGATTTATTTTGCTCAGGCTCAATATCTTGTACTTTTGATTTTAGTGCCGGTCTTTCTGGCGCTTTATGGATTGATGCGTTATCTGAGGAAGAAAAGGATACTGAAGTTCGGTGACGCCGCTTTAGTGACCCAGTTGATGCCGTCCTATTCGCGCACTAAAGGATGGGTGAGGGCAGTCCTGTTCTCTCTGGCGTTTTTTTTCTTCATCATTGGAATGTCACGGCCCCAGATAGGGGCTAAACTTAAGGAACATCAGACAAAAGGGGCGGAAGTGATGATTGCTCTGGATGTTTCCAACTCTATGCTTGCAAAGGATTATTCCCCGAACAGGCTGGAGCGTGCCAAGCTGGCTATTTCCAGAATTGTGGACAAACTCGACGGGGACAGGATCGGCCTGGTGCTTTTCGCCGGGACATCATTCGTCCAGCTGCCTATCACCACTGACTACGTCTCTGCCAAAATGTTCCTGAACAGCATTTCGACGTCGTCGATACCGGTTCAGGGCACTGCGATTGGAGACGCCATAAATACTTGTATCAGAAGCTTCAGCGCACAGAGCGAGAAAAGCCGTGCGATTATCGTGATTACGGACGGCGAGAATCACGAGGACAATCCGGTAGATGCCGCGAAGCAGGCCGCCGAGATGGGAATCCAGGTTTATACAATCGGTGTCGGTTCGGCTGAGGGACAGCCGATTCCTATGAACGGCGAACTTCTGAAAGATTCGAAGGGCAACATAGTGGTGACCAAGTTGGACGAAGCCACCCTTCGTGAAATCGCCGAGGCGGGAGGCGGTGCCTATGTCCGTGCCGGGAACGAGGAATTCGGCCTGAATCCTGTTATAGCGAGCATACGCAAGCTTGAGGACGAACAGTTCAATTCCGTGGTCTTCGAGGAATACGACGAGCAATATATGTATTTCTTTGCGATAGCGCTGGTTCTTCTTGTAATCCAGATGCTTGTGGGAGAGCGGAAAATGTTCAGGCATCTGTTTGACCGTCAGGGAAATTGATAATTTTCAAGCGGTTTGCCGCATTATAATGATACGATGATGAGAAGATTTTTATATATAATACTGGCCCTGTTTCTGACAACGGCGGCGTCCGCCCAGACAGACAGGAAGGAAGTGCGGTCGGGCAACCGTCTGTTCCGCAAGGACAATTTCAAGGAGGCGGAGATTTCATACCGCCGCGCTCTTGTGAAGGACTCTCTGTCCGTAGCTGCCAACTATAATTTAGCCAACACTCTGTACAGGCAGGAGCATTACGATGAGGCGAAGAAAATGATGGGTACAGTCAGCCAGGTCGCTGCGGCCCATCCGAGAGGTGCTGACTGTTATTTCAATGAGGGCGACAACGCATTGGCCCTGAAAGATTATGCCGCTGCTGTGGAGGCATTCAAGAAATCATTGTTGCTCAACCCTGGAGACCTTCAGGCCAAGGAGAATTACATCTATGCCAGGAAGATGCTTGAAGACCAGCAGCAGAATGGCGGCGGTGGAGGTGGCCAGGACCAGCAGAATGACGAACAGGATCAGAATGATCAGCAGAATCAGGGCGGCGAGGACAATCAGGACGGTCAGAATGACCAGAATGACCAGAATGACAATCAGGACGGTCAGAATCAGCAGAATCCGCAGAACGGCCAGGCTGGACAGCAGGAAGTTAACATATCTCCTCAGCAGGCGCAGCAGATGCTGAAGGCCATCCAGGCAAAAGAAAAGGCCACCCAGGAGAAAGTGAACAAGGAAAAGGCGGAAAGCCTGAAATCAAGGCAGAAAGAGAAGAACTGGTAATATGAACACAAAGATGAGATTTTTCAGAAGAGTATTTGGAATTGCGTCAACGCAGGGAAGAGGGGCAGTTGTGCTTATCTCAGCTTTATTGCTTGGTATGAAAGCGGAGGCACAGACCTCCATCAAAGTGGACGCTCCGAATATCGTGGGGTCTGACGAACAGTTCAATGTCACTTTCATCATTGACGGAGAAGACAGGCCAAGTTCATTCAGCTGGGACCACGGGGATGATTTCACTCTTGTATGGGGACCTCAGCAGGGCTCTTCTACCAGTGTGCAGATTGTCAACGGGAAGCGCACCAAGACTTCCCAGTTCACATATATCTATATTCTTAAACCCGTCAGGACGGGAAAGTGCACGATTCCTCCGGCCGTTGCCAAGATTAAAAACAATGAGATAAGTTCCAGAGCGGTGACGGTGGACGTGCTGGCTTCCGGTTCTTCTTCTGGTTCCCAGTCTTCACAGCAGGGCTCCGGCTCGCAGTCGAGAAACAGCCCAGGCAATATTTCTGCAGAGGATCTCTATCTTAAACTTTCACTGAGCCGCTCCAATGTGGTGATAGGTGAGCCTGTGACAGCGGAACTCAAACTGTATCAGAGAGTTGATATAGCAGGATTCGAAGGTGCGAGATTCCCGTCTTTCAACGGCTTCTGGAGCCAGGAGACAGCCGCACCTTCCAATATCGAATTCCAGAGGGAGGATGTCGGAGGAAAGATTTACAATTCGGCCCTTCTGCGCAGATATGTCATCATTCCCCAGCAGGCCGGCACTCTCACGATTGACCCTGCCGAACTAATATGCCTTGTGAATGTGAGGACTTCCAACAGAACTTCCAACAGTATATTCGACAGCTTTTTTGATGATGGCTACACCACTGTGAGAAAGCGGATTACATCGCCGTCGGTCAAGGTTGATGTCCGCCCCCTTCCATCAGGGGCGCCGGCCGGTTTCGGAGGTGGAGTGGGCAGTTTCAAGATTTCCGCAAGACTTGCGAAAGACCAGTTGAAGACCCACGAGGCCACTTCACTCATAGTAACCTTGTCCGGCCGGGGCAATGTGTCCCTGCTCGAGGCTCCGAAGATTTCATTTCCTCCGGATTTGGAGGTTTATGATACCAAAGTCACTGAAAATGTGGACAAAAGCACCGGTGGCACGACAGGAAGCAAGGTTTTTGAATATCCGTTCATTCCGAGAAGCCACGGTGATTTCACCATCGGTCCGGTGAACTACTCATATTATGATGTGAATGCCGGCAAATATGTGACTGTAAGCGCCGGCACAATTGACTTCGAAGTGGAGAAAGGCGCTTCTTCCGGCTCCACGTCAATTGATTCGCCTGTGGTGGCGGCTCCGGACAGAAAAGGCGTCCGCAATCTTGGCGAGGATATCCGTTTCATTTCGGGTGACATACCTGAATATGCATTCAAGAAAATGTTCCTGGTTGACAGATGGTATTTCTGGATGGCTGCTGCTTTTCTTGTGCTGCTCGCCTTGACGGTATGGTACGTGTTCAGGGGGCTTGCTGCCCGCAGGGCTGACGTGGCCGGAACAAGGAACCGCCGTGCCACAAAGATGGCTCTCGGAAGGCTGAAGACCGCTGGCCGCTACCTCTCCCAGAATCTCTATTCGGCATTCTATGAGGAACTTCATAAGGCGTTGCTCGGTTTCATCTCTGACAAGCTGAATATCGGAGCGGAGGAACTGAACAAGGACAATATCGCTTCCCGTCTTTCCGATGGAGGCGTTGATCAGACGCTTGTGGAGGAGTTTGTAGGGCTTCTTGATGCCTGCGAGTTCGCCCGCTATTCTCCTGAATCCGGAAATGAGGCTATGAGTGTGCACTACAATCAGGCTGTCAAAGTGATATCATCTATCGATTCAATTATGAAGTCTCACAGGAAAGCCCCTGCAGTTTCCGGGGCAGCCCTTCTGATAGCCGCCCTTATGGTTATGCCGGATGCGGCGGATGCGGAGGGGACAGAATATCTGGACTCATTGTGGCGCAGAGGTGTGGACGCCTATACTGCAGGACAGTTCCAGGAGAGTGTGGATGCCTGGAAATCAGTGGAGAACGCAGGTGTAGAGAGCGCTGAACTATATTATAATCTCGGCAATGCCTATTTCAAGTCCTCTGACAATGCCCGTGCCGTGCTTTATTATGAACGGGCCCTGAAACTTGACCCTTCGTTCTCTGACGCAAGGTTCAATCTGGAATTCGCCGAGTCAATGAACCAGGACAAGATAGAAATCGTGCCGGAATTCATACTGAAAAGCTGGGCAAGGAAAATCTGCTACTTGATGAAGTCAGACACCTGGGCCTTGCTTTCACTCCTTCTGCTGGCAGCTTTCCTCGGTCTCGTCCTGCTTTTCCTTCTTGGAAGGACATCTGCGGCAAGGCGTGCCGGTTTTTATTCGTCCATAGTGGTCCTGCTGCTCTCGGCCGGAAGCTACGGATCTGCCCGCTGGCAGAGAAATATTTATCTTAAAGCGGATTACGCTATAGTTATGCGTCCTGTATCATCGGTCAAGAGTTCCCCGTCCTCCGAATCGTCAAAAGACCTGTTTGTATTGCACGAAGGTACTAAGGTCAATGTGCTGGACTCTGTGGGAAAATGGTACAAAATATCTCTTTCCGATGGAAGGCAAGGATGGATAAATGAAAAAGACATTGAGATAATCTGATGAATATCAAACTAATATCAGCTGTGTCCGCTGCCATGTGTGTATCTGTGGCGCGGACATTTGCATTCGCCTCCGAGCCTGCTGACACTTCAGTCCGTTTCGCCTTCATCACTGACACGCACCTGTCTGTTGACAGCCCGGCGCTTGATGATTTCCGGAGATGTCTTGCGGATGTGAACGGCTACAAGGAACTGGATTTCGTCATTTTCGGAGGGGACATCACAGATTTCGGTGCTGACAGGGAGATTCAGATGGCCAGGACTATGATGGATTCTCTTCGTGTCCCGTACTATGTGGTGCAGGGCAATCACGATGCCAACTGGTCAGAGAGCGGCTGCAATACTTTCAAGAATGTGTTTGGCTATGAGCGCTTCACATTCAAGGCGGGAGGCTGGCGGTTCATCGGATGCAACAGCGGACCTGATATGCGTATGGCTCCCGGACTTGTCCCCCGCGAGACAATGAAATGGCTGGAGAGCCTTGAAGAGGATGAGAAGAGCATCTTTATCAACCACTATCCTATGGACTCATCAGTGTTGAATTATTTCGATGTTACAAAAGAACTGAAACGTCTGGATGTCAGGTTTGCGATAGGTGGACACTGGCACAGGGATGTGAAGAAAAACTACCAGGGAATCCCTGCCGTTCTGTGCCGGTCATCACTTTCTGCAGGCTCTGTGCCGGGCTACACCGTGGTCAGGCTTGAAGGCGACCATATATCTTTCTCAGAAAGAAGACTTTACGGAGACACTGCCGTCGAATTCGAACCCTGGTGCTCCAAGACCCTCAAACGGGTGGAGGACAGGGTTGTCTATGATGAGGACGGACTTCCGGATGACTATCCGTGGATGAGATACAGCGTCAACGCCCGTTATCCGCAGGCCAGGGAGGTGTGGAAGAAAGTCTTTGACGCCAATATAGCCGCCGGATTCGCTGTGAAAAATAATGTTGCATACTTTCCTTTAGCTTCCGGATTGATGAAGGCCGTGTCAATCGCGGACGGACACGAGATATGGAGTGCGACTTTCCCCGGAAAAATTTATTCCACTCCGGCCGTCTCCGGCAACCTGCTTGTCTTCGGCTGCTCCGACGGAAATGTTTACGCTCTCGCCACCTCTGACGGAAAAGTGAGATGGACTTACAAGACAGGCAGGTCTGTTCTTGGATCTCCATTGATAATGAATGATTTAGTATATATAGGAGGCTCTGACGGGGCTTTCCGTGCGCTCAATCTGAAAGACGGGAAAGCGGTATGGACATATACCGGAGTCGAAGGACACATTGTCTCCACCCCTTATTGCGATGAAAGCCGTGTGGTGTTCGGAAGCTGGGGCAGAAGTCTGTATTCACTTGATCCCCGGACCGGCAGGGAGCAGTGGGTATGGCACGTGAAACGGCCTTCCCGTATGTTCTCACCTGCATCCTGTGTGCCGCTTTGTTCTTCCGGCAGGATATTCGTCGCCGTGCCTGACAGGAAAGTCTATGTGCTGGATGCTGCGGACGGCAAAGAGCTTTTCAGGGTTGACGGCGGACGTGACGCCATTGGTCTCAGTGAAGATGGCTCCACCGTTTTCTCCAAAGTGATGTTCGGCAGGGCTTACGCTTTTCCGGCCGCTGTCAAGGCCCCGGCTGATGGCGGAGAACTGACTGATGCCCTGAAATCCTGGGAAGTCCGGGACAGCACCGGCTATGATATCGCACCTACGGCGCTTGTGGAGAAAGACGGCGTGCTCTATATTCCTACCGACAAGGGCAATATTGTGGCTCTCAGGTCTTCTGACGGGAAGTTCCTGTGGGCGCATAAATTTTCTTCCGCCCTTGTCAATCCGATCAAGGTATTGACAAAAAAAGGAAAAAGTTTTATATTAGCATCTGCGATGGACGGGACTGTCTCATTGTTGCAGATTTTGCAATAAAACACTGAAATTATTAAAACCGATATAATGATGAACCTTGTTAAGACATTATCATTTACAGCGGCTCTTTTGAGTTTGTCGCTGGCAGCACCGGCTGCTCCTGTAACTGGACAGATGGAGGACTGGCAGAATCCGGATTTGTTTGAGAGAAACCGTCTCCCTATGAGGGCGACATTCACGACAGACCAGCAGAAAACATTGTCCCTGAACGGTATCTGGCAGTTCAACCTTTGCCAGAATCCTTCATCAAGGGCAACCGGTTTCCAGACTGTGGATTTCAATGACTCGGAATGGGGAAGCATCCCGGTTCCGGGAATGTGGGAACTGAACGGATATGGCGATGCCCTCTATCTCAATGTGGGCTACGCCTGGAGAGGACATTACAAGAACAATCCTCCGTATGTTCCTGAAGACCAAAACTTTGTTGGCCAGTATAGACGCTCGTTCAATATTCCTGCCGGCTGGATTGGAAAGCAGATAGCCCTCTGTATAGGCTCCGCCACATCAAACGTACGCATATGGGTGAACGGAAAAGAAGTGGGCTACAGCGAGGACAGCAAGCTTGAGGCAAGATTCGACATAACATCTTTTGTGAAGCCTGGTGAGAACCTTATCGCTCTTGAAATTTTCCGCTGGTGTGACGGAACTTATCTTGAGGATCAGGATTTCTGGCGTTTCTCCGGAATCGCAAGAGGTGTTTATGTATATACCAGAGAGAAAAAGAGGCTTGAGGACCTGAATGTCAAGGCCGATATGCACGGCAATCTTTCCGTGCTGGCCAGAGTCACTCCGGGAATCGTCTCTGTGAATTATGAAGTGATTGATCCTGAGGGAAAGACGGTGGCGGAGTTCAATAGCGTCTCCGGCAAGTCCACAGTGAAGGAGGCTGACGGATGCCTCGCCCTCAGCGCTGATGCCAAGGTAGCTTCTCCTCTTCTCTGGAGCGCCGAGTCCCCTTCTCTTTACACATTGAAGGCAAGCGCCTCGGACAAGAAAGGAATGGTGGAGAGCGCAAGTGTCAAATTCGGCTTCAGGACAGTGGAGATAAAGAATGTCCAGCTGCTGGTGAACGGCAAGGCGGTGCTCATCAAGGGAACTGACCGTCACGAGCTCAGTCCTCACAACGGTTATGTGGTTTCAGAGGCCGAGATGATCCGAGATATTGAGGTGATGAAACAGCTGAATGTCAATGCGGTGCGTACCAGCCATTATCCGAATGACCCGCTTTGGTACTCCCTCTGCGACAAATACGGTATTTACGTTGTGGACGAGGCCAACGTGGAATCTCACGGGATGGGTTACGGAGATGCTTCTTTGGCCCATAGGGATGATTATCGTGCAGCCCATCTTTCCAGAAACCAGAGGATGGTGCTCAGGGACATCAACCACCCGAGCGTCATTGTATGGAGTCTTGGCAACGAGGCCGGCAACGGTGACAATTTCAGGGCCTGCTACGACTGGATCAAGGCTTATGACACCACTCGTCCAGTCCAGTACGAAAGAGCTGTACTTGAATATAATACCGACATTTTCTGTCCGATGTACCTTTCTCCTGACGGATGTGTGAAATATCTGGAGAACAACCCTCCTAAACCGCTTATCCAGTGCGAGTACGCACACGCTATGGGCAATTCTGTCGGCAATTTCAAAGAGTATTGGGACCTTGTCCGCAAATATCCTTCATATCAGGGCGGATTCATCTGGGATTTCGAGGACCAGGCGGTTTACCACAAAGTCTCTCCGGAGAAATACGGCACTGACCATATCTTCATTTTCGGAGGAGACCTCAATGACTATGATCCGTCTGACGGCTCGTTCAACTGCAACGGCTTCATCACAGCCGACCGCCAGTTCCATCCGTCGGCCTATGAGATAAGATATCAGTACCGCTCGATTCTCACTTCAAAAGAGGACGTCAATGTTTCCAAAGAGCGTCTGATGGACGACAATTCGGAGTACAGGCTCAAAGTCCACAATGAGAACTTCTTCATTGACCTCTCCAGATACAGAATGGTCTGGGAACTTGAGGCTGCCGGAGTGAAATGTCTCAGCGGCGTTGTGGAGAATGTAAAGGCCGCTCCGGGAGAGACTGTTTCAGTAGGTATCGGCCTGACCAGGAAGGATATGCTTGCGGCTGCCTCCTGCGCTTGCGGAAAGGCTCACGTCCCTGGACAGGAAGATGCTGACATTTATCTGAATGTCAGATGGGAACTCAAGAGGAAGGATGGCATTCTGCCGGCCGGATTCGAGGTGGCATACGACCAGATTGCTGTATATGAGGCCCCTGCGTCCGCATTTGCGCCCAATTCCGCTGCCGTTCCGGGAGCCGGACTTCCGGAGTGGATTGACACAAAGGAGACCGCTTCATTTGCTTCGGAGTATAAATCAGCAGGCACCTCCTGCGATCTCATCAGTTCCTGGGAAGCCGTGTTCAACAAGGAATCAGGTCTGTTGACAAGCTATGTGAACGACGGTGCGGAGATGCTTTCAGAGCCTCTTGTTCCATCATTCTGGAGGGCCCCTGTTGAGAACGATATGGGTGCACAGCTTCACAAGAAGTTCGCTGTATGGAGGAATCCTGAACTCAAGCCTCTGTCTTTCAATGTGGAAGCCCGTCCTGACCATTATGAGGTGGCTGTGGCTTACAAGCCTTTCGGAGATGTCTGCAACCTCATTATGACTTACAGGATATATTCTGACGGCTCTGTCGTTTGTTCTGAGAAGATGACCGATGCCGGTGGGCTCAAGTCAGCTTCCGATATGTTCCGTTACGGAATGAAATTCACAATGCCTGGCGAATATGCGACATTGGATTTCTACGGATACGGCCCATGGGAGAACTACTGCGACAGGAATTCCGCCGCATTGATTGGCAGATATGTGCAGAGTGTCAACGACCAGTATCATTATGGTTATCCGCGCACTCAGGAGTCCGGAACCAAGACCGGTCTCAGGTGGCTGAGAGTGGTTGACCCTGCCGGAAAGGGCGTCGAGGTGACATCTGACGTGAGATTCAGCGGTTCTGCCCTTCCGTTCAGCCACGATGACATGGACTGCACACTTATCGACCCTATGCCTCGTCCGAATCCGACGAACACCCAGAACGGAATCAACCGCCATTCACTTGAACTTCTTCCACTTGCGCACAAGGACAACCGTTCGGAAGGACATACCTATGTGAACTTCGAGCTGAAACAGATGGGTGTCGGCGGTGTGAACTCATGGGGAACCTGGCCGCTTGAGGAATACAGGGTTCATCCGGAAGAGAGAGAGTTTGTTTTCGTTATCAGGCCGCTTTAGGTCTTACCGGTGAGGGCGGAAATGCCATAGGACAATGCCGGCGGCCACCGAGATGTTCAGGGAATGTTTGGTTCCGAATTGTGGAATCTCAAGAACTGCGTCTGAAGCGTCCACCACTTCCTGGCTGACTCCGTCCACTTCGTTGCCGAATACCAGGGCGTAGCGTTTCCCGGGTTCCGGGGCGAAATTATCCAGCATCACGGAATCTACAGCCTGCTCCACGCTGAGGATTGTATATCCCCCGGCGTGGAGCCTTTTTATAGCATCCATTGTCTCTCCGTAATGCTCCCATTCTACACTGAATTCAGCTCCTAGGGCCGATTTGTGAAGTTCTGCAGAAGGAGGGGTGGCACAGATTCCGCAGAGATAAATCTTGTCCGCCTTGAAAGAGTCAGCGCTTCTGAAAACGGAACCGACATTGTGTGCGCTCCTGATGTTGTCCAGCACGACAACTGTCCCGGATTCAGGAAGATTCTTGTATTCCTCAGCTGATACGCGGCCCAGCTCGATATTGAGTAATTTTCTGTGTTCCATATATTTAGTGGCAAATTTCAACGAGTCATCAATCTTTTTTTATCAACGAAAATGCAAATTTAAATCAAAAATTGCCGAAAAGTGCTATATTTGTAAGCCGATTCATTCGGGCCGGATAAAATTTAAAGGTATGAAACAGGATCTACAAATTTTTGATCTTATAAGGAAAGAGCGTGAGAGACAGTCTCAGGGACTGGAACTTATCGCATCAGAAAACTATGTCACAGACCAGGTGATGGAGGCTATGGGCTCCATCTGCACCAACAAATATGCCGAGGGCTATCCTGGCAAACGGTATTATGGGGGCTGCGAGGTTGTTGACCAGATTGAGCAACTTGCGATAGACCGTCTCTGCGAGATTTACGGAGCGGAGTATGCCAATGTGCAGCCTCATTCTGGCGCACAGGCCAATCTTGCTGTGGAAATGGCTGTGCTCCGTCCTGGAGACACATTTATGGGACTCGACCTGTCACAGGGAGGTCACCTGACCCACGGCTCTCCTGTCAATGCTTCAGGCATTCTTTACAAGGCTGTGGCTTACGGACTTGATCCGGAGACCGGCAGGGTGGATTATGAGAAGATGGAGCGCCTTGCCAAGGACTGCCGTCCAAAACTCATAATCGGGGGTGCTTCAGCTTATTCGAGAGAGTGGGACTACGCCCGTATGAGAAAGATTGCTGATGAGGTCGGAGCTATCCTCTGGATTGATATGGCCCACACGGCCGGACTTATCGCTGCGGGCCTTCTCGACAATCCTGTGAAGTACGCCCACATTGTCACATCCACCACCCACAAGACCCTCCGCGGTCCGAGAGGCGGCGTGATTCTTATGGGCAAGGATTTCGACGATCCACAGGGCCGCACAACTCCAAAGGGGGAGGTCAAGAAGATGTCCCAGATTCTCAACTCAAGCGTTTTCCCGGGTGTGCAGGGAGGTCCTCTCGAGCACGTGATTGCCGCGAAGGCTGTGGCTTTCTACGAGGCTATGCAGCCGGAATACATTGAATATCAGAAGCAGGTGATCAGCAATGCACAGGCTATGTGCGCCAAGTTCCTCGCCAAGGGATATAAGGTGGTTTCCGGCGGAACTGACAATCATCTTCTGTTGATAGACCTCCGCACAAGGTTTCCGGAGGTTACCGGAAGGGTGGCCGAGACGGAGTTGGTGAAAGCTGACATAACAGTCAACAAGAATATGGTTCCGTTTGATTCACGCACCCCGTTCCAGACATCGGGTATCCGCATCGGAACACCTGCCGTGACATCGAGGGGTTTCGTGGAGAAAGATATGGAGGACATTGTGGAACTGATTGACACTGTGCTTTCTTCCGCTTCCGCCCATATCGCAGCACTGACAGCCAAGGGTGAGCCGACAGAGTATCAGAAGGCAGAACTTGCTGAACATAAGGCAGTTGTGGAGGAGGTTCGCAGAAAAGTGCATATGATGACCAGCGGAAGACCTCTGAACAGATATTGATTTTTGCTGGTTTCAGACAAAATCACTAATTTTGCGCCGTCGGCCAGGGAATGTCCGGCGGCGCAAAGTATATGCGCAGAAATATTATATAGTATGAACGGAAAGTATAACGAACAGAGACAGTATTCAGCGGACCTGGAGGTCTCCAGCTACGAAGTCGATTCCCAATTCAGGCTGAAACCGACCTCATTTATGGATATGGCCCAGGAAATAGCCTATTTGGCTGCTACAGAGATGGGATTTGGATATGATGACCTTCAGAAAAAGGGAGTAGTCTGGGTTCTCTCAAGAATGAATCTCAAATTTCTCCGTTTGCCGTTATGGCGTGATAACGTGACTCTTACCACTTGGCACAAGGGGCCGCGCGGGCCGTTCTTTATCCGTGATTTCAAAATGACTTCACCTTCCGGAGAGGTCCTGGTGCTCGGTACGAGCTCCTGGGTGATGATGGATATCGAGGCCCGTAAGTTATGCCGCATTGAGGATATGATTCCAGACGAGACCTCCTGCAAGATTGATGCGGTCGAGATACCGGCCGGCAAAGTGGTTCTGCCGAAATCCGTTGAGCCGAAACCTGTCGGAGAAAGGGAGGTCAAATACTCCGATGTGGATTTAGTGGGCCATACCAACAATGCCAAATATGTTGTCTGGGCGATGGATACAATTGATTATGAGGAACTTATTAAAAGACCAGTCAAAGAACTGACTATAAACTTCAACCACGAGACAAGACCTGGAGAAACAGTTTTTCTTGAACAGTGCCAGGTAGAGAACGGGGACGATATCTCTTATTATATTGATGCGAAGACGGCCGACAGATCCGTGTTCTGCGTTAAAATTGACTTGTAAAAATGAACGAACTTATTTTCGGAACCGGCACGGCGCATACGATTCTGCTTTTCGCGCTTGTCATAGCAATAGGCATTTACCTTGGCAGGTTCAAATTCAAGAGCGTTTCCATCGGCTCGACCTGGATTCTGTTTGTCGGCATATTATTCAGCCATTTCGGATTGAGGGGAGATCCTCACATCCTTGCGTTTATGAAGGACTTCGGGCTCATCCTGTTCGTGTTCTCTATTGGACTGCAGGTCGGACCTGGTTTTTTCCACACCTTCAAGAAAGGCGGACTTACAATGAATATGCTGGCGCTGACAATGGTGATTCTGGCTGTAGTCCTGACTTATGTGATACATCTCGTGTCCGGAGAGGATTTGAGGATAATGACCGGGGTGATGTCCGGAGCTGTGACCAACACTCCGGGCCTTGGTGCGGCGCAGCAGACACTTTCTGATGCTATGACGGCTGCAGGAGCTCCGCAGTATCAGGTTTCTTCTGCTACTTCATCGATTGCTTCGGCTTATGCTGTGGCCTATCCGGTAGGCGTTTTGGGAGTTATTCTCCTGCTGATACTTTTCAAGTCCGTTTTCAAGATTGACCTTGAGAAAGAGAAGTCTGAACTGGAAAACGAGGATACGTCAGGAGGAAATGCGATCCGTGCGAGCTACGAGGTATGCAACCCTGCGGTGTTCGGAATGAAAGTTGGTGAACTGATAAAAGATGACGGCGAGAGATTCGTCATATCCCGCATTTCCAAAGGCGGAAAAATCTCAACCCCTGGCCCGGCAACGATTCTGGAGAAAGGAGACAAGGTGCTGGCTATCACTTCGCAGGCACACGAGGAAGCTGTCAAGATATTGTTCGGTAAAGAGATATCGATGCCGTTCAGCGAATGGACAGCATCTGACAGCGCGCCGGTAGCAAGAAAAATCACCATCACCAAATCGTCTCTGACCGGAAAGAACCTGCGAGTTCTCAATGTCCGTTCACTGTATGGCGTCACCGTGACCCGTGTCATCAGGGCCGGCGTGGAGCTTGTGGCCAATCCTAATCTGTATCTCCAGATGGGAGACATCCTGCTGGTGGTGGGCTCTGAGGAGGGCATCGACAAGGTCGCCCGTCTGTTCGGCAACAAAGCCTCAAGGCTTAGCCATCCTAATCTTGTCCCGATATTCTTCGGAATTGTGCTTGGAATCCTGTTCGGCTCAATACCAATCCGTTTCCCTGGCGTTCCGCAGCCTGTAAAGCTCGGCCTCGCCGGAGGACCTTTGATTGTGGCCATCCTGCTCGGCTATTTCGGCCCGAAACTGAAGATAACGACTTATACGACAGCGAGCGCCAATATGATGCTCCGCGAGATAGGCATTTCGTTCTTCCTTGCGGCCGTCGGACTCGGTGCCGGGGAGAATTTCATCAGTTCGATTGTGAACGGGGGATACTGGTGGATACTCTACGGGGCACTCATCACTATTGTTCCGATAGTCTGCGTGTTCCTGCTCGGAAGACTGGTTTTCAAACTCAATTTCTACCAGCTATGCGGCCTGATTTCCGGTTCCACCACCAACCCTCCGGTACTGGCCTTCTCCCAGGAGGCGTATGGAACTGATTATACATCAGTTAATTATGCTACCGTTTATCCGCTTTCGATGTTTTTGAGGGTTCTTGCTGCCCAATTGATAATCTTATTCACTTTATAGACGTGCTTGATTTGGTTTATCCTCCGGACAACGCTCCGTTGCTTCCTGTTCCTACTGCGGACCAGCCTTCTTCCAGAATAGTTGCGAAAGGGGAGATGCTCCCCATCATCCGGGAGAACGGCATTGTCTATGCCCAGGCTTCAAGGGCGTATTGCCACGTAGGCTCATTCCTGTTGCATCCGGTGGTGCATCTTCATATCCTTAACCGCAATGACGAGCTGTATCTCCAGAAGCGTTCGATGAAAAAGGACCTCCTTCCGGGAATGTGGGACACGGCTGTAGGCGGGCACGTGGATTACGGAGAGTATATCGGGGAGGCTCTTCACAGGGAGGCCGCCGAGGAACTCAAGTTTTATGATTTCAATCCTATATATCTGGGCAGCTATGTCTTCCAGAGTTCCACGGAAAGGGAAATGGTGAATGTCTTTGCCGTTGTTGGCAATTTCAATCCTCATCCTGATCTTGAGGAAGTTGAGGAGGGACGTTACTGGGCAATGGAGGAAATCGAGGCAAATATCGGAAAATCCGTATTCACTCCCAATTTCGAGGGAGAGTTCCACCGTATCCGACGTTCCCTTGAGGCCCTTCTGTAGTCTTTCCCGCAATCGCAATCAGGATATGTGCAATTTTTATATATTTTAAATACCAGATAT
>JAQXHU010000036.1 GCA_029007435.1 Bacteroidales bacterium
CCTTTCCGGACTCTCGAGGATTACAGCATTCATAAACATTTGTATTTTTGGTCATTTACAAAGTTATGAATGCTTTTTTCTATCACTCAAAACGGGGAATTAACTTTGCGAAAATTCGGGGATTCAAAGTTACTGATTACAACATCTCCCGGGCGATATTCTCTCCCCGTGGGGAGCCGGAGGGGCATAGACCAGCAAGAGTCTGTGGGCGGCTTGTCCGCACACAGTCTCTTGACCTTATTTTCGTTAATGCGCGAAGCGCGGCGCGGAAAGGCCACGAGTCTCTGACCAGAGCGCACCTGCGCGGCGGGAAGAGTCTCGTAGTGAAGCTGCCATAAGTGGAGTTCGGAGGGGCGCTTTGTGCCCCGGAGGACGGAACCAAAGCGAGTGAACGGAGCTTTAGCGTAGTGAACTGGCTTTGACCGCTTCCTATATTATCGGCGGGGGCTTCTCGCCAGAAAGATGTAACTTTGTAGGAGGATCAATATTGCATCAATATGGATGAGAATAAGTATTATGCCGTCAGACGATATTTCCCCAGGAAGATAAGGCCTGAGGAGTTATGGAAGATGAATCATAGAATCCATTTGGCGACCAGTTCCGATAGTAAGCTGACACCAGGGCTTTGTGCTTATATTGCCATCGGCGAGGACTTTGAAGACAGGCCGCTGGATATTTCGGGGAACGATGAGTGCCGGAGAATCACAAAGCAGACCTTTCAGAAATATTGGAATGAGTCGTTTGATTCATTTCAGAAAGCCCGGCTTCGTGGCGGCGAATATTACATTGATCGGTCGGAATCTGGGGATTGTATCACTTTCCACGCATTCCTCAGAGATCCAAGTAGACACTACGAGGTCATCTGTAGGCAGGAGGTGGATTTAGCGCAATTTCAGATTGAGGTGGAAAACTGTATAACGTATCGACGGGGAATTGCCAATCACAATCCTGCGATACCCGAGAGCGTGTTCTGCCAGGCCTTTAAGCTTGCCTTGGAGTTTTTCTTTGATGGATCGGCGATGCCTGTCAACCAGAGCAAGCTATGGGAAGTTCTGGATGCGCTTGGTGGCTCTGCTGTGCCTGATGAGCCGGTCATCATCAACGAGGACTATTATTACCAGAGGGCGCGAGAGCTGATGCTCAAACGCAAGGAGGAAATCAAATTCCGGCTATTGGAACTTGACGATGCTCCGTCCAGACGGAAGGAACTAAGGGCGGAGATGAGGGGTATCGACTACTGCGTGTCCATATTGGATGAGAACCATTGATACCCCTCTCTTTTCCGCCTCTTTTTGCACCTAAAAGTTTTCCTGTACGTACTGCAGGAGCTTGTCGGAGATGGTCATTCCTCCCTGAATATTGCCGCTGACACCATTTTGAAGGAGATTGTCAAATGTCAACGCAGGGGAGTCAGTCCGTCCTAACAGTTTGAAATAAGCGTACCTGTTGGCGTTTATGCCTGCTTTGATGCGCTCCTTTTCAACCCAATACTTTTGTTCTTGTTCGACTTCGGGAGAGTACTCCAAATCGACATCGCTGACAACCATTTTATATCGGATTCGCTGCTCCGGCTTCGTGCAGTAGATGTAGATTGTGTCGCCAATGCTGAAATTGTTCTTCTGTTGCCAGTGAACATAGCCAAATTCATTGAGACAGCCTTCGATGTCGAAGGTCATACTATTTGACGGAACAATCCAGGAGCGTTTGTTGAGCTTCTCAACATCGACTATCCTGTTGATAGGAACAATTTCAAGCTTGGAATCCAGGACGGCGGCAATTTTATTGAGGATGTCAATCCCGACGGAGAATTTTCCTTGTTCGATTCGGCAGAGATTACCCGGATCAATGCTGATGCGGCTGGCAAGAGTCTTGGCATCCATTCCTTTCGCTTCACGCAACTGCTTTATGGATTTTCCTATCCTCAATCTGTCCAGAGAATCGCCAGTTACTACTTCGATAGGCAAATCTCCTCCGAAATAGCTTACACCGTGATTGAAAAACGCCTTGATGTCGTCTAACTCAACGTGACTGAAATCTTCACCGAACTTCCGCTTAAGTTCATCAAACATCCTTTGATAAACAGCTGTACCAAGATAGAAGGCGTCTGCAGGGAACGTGAAAAGAAGGCTTGTTCCGTTTGAGAATTCGATTCTCATTTGGGGGTTGTCTGAACGACCCTCCCCGTAAAACATGACATTGGTCATAATAATATAGTCGTTTTTATCGCGGTGAACCCCGCTTCAAATTGTTTACGCCACAAAGATATAAACAATTCTGAAAATTGTCAAATATAACAATCGGTTTTTTACCAATAAGCCATAGAGGCGCATTTGGAGCACATTCAATGCTTTCCTAATTGTGAGCCTTGCACTATAGGGTTGCGCCTGCGTTGATGGGGACGATGCCTTCTTTACCGTCAGTGGACCACTGGACTTGCCAGGTGCGTCCATCGACCTCGTCAAGCATGATGAAGGTCCACATATTCTGCGTGGCGTAGAGGTTGAATCTGCCGGGGATAGCATCATCTCCACTTGCCAGTGGCAGGTAGTTGATGGGGACTTCCATTCGACTCTTCTCATCCATGCTGTACTGGACCATACGGACAAGGCCTTGGCTGGTGTCGAGTTTGAGGAAGATCCACATATTGGTAGTGGGGAAGAGTTTGTATCCGGGGACAAGGACCTCGGTCTGCTTGCCGGCCTTGGTTCCAGTAGAATTGGATTGTGCGCAGGCTGTGAAGCCGATTAAAAGGCAAACGAGTGCCACTATTATACGGTTCGCTTTCATAGGGCTATGGGGGTGATTAGTTTAAGAGTTTCTTATCTGTATTTGCTTGTGTGAGGAAGTCGAAGGCACGGTCTTCCATCCATTCTTCGAAGTGCCAGGACATAGATTCGACAATTTCGTTTTCGTCTTTGTCGTTGGTGAAGAGGTAGATGAAGAGGCAGTGCTGCTCAAGTTCATCGAGGGCACGGTATTCTTCGTGCATGAGGTTCTGAATCTCTGCGTAGGCATCCGGGAAGGAATCCTGCATGATTTCTTCAGACTGGGAGAGATCTACTGAAAGTTGGTCGAAGTACGAGAGGCCTGTTGCAGACTGGTGGCGCTGATTGAGTTTTGCCACGATATTGTCGAAGACCTTGTCTTCCGTCCGGCATCCAATCTGTTCGCATTCTTCCATGCTAATTATCTGTGTCATAGTGTTCTGTTCATTAATGTTTTCTTGCTCCTGTGCTTTGAGGCGGCGGAAGAAGGATTCCTTCATGGCATCCTCGAACAAGGATTTGTAATAGTCACGGATGTACCGTGTGCCTTCTTTTAAAATGGCTTTGTTCTGTGTTTCGGACATCATCCCTCCGTTGACGAAGGTATAGTACAGGACAACAGAGATGAAGTTGCTGTCCTTTTCGCCGATTGTTGCTTCGTCACCCTCATTCCAGTGGCGGATAAAGCAAGTGCCATCCGGTACCTGGAATGCATACTTTGCGAGTTCTCCGTATTCCTTATAGTTGCGCTGGATGTCTTCGTTCAACTCCAAGGGGATTGTGGCGATGTTCCGGGAGAAATAACAACAAAGAAGTTCGTTAAAAGACATATCGACATTCTTCCAGATACGCTCACGGTAGCGGCTGAAGAAGTGGCCGGAGAAATAGCCGATGTAACGGGTAGCGATATTGTCCAGACTCCCGTGTTTGCGGTACAACCAGCAGCCCCATTGGATGACGATTCGCTGCCGGTCTTCTTCCATGAATGCCAGGAAGTTTATGTCCGGTCTGTCTGCCTGTGCCGGCGTTGCTGCGTAGAAGCAGATGAGATACCGGTTGTGGCTCTGCTGATGCGTGTATTCCGCCCACTTCCAGGCCGGAAACTTTCGTTCCTTTTTGAATTGCTTTGCCATCTTGGGAATGAGTGAGTTCGCCTTGATTTGCAGCTTGGGGCGGTCAGCAAATAAGGCGTCGCAGATCTCAAGATTGGACATGGACGGAACTATCATAATCACAAAGTTAGCAAATTATGACGCAAGAAAGCCATCGGGCCAGTCGAAGTCGCACGGAACGCACTCCCAGTCAACGGTTTCCTTCGTGAAAGGAGTCTCGCCAGGGGCAACGAGCTCCTTATTCACGTAGGCGACAATGGCGTCCATGTGGGCTTCCATCAGGCGCTCAAACATAGCCGGGCAATCGAACTCAAATGCCCAGAAAGGATAATACCCGTTCTCCTTCAGGTACTTCTTGACGAAGGCCACCTCTTCGTCGGAAAGCTGAGCCTCGAAGGTTGTCTCGTGCCATTTGGACGAGTCAAAACGGAAATGGAGCGTGAAGGTATAAGCCTGCATAGACGTGGGATTAGAAGCGGAAACCGAGATGAATGGAGAACTTGCCGGCAAGGACGTGGCGCATTTCGGAGCCTGCGTTGCCCAGCGTGGTGTCAAAGGCCTTGTAGTCGTAGCCGATGCCGTTGTAGCCCAGCATGACATAGATGGCCTGTTTTGGACTCAGGGCAAAGTCACAGCCGAAGCAAGGCTCAAAGTAGAAGCCGTTGGCCATCTTGATCTCGTTGGAGCTGAGACCGAAGTTGGCGCCCAGATCCACGGCGAAGAACGGTGAGACCTTGGTTGCGGTGAGATTGGCCTTCAGGCGACCAAAGACCTTGATGTTGTTGCGAACATCATTGCTGGTGCCATGGTAGGAATTGCCAGCTCCACTGTGGTACTCGTAGCTGGTGTAGTAGAGCCCATCGAGATACTCATAGCCCGCGCCTGCACCGACAAAGAAGTAGTCGTTGATGCGGTAGCCGCCGACGAAGTTCACACCGAAGGAGAACTTCTGGTACTTGTCGAGGCCGATGCCGCCAGTAGCTTCAACGGCTTTCTCGAAGCCTCTGTTCTGGCCAAAAGCAACGGATGCGGAAAGAATCAGGATGCAAGAGAGAATGAATCTACGCATAGAAAAAGATATAAGGTGAAACAATATAGACTTAGCGCTTCTCGCTGAGAACTTCAGGGATGAACGCAATTGCGCAAAGGATGTAGAGGATGATGGACATAAAGCAGTACCGCCAACAGGGATGTTTTCTGTTGACGGTACAAAGGTAGATATTAGGTGTGCAGTATAT
This sequence comes from Bacteroidales bacterium, assembly GCA_029007435.1. Classification (GTDB taxonomy): domain Bacteria; phylum Bacteroidota; class Bacteroidia; order Bacteroidales; family UBA932; genus Cryptobacteroides. Next base: position 5,116 of record JAQXHU010000036.1, read on the forward strand.
CTGCACAGGATTACGCTACGATCACATTGTGCAAATAACCGACGAATTTACCGACGCCTTGGGCTTGGGGCCCGAAGACGCCCAGCCAGTCGTAGCCGCTGAAAGGCTCGACGTTGATGAGGTCGTTTGAAGTAATGTCACCATTCTCGCACACATAGGAGATGATGGTCTTGAGGTATTCTTCCTGGTCTGGGTTGAGGGCGGTATCGGTGAGGAAGTCGGCGTAGCGCTGGGAGGCTTTCTCACGGTCAATACCAATGATGGAGCGGATGAAGGCGGCCACAATGTCACCGCAGAGCATCTTACAACCACGGACGTAGGTCTGGTATTCCTCCTTGGTGCCCAGGTCCCGCCAGCAGATGGTCTCCAGCTGGATGATGTCGGCGTGGGTAAGCTGCTCCAGGGAGAAGAGTTTCTTCAGGACCGGCAGGTCACGATTGTTCTTGAGCCAGTCCATCACGCGCTGCCGGTATGAAACGGTGAGTTGCGGGCCAACGGCCGTACCGTCATCTTCCACGATGTCCCCAATATTGAGGGTGAACTTCTTCCCCTTTTCTGCAAAGATGAATTGCACCAGGTCACGCATTTCGTTTCGGATGAACTCCAGACGCTCCAGGGTGATGTTTTTCATGTTGGCAGGATCTGCTACCTCGTTGATGAGCGGCAGCTTGGAGGCCACCTGAGGGATGGACGCTTTCTCCTGCAGGGACTGTGCAATCTGGCAGACTTTGTTCTTGCTCTTGGTGCCCTTGACTTCCTCATCTACCAGAGAGAGCTGGATGTTGAGCACGAGTATATCGAAGCGTAGAGCGGCATTGTCCGCCAAGTGGCGGACCAAAATGGGAGCAACTTTCTCCTTGAGGTCTATGGCGTCGATGCTGGAGATATAGGTCCAGTTTTCCTTCTTCTGGAACTTATCTACAACTTCACCGGCCTTCCGGACGGAGATGCTTTCGAAGTTGAGTTCCTTGACCTGATGCCAGAGAATGTCCTTCAGTTCATCGTGGAGGCTCTTGGCAAATGCGTCGGTCTGGTAGGTGGCGTGCTGCAGGACAGCAGCCAGATCTACTCGAAGGTCGAACAGACGCTCTGTCAGGGACTGGGTAGGAACAGGGTCACTTCCGTTGGGCGTTTGGCTGAAATATTCGATGTTGCCGCACCAGTCAAAGATGAAGAAGAACTGTTTGTCAATGCCTTCACCGAAGACGTCCTCGCATTTGCGGGTGCCACGGCCAACCATCTGCCAGAACTTAATCTTGGACTTGACCTTCTTGAAGAAGACCAGGTTGAGGATTTCGGGCACGTCGATGCCGGTGTCCAGCATATCCACCGAGACGGCTATCTGCGGCATTTTGGCCGGAACACTGAAATTGTCTATGAGGTTCTGGGCATAAGTAACCTGGTTGTCAATGAGCGCGCAGAAATCGCTGCCGTACTCCGGGTACAGCTGGGCAAAGCGCTGGACAATGAGCTGGGCATGCTCGTGATTGTAGGCAAAGATGATGGTCTTGCCTATCTTCTCCCCTCCATCTACCATTTGGCCGCAGGTCATCAGGTGCGTGAGCACCTTGTCCACGGTGTCAATGTTGAAGATGTAGTTGAATATCTCGCCGGAGGTGATGTCACGGGCCGGGTTGGACTTTTCGTCCAGGAGTAATTTGCCCTTGGCCGCCTCATACTTCCAGACATCCTCCATCTGCTTTTTCTCCTCGTCGGAGAGGTCCTCGTAGCGGATGCCCTCCTTCATAATCTTGGTGGACTTGGAGAACCAGGTTGGCGGCACCAGATAATCTTCGTCCACGGCCTGCCCGAGCTCGTAGGCGAAGTTGGGCTCGCCTCCTTCCAGGCCAAAGAGGTCGTAGGTGCTGCGGTCCACATCTTCACGCGGCGTAGCGGTAAGACCGACCATCAAGGCATCGAAGTAGTCCAGGATGGCCACATACTTACCGAACACACTGCGGTGGGCCTCATCGATGATGACCAGGTCAAAACGGCCGACAGAGAAGCGCTTGTCTTCCTTGTCGATGTAATTGATCATCGTCTGGTAGGTTGAGAAGACGATGCGGGCGTTGAGGTCCGGTTCCTTGCTCTCGTTGAGGATGGTGCGCGTGAAATCCGGCAGGTGTTTCTTGAAATTCTTGTGGGCCTGGTTCACTAGCGATGTGCGGTCTGCCAGGAAGAGGATGTTCTTGATCCAACCATTCCGGGCCAGCACATCCACCAGCGAGATGGATACGCGGGTTTTGCCGGTGCCGGTTGCCATCACCAGGAGTCCACGGCGATGCTTCTTGTTGAAGTGGTCGCAGATGCTATGGATGGCCATCTTCTGGTAGTCCCGGTTGGTGATTTCATCATTGACGCGGAAGTCCGTGATGTTGCCACGGCTGCGATGCTTGATGAGAAGGCCCAGATCCTCTTCCGTGTGGAAGGCGTAGAGCGGACGGGCCGGATAGCCCAGACCGTCGATAATGAAAGTCTGGAAGCCGTTGGTGTAGTAGATGACCGGCCGGACGCCGTACTTCGCCTCCAGGCAGTCTGCATAGAGTTCTGCCTGGTGCTTTCCGATGGCCGGGTCTTTCATTGTACGCTTGGCCTCAACCACTGCGAGAGGCTTTCCGTTGGCGCCAAAGAGGACATAATCCACATAGCCGACGCCCTGCTCGTTGGGCATTCCAGTCACCTCTACTTCGATGCAAGCTTTGCTGGGCATAATCTGCCCTTTCACGTCCAGAACATTCCAGCCGGCGTCCTTAAGCATCAGGTCTATGAACAGGCGACGGGTTTCCGCCTCTGTGTAGTCATCCACAAACTTCATCTCGTGGATGACCGGAGTCGGGGAAACGGCGTCGCGCAGCGCCACTGTCACCTGAGGCTTGACCTCAGGAGCCGGAGCTATATGGACAGGTGCCGTCTCCGGCAACAGGGATTCGTCAAACTTGGCGAGGGTCTGCAGGACGCCCAGTTTCAGAAGGACTCCACCGACGAAATTGTAGAGGTTGAGGACGCAGAAGAATGCTTCCTTTCGGGTGGTCTTGCCATTGTGAACGCCCAGGTTGCCTACCTTGCGGATATAGTGTGCCGCCATCATCATTCGGTCATTGGAGACGAACTCGATGAAAGGAGCACCCGTCATCAGCTCATACAGGCTGGCTCTCTCCGGCAGCTCGATGTTCTTGAGCTGATAGAGCGTCTTCACCAGCCACTCCAACGCCCGCCGGCAGTTGAGAGCCGACACGTCGTATTTGCTACGACACTCCGCCTCAGCAGCTTCGCAGTAGATGCGAAGGTCCTGAAGCGGCTCTATTTCTCGCAGGTAGTCAAAGTTACGCATAGGCTACTTACTCGTTAAAATACAAATCCATCCGTCCCGACAATAGACGACCAACTTCATCTATTGCTGAAGATATAAGCTGTTTCTGCCTCTCTATTACCGCGACACGTTCTGCAAACTGTCGCTGTAAATCGACAGGAGGAACGCCAATCCTGCACCCTTTGATATCATCTTCTTTTACAGCAGGATAATTCGCTCCTGTTACCCTATCCATCAAATGCTGAGTAAAGGCATCAGTGCCAATAAAACTTTTGATAAAAGATGAGTTGGAACGGTTGTTAGCTCGAAGTACACAGAATCCAGATGAGGCCACAAGTCTGTTATGGTCCAAATCAACAACGGCTATGTTCTTCAAGTTAGGACGGACCATAGAAATTAAGACATCTTCGTATTGAACGACCTGCTGTGCCCTGGATGGTGCATCAGAAAAAATGAATGCCGTTGTACCTGTCAGTTTCTGGCGCTTATTATCAATGGAAGAAATATCGATGTACTCTATAGAATCAGAAGGCAAGTAACTCTTAGAAGCTCTCTTGATGGAAGACCTCGGAGCACAAATATCAGCAAATCGTCCGAAAGGCCATTTCTTCTCATTAGCTATGATGTTGCCGAACATCTCGTAGAAAATGGATTGGGCAAGGGTATCCAGGTCGCGGAGCTGGGCGTTTTTCTTCTCGATGATGCCGGTGAGAAGGTCCAGTTCATCTACGATGCGCTGCTGCTCAATCAAAGATGGAACAGGTATAATTATACGTTTGATGTCAGAGACTGAGATACTTGATTGATTCACAGCGTCTTTTCGCGAAGAAGCAACCTGACTTTTAAAGCCTTCTGTAAGTGTCGTGTAATACAGATACTTCGGTATAAGCAACTCAGGAATGACTTTAATGCGTAAAAGATTCATTCCGTGAATTATTACTTCGCTGCCTTCTTTTTGATACAATACAGTTCGGCCAATATAGGCTTTGCTATTAATATGAGAAAAAAGAAGATCTCCTGATTCGAGAATAAATGACTCATATTTTCCCGGTTGGTCAATACCTGCATACCCAAGTCTGTCTCGATTGAAAACTCCACCCGAAAGCGTTTCAATCCTAGTAATAGGAATCCCCCCGGTGCCTTTATCTTGTTTGATATTGGCACCATTTTTTATCAATAATAGACAATCTCCAAGATGTCTTCTTTGAAAAAGAATACCCATTAATCAATAAATTTAGCCCTAAACTCTTTCAATGCCGCCACAATCTCTTCTTCGGTCTTCTCGATGCGACCCAGGATGACGTCGGACGGCTCGTACTCCACTTTCTCCCGCTCAATCTCCTTGTATTTGTTGATGGAGAGCACATAGCCGTTCTCCCGGATCTCGTCCACCGGTACCAGGAAGCTCTGCTCCTTACGTGTGCGGGGCTCTTCTGCCTGGAGGTTCGCAAAGCGAGCGATGACATCAGGGATGTCATTCTCCGCGACCTCAGTACGCTTCTGGTCCAGCGAGAAGCCATCGGCCTTCATATCGTAGAACCACACCTTGTCCGTGCCGCCGGCATTGGTCTTTGTGAAGACCAGGATGGCAGTGGAAACTCCGGAATATGGCTGGAAAACGCCAGAAGGCATGGAGATTACGGCCTGCAGGCGCTGGTTGTCCACCAGTTCCTGACGGAGAGCTTTGTGGGCTTTGCTGTCGCCAAATAGCACGCCGTCCGGGACAATACTTGCGCAGCGGCCGCCCAGTTTGAGCATCCGGATGAAGAGCGAGACAAAGAGCAGCTCGGTCTTCTTGGTGGGCGTCACCGTGAGAAGGGACTTGGCAATATCGTCACTGTCCACACTGCCAGCGAAGGGCGGATTGGCCAGGCAAAGGGTGTATTTGTTCTCATCCGTGTTGGAGGTGGAGAGGCTGTCCTGGTACTTGACATCCGGGCTGTCCACGCCGTGCAGCATCAGGTTCAGGGCACCGATGCGGAGCATGGTGAAGTCCGTGTCAAAACCGTGGAACATGGTGCCGCGGTAATGCTCTGCATTCTCCTTGTTCAGGAGCTCGGACTTGAAGTGGTCCTGGATGTATTTGGCGGACTCCACAATGAAGCCGGCAGAGCCCATAGCGGGGTCACAGATCTGGTCCTTGAGGGTAGGCTGCATCAGCTCCACCATCATGCGGATGATGTGGCGCGGGGTGCGGAACTGCCCATTGGTGCCGGAGGCGGCCATCTTGCCCAGGATGTACTCATAGACATCGCCCATCGTGTCCCTGTTGTTCATGTCCAGGGAATTGATGCCGTCCACCACCTTCACCAGCGTACGCGGGTTCTGGATCAGGAACACGGCGTCCTTCATGAAGCGGCTGTAGGCGGACTCTTTGGCATCTCCCAGGTTCTTGATGAACGGGAAAACGTCGTTGCGAACCGTATTGAACAGCTTGGAGGCCTCGTAGTCCTTGAAGATGTTCCAGCGGAGGGTGTCGTAAGGCACATCGCGGTCAGTTTCCGGATTGTGCCAGGACTCCCCGGGGCGGAAGGTGGGATTTTCAATCTTCCCCCCGAAAAGGCCGGCCGTTGCCTCGCGCTTGAGCTGGGCATCGTCGAGCATCTTCATAAAGAACAGATAGGTCATCTGTTCCAGGATGGTGAGAGAATTGGTGATACCTCCGGTCCAGAAGGTGTCCCAAATCTGGTCTATGCGGTTTTTGATTTCGCCTGTGATCATATAGAATACTATTTAAATCTTTTAACAGTAAGAGGGTAGAGCGAATTGTGTATGGAATCAGACTCTTCAAAATCAACCACTTCAGCAGGGTACCCGGGACGGCAAAAAGAGAGTTTGTGCTTTGGAATCCAACAATCACCGACATAATAGTCACCATTTCCATCCCTATTGACGATTCCTTTCAATACCAGGTCTCGTCCAAGAGCCTTGTTCGCAGCAATGTCAGGATTCTCTCCTATATACTGACCAAACCATACCAGAATATCGCATAGCATAAAAGCGAGGCTAAACAGCAAATACGGCGTTTTAATGCTTGCCCAGTACGCGGTAAGGTTGGGTATATCTCTTTCGTCTACCTCGGTAGTGTGAGAGGCTCCTCCCGTCACTTCCAGAATAAATCTCACATTATTTGCGAGTAATACGGGGAAATGAGCCTTTTTGCATATCACGCCAGAATGAAGGGTGGGTTTTCCTGCCATATATAGACTTGCATCGGTGAGATTAATATGATCCCGGCCATCGAAGCATTTGTCGTGGAGGAGGCCCTGTTTACGAGCTGCTCTGAACATCCATTCCAGAATAACTCTAACCTTATTGTAGTATAGATGAGAATCGATTGTTGTTACGCCAGAAGCTGCGCTCAGAATGTCAAGGAGATGTTTCTTGCAATCCTTGTCGTCCAAAAGAGTATCTGCAATCTTAAGAACCTCTTCATACTGATTCTCAACCTGCCACATTCGCTGATTCTTTACAGCGTTATTGATGTCCTCTATGAGTTGATCGTTATGGATGGATTTCTCATAAATAGGATGGGAAACATAGCTGCGGATGTACTCTTTCTTGCTCAGGAGTTTTTTTACAAAATTATCCTGCTGGGTAATACTGTCCTGGCCAGAGAAAACAAACCAGAGCTTATCTTTCCCAACGATGGTAATCGAAGCAATTACATCTTCCGGAGACTCGTCTGCATTGAGAACATCAAGAATGGCGGCATCCCATTCAAGACGCTGACTTTTATCGCGGAACTCATCGATATTCTCACATTCGATAATATCAAAAGAATTGCGGAACTTGGCTACTGTCGGACGGAGTTTTACCGCATGAATATCATCGTCCAACCAAATTACTCTTGGCTTCATATCAGTCCTTACCTATGCTGAAAGTTATACGTAATCCAACTGGCATTGCGCTATTAACCTCGTTCTCCCAGCGAATCTTGGCCCCAAATTCATCACAGAGTTGCCTTATTCGGGAGAGGCCCAGGCCGGTCCCGTCCTCATCTTTGTGATACCCGGCAACGAAAGAGCGTTCCTCGTCGAAGTCCGGAGGGACAGGATTACCATTATTACAAATGAGAAGACTAATGGCCGTTCCTTCCACACGAGGAATTAACACAACCCTGCTCTCCTTATTGTCGAGAATAAGGTGCTTTTCTGCATTATGAATGATCTCGTCGAGCACTTCTTTGAGATTGTCCTTATTAAAGAGGATCTTCGGAAGAACGCCCTTAAACTCGGAGAAATCCTTCTTCAATTCAAAATGCCTTCCTGGGATGGTTTGAGTAAAGGTATATTGTTTAAGGAATGCAACAAGGTCAATAGACTCAGCTTCGCCAATGTTTGTGTCTGCCGTGAAAAGAGCGAAGAGGGTCTCCAGATCGCCCAAATTGGTCTGCATATCTTCGAGAGCCAACTGTAAATTGTACCCTTCGCTCAACTCAAGCGCACCATCGATGTTGCCATCATATAGTTTCTCCAACATCATGGAGACACAATCCTTCAGGCCAGAAATATATGGCTTAATTCTGTGCCTGCGAATCTTCATCATTTCCCTAATTCGCTCCCTCTCTCGCTGAATGCGCTCATCCAACTGAGATGCCTTGAGTTGGGACTCGCGTGCAAGCCTTTCTCCGCTAAGATAAGCAGAACGTTGAAGGCTTCTATCGATGGGGAGAAGAATCTTAAGGCTAAGGATGTCACCAATCTTCAGTGAAGGAATATATGCGCCGGGAATCAAGCGGTCAACCTGCGAGGCAACATATTCTTTTCTCAGCTCTGAGACGAGGTAGTAAGGATCTATACCTTCATTTGGAATGAGAGGGACAACATTGGAACTTACGACAACCTCAACGCCGGCTCTATAGAAGAATAATGTCGGCTTGAGAAAACGTACTTTCTGTACGAGAATAACATCACGGTCAAGTCTGCCAAAACGCTTCCCTTCAAGAGGCTCAGGTTGAAGATTGTCAAAGCCAGTACCAATGCCATCGTGCTCAAAAAGCAGATCGCGACCTCGAACTATGCGTGCAGTTTCAGAAGTGCTTACCACTGAACGGTATCCCGAGACAATATCTTTCAGCTGAACAGCCTCAAATCCTTCAGGTATAACGAGTTCTTTACGCTCCTCGCCTTCTACGTATGCAGAAGGAACCAGTTTATAATCGTTGGTACGAATCTCATCAAGAGATACTTTTGCCGAAACACGGGAGTCGAAGAATTGGATAGACTGAATGATGGAATCTACCTGAAGATGATTTCGTCTCCCTTCTTTTTTAAAGAAAGACGATGCATCAATAAAGCGGACAGAAGTATTCTTCTGAGAGCCATCGTTGATGATCAGAATGCAAATAGCCGCACCAGTATACCTAAGAAGACCAACAGGCAACTGGATAACAGTCTCAATTCGACCGTCATCTACCAGGCGTTTTCTTAAAGCACCCGTACCGCCGCCGCTGAATAAGAAAGAATTAGATAGGATGCCGATCAGCTTGCCCCCACGATTAAGACTCTTACATCCTTTCAAGATATAAAAGTCTTCCATTGAGATCGACTGGGCTTTCCAGTCAATCATCATTTCCACCGTATTAGGGACCCTCATCCCCAGGGGAGGGAAGGAAACAATCAAATCAAAACGGCGGTTCCCCGGACTCCAATGAAGTGTGGAATCTTCACAAATGACACTATTGGGGTTTTGCCCGTGGGCATACATTCTAAGTACCCCCAAGGTGGCAATTCTCTCATTGATTTCTTGCCCAAAATAAGTTGCCCCATTTGTAGCAATGCAGGAAAAAGAGCCTGTCCCAGCAAAGGGGTTGTAAATGCTTTGGGCATTCAATCCTTCGCATAATCGCTGTACAAGCAGAGTCAGTTCTTCTGGTGTTGAGAACTCACCAGCGGACATGTAATCTCCGGCAAAGATTCTTGGAAGAAGTTCGTCGAACACGGCCGCATAATGCTCCTCGAACCAAGAATCCTCTATGCTATATAGGCTGAACAATGCTCCACATACGGCAAGTGTTTCCCCAGACGAAGAGAGACAGTGAACACGTAATATGTGTTGGACGTCTTCAAGGAATGCCGGAGAAATGGGCTCGTTTCTCTCACGTATCTCATGAGACGCAATATCAAGCAACATATAAAGTGATTCAGGTCTGACCTGACCGTGCGAAACCTCAAACCGTAACTCATCTATGGCAGAATCACGAAATAATCTGAAACGCCGAGCATGAAGGAGAAAAATGAAAAGTTCTCCTACGCCAGAAGAAGTCATCCTCAGAGTAGAGAACGATTCCCATACTTTATTGTAACCTTCGCGATATGTCATAGTTGCCATAATCAAATACTAATTAAACCCGGTCTTCTTGTTTGACGCTGCAAAGGTAATCGTCATCTGTGCAATCAACCTGCACAGGGAAATATTTCTCGTAAGATTCGCGAATTACGCTCTGAATTTGTTCGCGGTAAGAGGCAGGGGAGAGCACTTCTACATCCCTCCCAAATGAGAGGATGAGGGCTTCCAGTTCATTGTTAGGAATGACATTAATCTCTACGATCCGGTTGTCAAAGTCAACAATTCTCTGGGACTGGTGAAGGGCCTTGGTCAGCACATAAGGGAAGCGATGCTCCGAGAACTGGAGCCGGATGGGCTCTTTCTCCCGCGGGAACACGCTGACGCCCACCACATCGTCCAGATAGGTCTCGAAATCGATGTCGGAAGGAATGTACTCCTTGTTTATTTGCTCGAGGTTCTCAATGCGGTCCAGCGGGATATTATAGATGGTGTGTTGCTCCTCGTTAAGGCCGAAGAGGAACCAACGATTGTTGTACTCCTTGATATAGTAGGGGTGGATGGTCCAGTCGTAGACCATTTCGGTGAAGGTCTTGTACTGGACGTGAAGGACGCATTTGTTGATGATGGCGTCGAAGAGATCCTGGAACCAGTCGAGGCCGGTGTAGGCTTTGTTTTCGTCGTAACCAACCACGCTGCGTGATACTCCACGAAGGTTGAACTTGTCCTCCAGTTTGACCACCAGCTCGGACATCCAGTCAAAATTGGGCATTCCTTTGAAGCGCTGAAGCATCAGGATGGTTTCCTTGAGCTGCGCCAGATCGTCTTCGCCAAGGCCACGCTTGAAGATAGAAAAATCCGGCTCGGAATAGCGATAGTAGTAGCCGTTGCCATCGTCCTTAACTTCAACTTCAACACCAGCCTCACCGGCTCGGTCACGGATGTAACTGATGTCGGCGCGGAGTGTGCGCGTTTTGATGCCAGTATGCTCTTCGCCGTACAGCTCACGCAAGGCCTCATTGCAACGCTCGATGAGGTCATCGAAATAGAATTTACGCCGGAAGTTGCTGAAGCAGTCGTCCAGGACTTTATAGCGTATTTGTGCGTGTTTGTTGCTGGCCATTAGTGCGTAATTGGGATAATTAAGCAAATTTAACGATTTTTACCGAAATACCCCGCAAAATAAGGGAAGAAGTGTGCAATTAATTTGCATAGGCACTTTTTATAACGGTTCGGATAGCAATCTTTGTCTATGTATTACAATGATTTGGAGGAGGGATGCTGTGACTGTTGTCTTTCACTGTCAGGAGGATATCAGTAAAAATGCTTAACTTTGTAATTGTTATTGTTACCCAGCATTTACATCGTGTACATTCATCATTACTTCACATTGTAGTATGGCGAATTTTGTGTTTTACAAATACCGGTTCGAGAAGACGGACGAAAGGACCTTATTTGACCAGGAGACAGGCGAAGAACTTACCGAATCTTCCATCAATGAAAAGTTTGCTGCAGACCTTGCGAGCAAGGCAGAGAAACGCAACAGCCTGAACCTTTATGACATCAAAGCAGACAAGCAGGGCGTGACAGCTCCGGAAAGCTATGCCAATGATATTCGGCGTTACGATAGTGGCATCGCCCTTCTTGATGTACGTAATAACAAGCACAAGAATGTGATGCCCATTGACAAAATGCAGGCAGAACAGATTGGCCACTATCCCTATTGTCTGGTGATTATTGATACTCGACCCGACTGCCGTGCTATACTGGTACAACAGAAGGCGGATGCGTTCAAGAGCCCGGATGCCGTCATGGGGCTTATCGCCGACTACTGCACAAGGGAGCTGGGGCTGGCTATGTTGGGATGGAAGTTTGTGACCGAGAAGCGTCTCTGCTTGGGCTCAATATGGGATATTGTCAAGACGCGCACCACGCAGGGACAGGATAGGGTGCGATCACTGAGCATCGTTCTAACTGGCAAGAAACCGAATGAAAACAATGAGGTAGACAAGGCTCTTCAGATGGTTTTGGAGAAACTGGCTGCGCCGGAAGGGGAGTTAAAGCTGACTTCGGATGATGCGGCCAAAAAGATTCTGGATGACACGAAGGAGGATGTGCGCAACACGGTAGATATGCTCATCGAGAACAAGTATAGCATGAAGATAAGCTTTGACAAATCCGGTTCCGTGGAATATGGCAAGGAGGCAGCAGCGGTTTATGGTATTGCTGACACTGTGTGCGAAGAATTTGAGAATGGCACTATGGTGATGATGGACGACGGCTCGTCTGGCTTCAATATTAAGATCTGGCTTGATACGCTTATGCCTGAAGACGGAGCACATACCTATGTGGAGCCTGAACTGAAAAAGAAAAATGGCCGAGGAAAGAAATAATAAGTTGTTGGAGTCGCCCCTGTATACATTTGTTGCGAAGGGGTGGGTCAAGTGGTCACAGAAGATTGTGTCGCTCCAGGCAGGGGAGGAGGACTTCCTTCTTTACTTGGTGTGGGCGTTGGACACAATCAAAGAACAGGATGTCGGAATAAACGCCGGACTTAGGGACCGTGTGTACACAGGTTTAAGGGACCATTTTATAAGCCAGCACTTCGCTTCAAACAAACCGGACCTGGACTACCTTACAAATCTGGTTTGCGCGGCAGCGCTCGCCTGTTTCGGGCTGACCCTGACGGATTCGCAGGAGAATCAGAAGATATATAGCGAGTTGGTGTCCGGCTTCGGTGAGCACTGGAAAGACATCAAAGACTTGAAATCAAGTGCCGATATGGACTCGAGTGCACCGGAATTGAAAGAATGGGCCGTGGCGTATATGGCGAGTGACCATTTTTCAACGTATAATGATGTAATTGATTGGAATAACGACGATATGGCAGAGGTATTAATACATAGAGCAAGCTCTTTTGATAAGGTGGATCTTTACCGGGTTATTATGGCTCTGTATGAGATAGGAGCCTTCGAATCAGTTGAAGGAAAACTTACCAAGACAAAGGTCTTCAAGGCTTTTGGGGACATGCTTGGAGATGATTTCAGCGACTTTCAGAATAATCTTTCAGCTGGCAGCACGCATAAAAACGACATAGATATTTTTAAGCGTCTCGAGGAAGGCCTTGAGCAATTTGAGACGAAAAAGGATAAGAAACTCGAGCGGCAGGGTAAGCAGAAGAGACGATAAAACAAAGGGCGGGGTTCTAATTCCTCGCCCTTGTTTGTTACTGGATTTTCTTGTACTTGCCGTGCACTATGTTTTCTAACCGGCCTTCATCGCACCATCGTCGGATTGTTCTGTCAATTGACTTTGGATTCAGCCCGAGCTGCTCTGCAAGCTGAGAGTAAGCCTTGCGGTCAAACTCTGCAGGCAGGCTCTCGAAGAACTGCTCCTTCAGCCGATTACGACTGCCCCTTGTGGTGGCTATGGGCTGCGGCGAGGAGGGGAGTGTACTGAATACCTTAGCATTGTGCTGGATGAGGACGCTTGCTATGGTCTTAGCTGTCTTGTAATCGATGTCCAGGCAGGTGATGTCATCCTCGAAGGCTCCATCCTCAATAAGGCGCAGGACTGAGAGGCACATAGCAATGCGGAACATGATTACACCCAGGCGTCGAACTGATGCAACGAATTACTCACCATATTCTTCAACATAGTCGGCTTGGAATGCATCGAAAGTGGCGTTGAAATCCTCCTCCTGCTTAATGGTGAAGCGGAATTTGAGGTCGTGGTCGAGACCCTGAAGAATCTTGAACAGATCCTGATAGTCGGTACCCAGCTTCTGGAAGTATTCGTCCAGAGTGCCATCCATACTGTTGTCGAACACGTTGTTCCAGATTAGCCGAGTGTTCAGGTAGTAGAAGGCAAAACGGCTGAATAAACCGTTCTCGGCATCCGTGATGAGGTTCAGGATCTGGCGAGGCGTGCCGGTGAGCAGCGTGGAGAGCTTGGGATGCTTGAGATTGACGTATTCTCGGTCCTTGCGGCGGATATAGGAGATTGTCTCGTGGTGGAAGGCTTTGCGGAAACCGTCACTATAGTTGCCGTAGTCGGAACCAAAGGTGTTGGCAAGCGTGTCGCCCTCGGTTTCGAACATCAACCCCTCACCTCCATTGTCTGACAATACCTGGTAGACCGCAGTTGCACTGCTGTTCGCCGGTATGAAGAGCATACGTAGGGGCGGTTCCTCGGGCTTCTCCATCGTGGCCTTCTTCTTTCCGGCAGCGTTGTACTCGGCCATCTTTTGCTTATACTCCATAACTTCGGCCTCGTTGATCTCACGGAGGCGTTCGTGGATAGGCTCGACAAGGTATCGGCAGAGCGTGAGGCGACCTTTGCCGGAAGATGCCCGTGCGGCGACGAAAAGGAAGAGGTTGGGATATACGATTCGTTTGTCGTAGACCCCGCAGATATGTGGCATACAAGCCGAAAGGACTGTCAGGGAGCCGAGGAGAAGGATGTCAGCATCGTGTTCAGAGTTACTGATGGCCACAATCTTCTGCAGGAATTCCGGCAGATTGTCCTTGACCTGTTGGCTGAACGTGGGCATCAATGGTTCGTCCTCCATATCCGCAGTTTCAGCAGAATCCGCAATATCCGCATTTTGGTTTTGTGCAGATATGGGGGTGATGGAATCCGCAGAATGACTCTGTGCGGATTTTGCATAAGTTGCAGATTTTGCGGATATGGGACGGGTGCTGACGCTGACGCCCGCATCCTTGGCCTTCTGAAAGAAGGTCTTGATGGTGACGCCGGTGCCGTGTGAGCGCATACACTTGTCGTATTGGCGGTCACATTCTGCCTGGTCATAACCAGCGTTGAAGCGACTGATACGGTGGAAATAGTCCCGCCCGGACTCGCCGAGGGCATCGGAAAGAGCGAAACCTATCTCCAGCCAGTTGTCGTACCCGGCGGTGATGTCGGTATGCGCTGCTTCAATACGCTGGGTAACGAGTTCGATGTCGTCAGCCAGGTCGCCCGATGCAGGAGCTGGGCTGGGATTGAGTGGAGCTGGAGCCGGTGACGTTGGCATCCAGTCGTTTGGATTGAAAGTATTTTCTGCCATTTTATTCAGATAAACAATGGGTTAATGTAGGCGTTCGGATCATAGGGCAGGAAACAGGGACGGGAAATGTCCTTGCCTGACTTGTCAATCTGAACACCGTAGGACTTGAAAATATATCCATCAACAGCGCGGAAGAAATCAGTGTGAGACATTGAGCCCCGATTGATTTCTATAATCCACTTGATGCCGTCGCCGGACGGACTGCGGAAAAGGAGCGCCGTGTCGAAGTACTTGTCTTGTTTCAGCTTTGAGAACAGCTCCTCGAGGCCGGAAACGTGGTCAAAATCGACGCACAGCAGGTTGGACACAGTCTTTACCGTATCGTTGCTGCGAACGTCAAATTCGCCGCAAAACGTGGCATAGGCGAAGTGTGATTGCTTGTAGAGCGCGGCCTTCTTCTTGTCGGAGATGGCTCGCAGGGCAAGCGTCTGCTCCTTAACGTAAGGCCCCACAATGTAATTGTACGCATCCAGGATGGTAATGCTCTTGAAAGCGAACTTGTTGGTGATGGGAGCCTTGAAGAATGAGAACTTCGGTCCTTTTTCGACTCGTACTTGCGGTGCATTCGCGTACTGGGATGATGCGGCGTCCAGATGGAGGTACATCTCGCGGTTAAGTGTCTCCAGTAGTTCCTGCCCGGTCTGATGGTAGTAGAGGGCTGCGAAATCCAGCGCGTCGCCGTCCGGTATGCTACCGAACTGATCCTTGTGGTGAGCCGTCTCGTCGGAGAGCTTAGCTGAAGGATCATTCTTGTCATACCAGATGTGCAGGGATTGAACGCCCCCGGCGAAAGGGTTGCGGACGATGCCGCAATCCCTGCCGGTGACTTTCATGACGACCTCTCCTGGGTAGAACAGACGCAGGATGTGTGCGTATATGTCCACGCCCCAGTGGGTCTTGCGGAGTACTGACTCTCGGTTAATCGTCTTTTCCATAGCGCTCACGGATTTTGAACATAACGTAATTGCTACGGAGAACACGCTCGAGGTCACGCTTGAGATACCAGATCTTATTGCCGATCTTGGTGTAGGGGATTGTGCCATTGCTGCGGAGCGTCTGTAGAGTGCGTGCGCTGATGTGCAGTTTCTGCATCACTACCTGGCCGTCGATCCAATCTTCAAGAAACGCACGGTCGCAAAGGCAATCTATCTGCTCGTCGGTAAGGTCATCGAGGCTGATAATCTTGCGCTTGAGCAATTCTTCTTGGATGAAAGGGCACTGTCGAAGAACCCTGGCAAAATCATCTTTGGGGTTGGCCGCTATCGCAACCATAATGTCCCGGATGTGCTTAGGCTCGCTCATTTTCCCAGACGTTTACGGTTGACGTAATCTTCAGCGGCAGACACCATCTCGGCATCAGTCAGCTGACGACCGGAATTCATCCACTCTTCAATCTCGGACCGCTTGAAACTCAGCTTCTTGCCCTTTTTATAATAGGGTATGAGGCCGTTGCGAATCCAGCCATATACGGTTGGTGCAGCAGGATGATCTGGCAGGAACGCTTGGAGTTCCTTGACGTCCATCCACTTGTTGGCGGGCTCGGGCTGTGGCGTTGACAATCGCTCGTCAATCACTCGCCTGAGGCTCTTCACTTCTTCAACCAGTGTTGCTACAACACCGGGAAGGTCATCGAACTTATATTCTGACATAAAAACATGTTTTATGTCGCGAGTCGTTCTTTCTTTTGGCGCCTTATATTACAAAGAAAGCCCACGACTGTTTAATTCGTGGGCAAATATGAATGTATATTTTTGGCTGATTCCTATACTACAATTGTAGTACAATACGATTTTTTATCATTTTCCGTCGGATTCCTTCTTTTCCTCGGTCTTGGTGCTTGTCACCTCCTTAATCTTTATCACTTCCGCAGCCTCACGTTTCTTCTTGTCTATGAGGTCGGCGTAGATTTGGGTTGTACTGACGTTCTTATGGGTAAGCATCTTGCTGACAGTGTAGATGTCGGCTCCACCAGCAATGAGCTGCGTGGCGTAGGTGTGTCGGAAGCAGTGGAAGGTGATGTACTTGGTGATACCCGCCTGTTTGAGCCAGGGATTCAGGTAAGTGTTGACCATGTTACGGGAAAGACCTTTGAAAACAAGTCCGGATGAAGGTGGGCCACATAGCGCAAGTGCCTCTTCGCTTATGGGGATTGTCGCTTCCGTGTCAGTCTTCTCGGTGCAGATTCGGATACACTTGCCGCCGTCCGGGAAATCTCTTACATCGTTCCAGGTTAGCGCGAGGATGTCACTGATTCTCAGACCGGTCAGGCAGCTGAATAAGGATGCTTCCCGTAGAACCGGGAACTCGCAGGGGGTATTGTAGAGCCGCCTTAATTCATCCATTGTAAGGTATTCACGACGAGTCTCTTTCAGTTCTATCTTATCCAGGTTGTCGTTGATGTTTTCTTTCAGGTAGCCTTCCTTGTAGGCAGACGCGAGAAATGCCCGGAAGGTGCTCCAATAGCCGGATGCTGAGTTCTGGGAGATCTGGAGTTTCTTGCTATTGAGCCGCTTAGCGGTAAGCAGGTACTCACGGAACCCATTGCACAGCTCGACATTCAGATCCTTGAAGGCGCATTTGCCGTGGACGAACTTGTTGAAATGGTCATAAGCGCCAAGCCATTTCGGCCCCTTGGTGAGCATCAGGGAGTAGAAGTACTCTACAGCATCCATCTTGGCCTTGCTCTTGTCGATGAAGCCATACTGCTCGTTGATAAGCGACAACTCTCGCTGGGCACGGATAGCCTCGGCTTGTTTCAGCTTGGTGGCGTTGATACGGCGCTCTTGTGCGGTACGCGGGCTCTTCATAATGTAGATGCCCAAGTATTCCCGCCGGCTCTCTTCTCCAGTGCGGGGATTTTTGATGGCGGGGTAGAAGTCCAGGTAGAGGGATACCTTCCCGCTGGGGTATTCACGTTTGCGAAGTGTTACTTTTGTGCTGCCCATAATAGTCAACTACTTTTTCTGTTTGCGAGTATGTTGTCAACGTCTTCACGGATGAAATATACGAAATTTCCGCGTTTTATCCGAGGGACCTTGTGTTCTTTAAAGACACAGTAGAGGTGATTGCGGGAAAGTCCGTATTTATCAGTGATTTCCGCCATCGTGTAATAGAGGTCTTTCTCCACGTTCAGGCCCCTCGCTTCGTCCCAGTGGGTCTTGGAGATATAGGTGATGTTGTTCTTCTTCATTTTGGGTATCTTATGCTCCCGGATGAAGTCGCTGATGGACTCCGTACGCATTCCGGTAGCGGTACGGACCTCGTCGAAGGTGTACCACTCGGTGATGTGCGTGTAGTCCTGATTGGAGAACAGGCGATGCATCACGTCCCGGTCATAGAAGCCGAGGGTACCAATCATGTGGGTCTTGATTCCGCGCTTCTTGAGCACGGAATAGAACCAGCTATAGGTGACATCGTACTTTTCCATTACCTGTTCTCTTGTCATCCATTTGCCCAGATCGTCGCCAGGTCCCTGGATGGGGTTGCTAACATTGTAGTCTTCTGCTCGCTTGGCGGCCACTTTCTCCAGGTCTTCACGGGCAATGCGGACGGTCCGGAGCGAGAAGCGTTTCAGAGGGATGTCGTTCTCCTTGATAATCTTGTACAAGGTGTTCCGCGACATCTGGAGGAGTCGGGCGGCATCTGCAATGGTGAGGAAGTTTTTGTCAAGCAGGGCGAGACGTTCTCGCTCCCGGACATCATCCCCAAGATTCTGAAGCCGTTCATCGCGCAGCTTGTGCTTTTTGCTCAAGTTTGCGCATCTGGGGGAGCAGTAGCGAGTGACTGCGAAGTGGGATTCGAACTGGCATCCGCACTGCTCACAAACATTGAGGTAGAGTCTCTGCGTGTCCATAGGGGTACTTGCGCAGCATAGTCTACTTTCTGCCGGTTTTCAATGTTCAACGATGTTCAAGGTTGTTCAACGTTGTTCAATCCAACGAGAAGTTGCGCCTGAAGGTCGGTGACCAAGAACCCTTTTGTACCGCAAAGGTACAAATAAGGTACAAATACCGACAAATAAGTTAAGAAATGCATCGAATTTTAACTGTTACACATAAGTCCTCTGAATCGCTAACGAGGTGAGTATCAGTTAGAATCCGATGATTTTCGTAATTTATTGATAATCAATTACTTTCCGATACAGAAGTTCTTGAAAATATTACCCAAGACTTCGTCGGTGGTGATGTCGCCGAGGATGGAGCCGAGGTGGTGGAGGGCTTCGCGGAGGTCCTGGGCGATGAGGTCTGGCGGGAGGGCCGTAGCGTGTGTGGATCCATCGTCTGAAAAATTCGTGGATGGTGAGGGTGTCCCTGATGTGGCCCCTGACGGAATTATGGCAGGGGAGAGTCCTGCGCTGACTCTTGATAGGGCGACAGCTGCGTTGGAAAGAGCTTCATAATGACGGATGTTTGTCACGAGTGTGGAATCTGTCGTTCCGATGATTGATGAAGCTGTCACGGAGAGGCGTTCGAGCAATGTTGATAACCCAAAACCTGTTTTCGCTGAAATAGTGATTATATCAGCATTATTTATTTTATTATCAACAAATGAAACAACATTGTTAACCATATTAACATTTTTGTTATCAAATATTGAACCGTTTTTAACATTGCCATATCCTAAAACATCGCATTTGTTCAACAGCAAAAGAAGACGTTGTTCTTCAAGATTCACATTTTCCAGAAGAAATTTGATATCTGATATGAGATTCTCGTAGTTGCGGCTACAATCTGCAACACCGAGCACAATTGAAGCCTCAGACATTTTTTTGAGCGCCCGCTCAATTCCTATCCGTTCCACAATTTCATCGGTCTTCCGGATGCCTGCAGTGTCGATGAATCTCAGGAGAACGCCTCCAATATTGAAAGTCTCCTCGACAGTGTCACGGGTTGTCCCTGCCACATCGGAAACTATTGCTCGTTCCTCTCCGATAAGGGAGTTGAGCAAAGTACTTTTTCCGGCATTGACAGAGCCGATTATCGCTACGGGAACACCGTTTTTCAATGCGTTCCCGACCCTGAACGAGTCAGTCAGCCTGTTGATATGCCTAATCGTCTCATCTACAAGACTGCGCAGTTCAGAGCGACTTGCGAATTCCACATCTTCCTCACTGAAATCCAACTCAAGTTCAAGAAGGGAAGTCATCTTCAAAAGGTTGTCCCGCAATTGTTTAAGTTCATTTGAATATCCTCCTTTGAGTTGGTTCATCGCTACTTTGTGCGCTGATTTGCTTTGTGCGGCGATAACGTCCGCCACTGCTTCAGCCTGAGCGAGATCCAGCTTGCCGTTCAAAAAGGCCCGCTGGGTGAATTCTCCCGGAGCAGCGCAACGGGCGCCATATCTGACAAGTTTCTGTACAATGCCTGAAACAATGTATGGAGAAGCGTGACAGGAAATTTCCACGGAATTCTCGCCAGTGTAGGAATGCGGAGCACGGAAAACACTTACCAGAACATCATCAAGAATCTCGCCGGCCTCGTCAAGTACTGTTCCGTATTTGATTCTGTAACCATCACATTCAGAGATGCTTCCGTTTTTACAGGAGACAATCCGGCCAGCCATTTCCAGTGCGTCCGGTCCGCTGACCCTGATCACTGAAATCGCCCCTGTTCCTGGAATAGTGGCAGGGGCGCATATCGTATCTTGTTTGTAAACAGGCATTTTGAATTAATTTTCAGATTTCGTTTTCGGGCCATTCCAACCAAGGAAGCCGCCGTTGAGTTCCACCACTTTGTATCCCTCTTTTGCCAGCAGTGCTGCTGCATTTTTGCTTCTCCGGCCACTTCTGCAGTAAACGGCAACAGCTCTGTCCTTACTTAATGCTGAAACCGCAGTTGACAGGAATCCTTCATCCATTACATTGATGTTTAATGCATTGGGTATATGGCCCTCGGAGTATTCCGCCGGAGTCCTGACATCTACTAATTGTACAGTAGTATCTTTCAAGACTTCAGAGAACCCCTTATTGTCAAGGGTGTCAAACTTGGATTGTGCCTGGCAGTTCCAAAAGAAAAATCCTGCCAGAAATGATGACATAATTATTGAGAATTTCATTAATCTGTTATATTATAACTCATTGATGAACATTGTGCTCCAGGCGTCAGTAGGCATTCTCCAGTCTCCTCGCGGTGAGAGCGATACTGAGCCCACTTTAGGACAGTCCGGCAGGCAGGACCTTTTGAACTGCTGCGTGAAGAATCTCCTTATGAAAATCTTGAGCCATTTGAGAATAACCTCATTCTCATACACGCCCGCAAAAGCCTTCTTGGCAAGGAAAAACAATTTGGCAGGGGAGTATCCGAAACGGAAGAAATTATACAGGAAGAAATCGTGGAGCTCATAAGGACCGACTAAATCCTCTGTCTTCTGGGTAATTTCGCCATTCTCATCAGCAGGCTTCAGCTCCGGACTGACAGGAGTGTCAATAATGTCCATAAGTATCTGTCTGACAGAACGTCCCGTTTTTATAGAACTAACTTCTCCAAACTTGTTGTCCGCAGCCCAGGCGACAATATATCTGACCAGGGTCTTTGGAATGCCCGCATTGACAGCATACATTGACATATGGTCCCCATTGTAAGTGGCCCATCCGAGCGCAAGCTCCGACAGGTCTCCCGTTCCGACAACGATGCCTCCTTCTTTGTTGGCAAGGTCCATCAGAATCTGGGTGCGCTCTCTCG
Source organism: Bacteroidales bacterium (assembly GCA_029007435.1). Lineage (GTDB taxonomy): Bacteria > Bacteroidota > Bacteroidia > Bacteroidales > UBA932 > Cryptobacteroides. Next base: position 26,462 of record JAQXHU010000036.1, read on the forward strand.
CTTGCGAATTCTCGTACGTGACATCCTGTATAGAAGGATCCTGCTCGATGTCTTTAAAGTGTTGAGCCACAGCATCCCCAATAGGGATTTCCAATGCTGTCACGCCAAGTTCTTCCATCAGGTCCCAGGCATTGCCGCGGGTCCTTCCGCTCGTCCCGAACCCAGGCATAGTGACACCGACAATGCGTTTTCTGTCCCAACCGAGCCTGTCAAATGCCATAACGCTGACAAGCAGTGCAAGAGTGCTGTCAAGCCCGCCCGAGATACCGATAACTGCTGAACGGCAGTTGATATGTGCCAGTCTTGTCGCAAGCCCCATTACCTGAATTGATGTTATCTCCTCGCATCTGCTGTTTCTTTCCCGCTCAGCCTCAATGTTCTGACAATTTCCGCCAATGGAGTCTTCATATCCCGGTACGAATGGATGGGACTCCACGTGCCTCAGAAGCATTTTCCCGAAATCGGTATCCGCTCCTCTGCCTGCAGGAATTGTTATGTAATTTGCTGAAATGTCGCCATCTGTTTTCCCGTCGGGCGATACGTGATGGAAAGTGCTCTCTTTCTGCCTCAATGTCCTGAGTTTCTGAATGTCAATATCAGCTGTGATCGACGATGGCTCCATTGAGAAACGCTTATTCTCGCACATCAACGTGCCGTTTTCGCAAATCATTGACGACCCTGCGAATACAACATCCTGTGTGGATTCTCCATAGCCGCACGATGAGTAAACGTATGCAGATATTGTCCTTGCTGACTGCTGCGACACAAGCGATTTCCGGTAATGTTGTTTCATCAGTAGCTCGTTGCTTGCCGACAGGTTTACAATAATCTCGGCACCAGCCAATGAGTGGTACGATGAAGGCGGGGCAGGTGTCCATAGATCCTCACATATCTCTACAGCGAAAGTGCTGTGCCCCAATGAAAACAGCATGTTTGGATAAACAGTCGCTTTAGCTCCTGCATAGATGATTGTCTCACCTGTCGAACTGTTGAAACAGCTCTTCCCGTCATCCCTCAAGGCTCCATCGTCCGCAATCTTCCCGTTTAAAAAGTCCGAGCCGCTTGAAAACCATCTTGACTCGTAGAATTCATTATATGCCGGCAGGAAAATCTTGGGCACAAGGCCTCGAAGCGAGCCGTTGTGTATTACAGCAGCGCAGTTGTACAATCGTCCTTTCACCCGTACAGGAACGCCTACAGCAACGGTCACTTTCTTGCCTCTGGAAAAAGCTTTGATTGAGCGGATTCCATCTTCCGCTCTCTTTATCAGCAGCTCCTGCGCGAATAGATCTCCGCAAGTATAGCCGGTAACCGACAGTTCCGGTAACACTAAAAGTGATACTGAATTCTTTTCCGCTTCAGCGACAGCCGAGCAAATCTCCTTCACATTTGATTCAACATCAGCCACTTTGACCCTTGGCACGGCGGCTGACACTCTCAAAAAACCAAAATTCTCCATATCAAGGCTTTATATAGACTCTATCAGCCTGCTGAACAGTTCGGTCATCTTGTCAGCAGCGGCGTCGGCCGCTTTGACAACATCATCACCGTCATTCTTGTAGTCAGCTGCGAATTCTTTCTGGGCAGCATTCGTGATAACTGACATACCGAAAACAGGAATTTCAGAATGCCTTGCCACTATTACCTCCGGGACAGTGCTCATTCCCACAGCATCAGCACCTATTGTCCTGAAAAAATGCCATTCCGCAGGAGTCTCGTATGAAGGGCCGGTACCTGCGATATATACGCCTTCCTTGAGCTCAAGCCCCATTTCAGTTGCCAGTTCTTTTGCTTTGGCAATCAATGCCTTGTCATAAGGATGTGTCATATCCGGGAATCTTGGCCCGAACTCTTCCATATTCGGCCCGACAAGCGGGTTCGGAAGCATATTGATATGATCCCTGATAATCATCAGGTCACCTACGCGGAAATCGAAATTGATTCCTCCGGCTGCGTTTGACACGAAGAGATTCTTGATTCCGAGCACTTTCATCACACGAATAGGCAGCGTCACAAGATCCATCGGATAACCTTCATAATAATGTATCCTGCCCTGCATCGCAATCACGGTCTTGCCTCCAAGAACGCCGATGATGAAATTGCCTTTGTGGCCTATGGCGGTTGATACAGGGAATCCCGGAATCTCCCTGTATGGGATGGTAATCGGGTCCTCTATTCGTTCAGCAAGCTTCCCAAGGCCGCTTCCAAGCACAATGCCCACAACGGGCTCACGGCCCTGCAATTTGCTTTTAACATATTCCGCAGCTTTGAATATCCTTTCAGTTCTTTCATTCATATCGATATGATTTTAAATTGCTTATATGTTATTATCACAATATTTTCCTGAGCTCCTTGCGGGCGTTTTCCAAGATTTCGTTTTCCCCATCAACGTGCCTGTTATGCATAATGAATCGGCCGTTTGCAATCACAGATTCAATACAGTCGCTGTGCGCTGAATAAATGTAGTTGGACAGAAAACTCCCCGGTGAAAGGAAAAACGAATTGTCAGTATTCACGATGCAGATATCGGCGATGCTTCCTTCCACAAGCTTTCCGGTTTCAAGACCGAGAGCGTCAGCTCCATTTTTCGTTCCGAGCGATATCAATTCGTCAAGAGGCAATGCTTTCGGATCGTTTCTCCAGGATTTCTGGAAGAGGGCAGAGGTCTTGAGGGCTTCGAGCATATCAAGATTGTTTGATGACGCGCACCCGTCAGTGCCAATGCACACATTAGCTCCTGCGTCTCGTAATTCGTTGTATCTGAAGCGGTAACCTGAGGCAAGCTTTGTATTGGAGTTGATATTGTGCACACAGTTGACCTTGTGCCTGCCGAGAATCTCAACGTCCCTGTCACTCAGCCATAGAGTATGCGCGGCAATTACGTCACTGTCAAGTATCCCCAATCTGTCAAGGTACTCGACAGGGGAAAGCCCTCCATTCTCCGCCTGGCAGTCTTTGACTTCTTTTTCAGTCTCGCTCAGATGTATATGCAGCTTCAGACCGTGTTCCCTGGCGAATTCAGAAGACCAGAGAATCATTTCCTCGCTGACTGAGTAGATGGCGTGGAAAGCTATTGCAAAAATGCCCTGACTCCATTTTTGTGCATCCTCGAACATTCTGACACACTGTTCTTTCTGCCTTTCAGCCTCATCTTTCAGTTTATGATCAAGCACAACGTATGAGATTACCGGTCGGATACCCATTTCAACTGCGGCATCCCTTGCCGCCGGAGAATACCAATACTGGTCATTGAATGTGGCCGTGCCCGTTTTGATCATTTCCAGAGCAGCCACTTTCGTGCCCCAATAAACGAAGTCGCTGTCAATTTTGGATTCCACCTTCCATATTCTGTCAATCCAGGCGTCGAGCGGCACATCTTCCTCAATTCCCCTCATCAGAGACATCGCCGCATGTGTGTGCATATTCACGAAAGCCGGCATCGCCGCCCTGCCTGTGCAGTCAAGCACTTCTGTATCAACCGAATTTACATCAACTCCTGATTCCGATGTATGTGGCATTATCTTCGCTATCCGGCCTTTTTCAATACGGATGTCGCATTGTTCTCCATTGCAGGTTATATTCTTAAGCAATATTTGACCTTTCATAATGTCTAATGCAGTCTGGTTTTCATATCTTCAAATATAACGATTAATTTTCTGATAACAAAAGACCGACTAAAACCCCACGTCATTATCCAGCAAGAAGGACGATTGCACATTCCGTTATGCCGAACCGACAGTAGAGTATTTTAGTCAGCCTTTTTATTAACTTGGTAACTGATTTAGAAAATATCAGGATCAGAAGCGACTGTCTCCTGACTGCCATCAGCAGGCTCTGCGGCACTGTTCCCGTGTCTCGGAGCCGGGCACTCGTCTTTCAGGCATTTGCTCTTGATATAATCAACCGCATCCTGAAGGCCTTCCGCAAACTTATCGAAATCCTCCTTGTAAAGGAAAATCTTGTGTTTGTCATAAGAGAAACGGCCGTCCTGTTCTGTTCTCCTCTTGCTTTCAGTGATGGTGAGATAGAAATCGTTGTTTCCTTTAGTAGCCTTGACATCAAAGAAATACGTTCTCTTGCCAGCCCTGATCGGCTTGGAGTAAATTTCATCGCCAGAGCGGTCGCGGGAATATCCTCCCTCGTAATCTTCGTTATACATATCCCTTCCTTTTAAATTAATTATTACCAAATGTAAGTATTTTTTTCAAAAATGGTAGTATCTTTGGGAAAAATTTTGACAGAAGAGTATGTTAGGCAGAAGAATTTTGAGGATAAAAGCCTTCAAGGTGCTGTACGGCTATGCAGTGACAGGTAAAATGACACTTGACCAGGCTATGGAGGAACTGGACAGTAGTTGCGAGGCCACCAGAGACCTGTATTTATTTATGCTGGCGATAGTCTCACCGCTTACGGCCGAGGCCCGGAACCGGATCCAGATGGCCAGGGAAAAATTCAATCCGACTGAGGAAGACCTTCATCCGAATGAGAAATTCGCTGACAACGCTCTTGCCAGATTGCTGGACAATGATCCTGATTTTCAGAAGCTTGTCACCAGAAAAGGTCTTACCTGGCAGCCTTATGACATTCTTGTGAATTCCGTCCTTGATTCAATAAGGGAGAAAGCGTATTTCCATAAATATATGGAGTCGGAGGACCGTTCGCTGAAAGAGGACTGCCGTCTTTTTACGAAGATTTTCGAGGAGGAATTTGTTGACAATGAGCAGATCTATCCTATTCTTGAGGACAAATCCATCTATTGGAGTGATGATCTCGCCTATGCGCTTACTTTCTGCTGCAGGACATTGACTGACCTTGGCGCAGGAAAGCAGTGGAGACTGCCTGACCTGTATCTCAGTGATTTGCTGAGGAAGAAGAATCCGTCTTCCAATATGCAGAGTGACAGGGAGTTTGTCAGGCGGCTTCTCAAGAATGCCTTTACAGGATATGAATCTTATTTCAACAGAATCTGCGATTCTCTCAAAGGCTGGACTTCAGACAGGGTCAATTGCATAGATATCGCGTTGATTGTGCTCGGGCTTTCTGAGGCAGAGAGCTTTCCTGACATACCGGTAAGCGTCACCATCAATGAATACGTCGAGATTTCCAAGTATTTCACACAGCCTAAGAGCAGTTCATTCATAAACGGAATGATGGACAGGCTGATAACACAAATGGCAGCGGAGGGCAGAATTTCCAAGAACGGGGAGTTGAAAGCGTGACGCCATATTTCCCTTGGCATAATCCATATTCTTATTTATATTTGTACGATAGTTAATTATTAAATTATATGATGAATTTTATACTTCAGGCGGCTCCTGCCGCCCAGGCTCCGCAGGGTGGCGGCTGGACAATGTGGGTAATGCTTGCATTGATATTTGTAGTGATGTGGTTCTTTATGATCCGCCCTCAGCGCAAGCAGCAAAAAGAGCTCGAGAAGTTCCGTCAGGGGCTGAAAAAAGGTGACAAGGTGGTCACAATCGGAGGAATTTACGGCACTGTTGATGAGGTCAAGGAAAACGACAGGACTGTCCTTATCAAAGTTGACGGTGATGTCAAACTGAGAGTTGACAAGAATTCACTTGTCAATGATTTCTCAGCAAGTCAGCAGCAATAATTGCTTTTCCGGACCGTAATCCGGTCTGACAATGCTTAAAGTGTTCGGAAAAATATTCAGATCATTAAATATCAGCGGGAGAGATGCGAAAATATTTGTCATCTCTCTCTTGTTGGCTTTTGCGATATGGCTGACTCACAATCTGTCGTTGTATTATTCCGAACTCGTCAGGATTCCGGTCACAGCCCAGTGCGACATTCCGGGACATTCCAGGGAGTCCTCCAATCAGGCTATAGTGATGGCCCGCTGCCGGGCCGCAGGTTTCAACCATATAAGGTACAGGAGGGCTGAAAAACGCAGGCCTGTATCAGTCCAGTTCAAGTTCGAGGATATGCACCGGAAAGGTGATGAACTGTATTATGTGACATCTTCCGATTTGGAAAGATACTCAGCCCAGATTTTTGGAGGAGGCAGCAAGCTCGAAGTCTATGTGTCTGATACATTGGTATTCAGATTTCCGGCGGCAAGCCACAAAACAGTAGCTGTTCAGCCTGTGTATTCAATCAGTTTCAAGCCGCAGTATATCAATACGAGTCCATTGAGGCTGATGCCAGATTCAGTGACTGTGTATGGAGAACCTTCACATCTCGCTTCTATTGACAAAGTGTTCACCGAGCCGATGTCCCTTGACGGTCTTTCGAATTCGGTTCACGGAATGGCCCGGCTTGAGAAAATCAAAGGCGTGAGGATTTCAGATGACGCTGTAAGCTATGCGATGGACGTTTCGAGATATGTGGAGATAAAGGCCTCTATGCCGGTATACAGCCGGAATGTGCCTAAAGGCAAGAATCTGATAATTTACCCATCCAATGCCGACGTTACCTTCCGCTGCGTCTTTCCGGTGTCCTCCAATCCTTCTGAAAGAGCAAGGATAGTTATTGATTATCAGAACTTTGAACAGTCATTGAAAGGACAGTGCCTCGCTTCTGTCGAGTCGCTTCCCGCCGGAGTGATAGACTGGAAAGTGGAGCCTGCAGTTTTTGATTGTCTGGAGAGCGGGAGATGAAAAAGCATACGACGATATTGATAACCGGAGGAATTGGAGCCGGGAAATCTGAAGTCAGCAGATATCTTATGTCGACAGGGATACCTGTATATGATTCAGATAGCCGGGCAAAAGAATTGTATAATATTGAGCCACAACTAATTGAATCTCTTGAAGAAGCTTTCGGCACAGTGCTGTATGAAGCAGACGGAAGCTTTGACAGGAAGCATCTTGCGGAAATTGTCTTTTCGTCTGAGGCTAATCTGAAAATATGCGAGTCAATTGTGCATCCGGCAGTGCTAAGAGATTTTATAAGTTGGAGAGCCGGCCAGCCTGCTGGAATTGTGGCAATGGAATCGGCAATTGCGTTGTCCAAGCCGCTTTTTGACGGTTCATATGACCTGTCCATTTATGTTGATGCTGAAGAAAACTTAAGGGTCAGACGTACCTGTGCACGGGATGGCTCAAATCCGGAAGCGGTACGCAGACGCATTGATAATCAGCCTGATTTCCGAAGCAAAGCTGATTATGTCATAATGAATAACGGTAATTTAGAAGAACTTCACAGGAGCATTGGCGCAATTGTGCTCCCGCTGATGATTCAGGAAATAAATAACTAAAGATTAATTATTTGAGTATGAAAACAGATCTCACAAGAATTCTTTCTGTAGCAGGTCAGCACGGCCTGTACTATTATCTTGCCCAGGCCCGAACCGGTGCAATCGCAGAGGCGCTTTCCGACAAGAAAAGGACTTGTTTCGATATCAAGACCCGCATAACCACACTCGCCGACATCTCGATTTATACCTCAGAGGGTGAGATGAAGCTTAAAGAGGTGTTCCTCAAGCTGAAAGAAGTGCTCGGGGACAATGACGCTCCTACTTCGAAGGCTTCCGCTGAGGAGCTCAAAGCTCTCTTCCTCAAGGCTGTGCCTGATTATGATTCCGACAGGTTTTATGTGTCGCATATGAAAAAAGTAGTAGAGTGGTACAATGAACTCAAGCACTATGCTTCATTTGATTTCGCCGAGCCTGAGGAAATGAATGATGAGGCTGATGAGGAATCTGCATCTGAAGACACTGAAAATGCGTGACATTTGTTCGCTTCCTGAGCGTAAAACATTGCAGGTCATCACAATGGGCTGCTCGAAGAACATCGTTGACACTGAGCATCTTCTTGCCCAGGTTGACGGTTCTTTCGATATTGTGCCTGACGGAGAAGACTGCAGGGTGGATTTTCTGCTTATTAACACCTGCGGGTTTATAGGTGATGCAAAAGAGGAGTCCATCCAGACCATACTTGAAGCTGTTGAACGGAAAAAAAAGGGAGATGTTGGCAAAATTCTCGTATTTGGCTGTCTTTCACAACGTTATATGACAGAGATGCCGGAACTGATACCGGAAGTGGACGGATGGTTCGGTGCACGTGACCTTATCCCAGTTATAAAGGCTCTCGGTTGCCGGGAGAAACCTGGCAAAAGAAGCAGCAGATGCAGGCGTGATTCCCATCTTCCATATGCTTTTCTTAAGATTTCCGAGGGATGTGACAGAAGATGTTCATATTGTGCAATTCCGTTCATCAGGGGTCCGCACCGTTCTGTGCCGATTGAGGAACTTGTCAAGGAGGCTGGGGAGCTTGCCGCTGCAGGAGTCAAGGAACTTGTGCTCATTGCTCAGGACACCACCTATTACGGACTCGATTTATACAAAAGACGTGCACTTGCCGAACTCCTTGAGAGGCTGTCAGCTATCGAGGCAATACGCAGAATCCGGATACATTATTCTTATCCTGCTGATTTCCCGGAAGATGTGCTTGACCAGATGGCGGACAATCCCAAAGTCTGCCGCTATATGGACATTCCGCTTCAGCACGTGGCTGATGAAGTCCTGTCCAAAATGCACAGGAACGTGGACGGCACCTGGACCCGTGCTCTCATAAGGAAGATGCGGGAACGGGTACCCGGAATTGTTCTGAGAACCACAATGATTGTGGGACATCCGGGGGAAGGGGAGAAGGAATTTGAGGAACTCCTTGATTTTGTCCGCGAGGCCAGGTTCGAACGTCTCGGGGCGTTCACCTATTCCGAGGAAGAAGGCACCTACGGGGCAGAACACTTTGATGATTCAGTCCCAGAAGAGGAAAAAGCAGCCCGCCTGTCAAGATTGATGGAAGTGCAGAAAGAAATCTCCTATGCTTTCAATGAATCCCGTATAGGAACGGAAATTGCTGTGCTGGTGGATACTTTCAATGACGGTATTCTTGTGTGCAGAAGTGAATTCGAAAGCCCTGATGTCGATGGCGAGATATTGGTGAAGTACCAGCCTGGGATTATGAAATTGCCCGCTGATGAAATGGTCGGGAAGTTTATCCGGGTGAAAGTGATTTCTGCCGATGAGTATGATCTTGTCGCTGATTTTATTGAAATAGAGCAATAATTTAAATTTTTGAAAATGAAAACTGCGTCTGTCTTTACACTGTTTGGAGCAGTCTGCTGCGCACTTGCGCTCCAGGCCTGCGATCCACAGGCATTCAGTATGAATGTCGAAATGCGATACCCGTCTGCTTCCGGACTGAATCTGGATGGAAAAAGTGTCGCGGTGGTTTATCTCCAGAATGAGAAAAGGGACTCAGTTTTCAATGAGTATCTTGTGAATGGCTTTGCCTCCTTGATTGAGAAAGAATATTTCCGGGGAGAGGAGGCAGTGGCCCTTTACAAGATGGATAAAGATCCGGCCGGTCATTATGCCTCATCGGACACTCTGATTAATCTGGTAGTTGACACCGGAAGCGATGTGGTGTTTCTTTTTGATGCTCCGGATTTCGGAGACGTATCAGTGACAGAAAAGCAGAAAACAAGCAGGGGAGAAGAGTATTATGTAGCCACAGTGCCGGTAAAGATCCGTCTCTACGCTTTTGATTCACTTTCAGGAAGTGATTCTGTTTCAGTTTGGAACGGCTCACGTAAACTTGCCCGCAATATATCGGCAGACAATAAAGTGACACGTTCGGAAGTGGCTGAAAAAGTGTGGGATGAACTTGCTTTGCCGGCTGAGCAGCTTGGAAATACCTCAGCCCGCACATTCTCTCCGTCCTGGAAAGAGGAGCAATACACGTTTGTCTATTACGAGTCTCCTGATGCCTGGATATCCGCTGTCCAAAATGCCAGTGACTACAAGTGGCAGGACGCTATAAAAATTTGGATGACCCTTGTCAACAGCAAGAATTCAGTCAAACGTTCCTGTGCGGAGTATAATATCGCAACAGCCTGCTATCTGCTCGGTGACAATGAACTTGCCCTTAAATGGCTGGAGCAGTCCGACAAGGACTATCCAATTTCACTTTCATCCAGTCTCCGCAAGCGGATTAATTCCAGGCTGAATTAAATGTTCTATATAAGTTCGGCAAGGTTGTCATAATATCGTTTAGTCACTGGTATGCTTGTCGACTGAGGAGTGTCGAGATCAGCGAACACCAACCCTTTCTGGTCTTTCCTGAGAATCCGGACGTGCTTTGGGTTGACAATATACGACCTGTGGCATCTTACGAGAGAATGGAATGAACAGAGTTCTTCAATGCTCTTCATAGAAGACCGCAGCACATACGACATAGTCTTGCCGGTATCATCCATATAATTGATATTCACATAGTTTTCATCAGCACTAATATAATAAATGGAAGAAACCATAGCTGCGAATTTCAGATTTTTCCTGGAATCGTAGAATCTGATTCTGTCGTCAGGCTCCCTCTCAGCCTCTTCCGTCTTCTTCCTGCGATATTGAAGCAAAAGGGCTAAATGTATTACAGTGTAAGGGTATATCGAGGTCAGTGCAACCATTGTGAAAGAATAGGCAACGGCGGGGAAATAAGCAGTTTCCATTCTGCTCATCAACCATATATACAGTCCCATAAACAACGATGTCACAACCACTTCCAATAGGCACCAGGCGTAATAGAGGTTTTTGTTGATTTTCCTGCGCAATACATATAGTATGCTTCTGCCGAGGCCGGCACCACCTGCTACAATGCAAGTGAGCATAGTGATATGAAAATAGTAGCCGAATCTGCCGATTGGAAGAAAATCCAGACACCAGGCAGGTGTATAAACCAGCATAAAACAAATGAAGAATGCCGGCAATGCAATTATATATATAATCTGAGGCGCGAAACGGCTGAATATATCTTTTATTTCATCCATATAATGTGTCTTTTCTTAAATTCTGTAATCACAATATTGTTGTGACGAATGCAAATATAGTATAAATTAGTCACTATATTACACTATTTGTCACTATTTGATGCATTTTGTCAATATTTTGCATTTGTAATGGAATTCTTTTTCCCGGCCGGTGACGAGTCTATACATTTGCAATGAAAACTTGCAGCACTGGTTCGCTGCATATAGACAATGGAGGAAACGAGTATGAAACTTTTTGAAAACAGAACAATTGTTTCTTTTGGTGATTCTGTTATGAAAGGTATTGTGACAGAGAAGGATATGGATTCACAGGAGGTGCAGTCAAGATATGTTATCACGGAATATGCATTCACTTCACTATGCGCAAAACGTCTAGGCGCTAAAATTTCCAACTATGGACGTTTCGGCAATACTGTACGCAGGGGACTGAGAGATGTCCAAAGATATTACAGCCAGATGAAGGCGGCTCAATATGCTCTCCTTGAATTCGGAGGTAATGATTCAAACCACGACTGGAAAGCCATCTCTGAGAATCCTGAAGGGGAGTTCAAGCCAGAAACCACCCTTGAAACTTTCCGTTCCTGTTACAGTGAGATGATAGACTTAGTGAAATCTTCCGGGTGCTCACCTGTCATTCTCTCCCTGCCGCCTGTTGAGCCTGACAGATTCTTTAAAAATTTGTGCAGAGGTTTTTGCCGCAGACAAGTTCAGAATGTTCTCAGATGGCTTGGAGGCAATGTGAATCCCATCTCAAACTGGCACGAGATGTATAATCTTGAACTGTACAGAATTGCATCAGAACATAACATTCCTGTTATCGACATCACATCGTGCTTTCTTTCCAGGAGGGACTATGCGGAATATCTTTGTGACGATGGGATGCATCCTAATGAAAGAGGTCACCGGCTGATTGCCGATGTTCTCATATCGTGTTGAAATGAAATTTTTTGATTCGGAGTAACTATCTACTCAATAACCCATTATTATTACAGCCCGTCCGTAATGTCTTACGCACGGGCTGTCTTGTGGTTGATTGATTATTAATGCCTGTTCAGGCGTTTAGTTTGGTTGTCTCTTCAATATCGAGTGCCTCAGCAAGAACACTTATAGGATTCTTTACTGTATATCCGGTTGACATCTCGATTTGCCATTTGCAGGTCTCACAGTCACAGGCCACAAAGTCAGGAGCGATCCTGCCAATCTGCTCGAACAATGGGGCTCCGATAGCTTGTGAATTGTCATAGTTCTCTTTCTTGAATCCGTAAGTGCCTGATATTCCGCAACAATTGCTGTCAAGCAAAGTGAACTCCACACCTGGAATCATTTTAAGAAGCGAAGTAGAGAATACGCCCCAACCAAGTTTCTCAAGATGGCAAGGGGTATGATATGCAATTTTTGCTTTATAATCTTTCTTGAATGCAAGTTTCACCTTTCCTGAATCCATAAGGCCAAATATGAACTTTGTGGCGAGAGAGAGGCTGTCACGGACAGCAGTGTTGTCCACTTTCAGGAGTTCAGGGTATTCATCACGCATTGTGAGTACACACGTTGACGATGTGGTGAGCACCGGAAGACCTTTTTCCACCGCTTTGCCGAGAACCTCGACATTGTGCATTGCATTTTTTTTGGCCTTGCCTGACATTCCATTGGCTATCAATGCCACACCGCAGCATTTTTCCTTGTCAAGCAGATTTACACCGAATCCCAATGCGTTCATCACGGTAACGAAATCACGGCCCAGCTGAGGGTAATTGTAATTCACATAACAGCCGTGGAAATATGCGACTTGCTTCTTGAAGTATTTCTGTTTTTCTGCAGCCTTTTTATTGAACCAGGATTCAAACTTCTCTCCGGAATATTTCGGGAAAGTCCGCCTGTGATCTATTCCGAGAACACCATCAAGAACTGCTTTCACGGGTTTGAGGGGGAGAACTCCGTTCACTATCGGTGCAAACGGGGTTGCGAGTGTACCCATAAAATCTGTGCTGGCAAGCATCATATCCCTCAGTTTCGGACTGTGCTGGCTGTAGTTGATGCGGGCTTCCTGAATCATATCAGAGATTTTCACTCCTGAAGGACAGGCCACATCGCAGCGCTTGCAGTTAAGACAGTATTTCAGTGCCTCATCGAAGAAATAATTGTTCTTTATACGGAGTCTTTCTCCATCAGGGCCGGCCTGTTTCGGTCCCGGATATGCCGGATTCACAGGAACAACCGGACAGTAAACCGTGCAGATAGTACATTTGATGCACTGTTCGAAATTGTCAGTATTCTGGTTTTTCATCTTTTCTGTAAATTAACGGCCTAATATTGAATCAGATATGCACAAGGCTGTAGTGAGCGCCACTCCGGAACCGCTTCCTTCCAGAAGCGGGTTGAATCCGCCTAAAATCGAGCCGGCAACATATAGATTGGTTATGGTACGCCCGTCTTTCCGAGCTCTGAATTTTTCATCAGTCTTGACTCCGAACCCTATGTATTTCTGGGCTTTGAAGAAATCCGGATTGAACCAGTTCTCACGCTCTTTGCAATAATCAACATCAAGACCGCAGACCGGTTCTGTCACTTCATTATAGTCAGCGATAAGGCCGTGGCCGAAATAACTTCCTGAAGCAAGTACATAATTGTCCGCCGTCAATGTAATATCGCCAAGATTCTCTGTCACAACCTCTTTAACCTCTCCGTCTATGATTTCTGCTCTTACCGCTTTATCTCCCATCAGGAATACACCGCCCATCTCCTCAAATGACCTTTTCAGTTTCATCTGGGTCCTGATGCCTGGTACAGACGGAGGCAAAGTGCCTACAAAACAGATTTTTGCCGGTGCATTTCGCCTGATGCCGATAACGTCCTCGTCTGAATTCAGGCCAAACACCGCCGGCAGTACGATAATGTCATCATCATCGTATTTTTTGTTGATCTCCAACATAAATGCCGACCTTGCAGTTTCCCTGCTCATCAATTTTGCGATGTTGGAGGAACGCATTTCGCTCGGATTGTTGCGCACTCTGTCAATCTCAGGTGTCATAACGCTTGCGATTCTGCATCTGATACCTTGTTTTTCGAATGCTTCAGCAATGAATGAAGTGTTGAAGTCAAGAAAGCCTTCAATATTGATTATCAATGCGCTGTTTCCAATTTTCTCTTCATTGGAATTGATGAACGTAATGTCGTCAAGTGCCAGCCAGGCCTGTTTCGGCTTTCCGCTTGCTGAAATAATCCATCCGTTCTCCTTACCGCCGCCTGTTGTTTTCACACCGCAGTCAGCAAGAAGAGTGACAGCCTCTGAAGCATATTTTTCCAGATTACCGCATCCAATGAGCCTGTACGGATGATTATCCGGCAGACTGTCAATGGCTTCAAAAGGAGATGTGACCGGTGTACCGTCAGGCAATCTTGAAAGCAGGCCGAAACCTCCGGAGAAAAAATGCATTGCATTCTGTCCGGCAGACACAATGGCACATCTTTTTCCGGCTTTCTGAAGTTTCAGACCGCAGACAAGTCCAGAAAGACCGCCACCTATAATAACTGTATCGAATCTCATAATATAATATCGAATTATTGTTCATCCCCAAGCCCAAGGCATTCAGAATATACCCATTCAGTGAATTCAGCTTCCCGCAGTGATTCTCCTCTTGCGACAGGATAGATGCCTTTCCATCTTTCATTCATAAAATCAACAAGGTCTTGCCTTGCCCTTTCGGCACAGCCGTGTGCTTTTCCGAGAAGACCGGCAGCGCGGCAGGCGCAAAGTTCTCCCTGGCACGTGCCCATTCCGACCCTGGTTCGTCTTCTCAAATCCACAAGATTGTGGACATCGAGATTCTGGATAGCATTATTAACCTCACTTTCAGGCACTTCCTCACATTCGCAGACCAGACTGAGATCTTCTTTGCTCTGCATTCCTATTTTAGATGCGAAACTGCCAGCCCTTCCAACTGTCGCTTTCTGTGCTGTGGTAGGATTTGCCCATATCTTTTTAGATACTTCCTTGACATCTCCCTCGCCGGAACCTGGAAGCGGGGTAGTGCGAGTCTCGCATTTATTGCCATTGTTGAGTTTCTTGCAGACAAGATCGGTCGCCATTTCGGCCATTAGCCTGTAAGTCATTAATTTACCACCAGTAATTGTGATTAACCCTTTGATTCCGTCACGAGTTTCGTGATCAAACAGGACAATCCCGCGGCTTATGTTTCTTCCACTCGGATCGTTGTCAGCAGATACAAGCGGTCTCACACCAGCATATGCCCTGAGAATTCGTGTGTCTTTGAGGCAAGGTGCGAGTTTCTCACCTTCCGAGATTAGCAGGCTGACCTCTTCCGGCGTTACCTTCATATTGTCGCATTCCTCGTAAGGCACTCTTGTAGAAGTGGTTCCAATTACACAGACAGTATCACCAGGCACGAGAATATCCGCATTCGCCGGCTTCCTGCATCTGTTCAGAACAATACCGTTCACCCTGTGTGCGAAAATCAGCAGTGCTCCTTTTGCCGGGAACATTCCAATCTGAGCTCCGGCCATCCCTGCTATCTTGTGACCCCATATACCGCCAGCATTGACAGTGATTGGTGCGCGGTATTCAGCAGTCTCGTGGGTCTGTTTGTCATATACCTTGACGCCGGTGATTGTGTCACCGGCTTTTATAAAGCCTATTACCTCATTATAGACCAATACTTTGGCTCCGTGCAGCTTGGCATCAACTACATTTGAAGAGCAAAGCCTGAACGGATCAACAGAGCCATCAGGGACTCTGACTGCCCCTATGATATCGGGATTGACAGAGGGCTCAAGACGTTTGGCCTCTTCGGGATCAAGAATCTCTGCCTTTATGCCTGCCTTGGTGCAGGATTCGACGAATTTGGCTTGATATGCCAGATCATCCTCAGGGAGAGTGATGAAAAAGCCGGTCGTGTCATCAACGCAGTGATTTGCGACCTTTTTTAGAATCATATTCTCCTGGATACACTCAGTGGCGGATTCCTGATCAGTGACAGCATAACGCGCACCGCTGTGGAGCAGTCCGTGATTCCTTCCTGTGGCTCCGTCAGCGATGTCATTGCGCTCTATAAGAAGGGTCTTCAGCCCTCTCAACGAACAGTCGCGGGCTGTGCCGGCTCCGGTTATTCCGCCCCCGATCACTATGACGTCGAATTCATTTTGTTTATTTGAGGCCATTTTTGATTTAAAATTTCGTAAAAACAAGTCGCTTTTGAAACATAATATCGTGCTGTGTACCCTCACGGTTTCGTTTCAATTATGCAAATATAGCATTTTGTTTTCAAAACGAAAATGAGCAGAGGGTCTTTTTATTATAAAAATGATATTTTTATCGCATTTTCACAGCGGTCACACTTGATGGCCGGTCGGATTCGAATTCAAGTGATGAACCGCTGTTTGTCAAAGTCCCGTCATTACTTATTCTATATACTTCAATAGCCAACTCGTCACGGCACGCCACAAGAAGAAGCCTTCCGTCATCTGTAATCATAAAATTTCGTGGATGCTTGCCCGTATGTGCATAAGCGGTTTTCTCAAGAGTGCCGTCTGGTGCTATATTGA
Source organism: Bacteroidales bacterium (assembly GCA_029007435.1). GTDB lineage: Bacteria > Bacteroidota > Bacteroidia > Bacteroidales > UBA932 > Cryptobacteroides. Next base: position 42,815 of record JAQXHU010000036.1, read on the forward strand.
AAACACTGATACCGTCATTCTCCAGACGGTGGGAAGTATATAGGAACTTGCCTGACGGGTGAATGTGGATATCGGCGCTTCCCCTTGCATTGGCTTCATCGGCTTTTACTCTCTGTATCAATTTGAAACCATCTATGTTATAAACCAGTACTTCACCTGACAGTTCAGTTATGCAGTAGAGCGTTTTACCGTCACTTGAGAATTCCATATGGCGTGGCCCACTGCCTTCAGGGCAATCTATAGTTCCTGTCTCTTCAAGAATAAGTCCGCATTTCTCATCGGGAAGTGCCTTCATTATATGAATCTTGTCTGCTCCAAGATCAGTGGCGAGGATTGTGTCTGGATGTCCCGGAAGGGATTTAAGCTGATGAATATGAGAAGATGCCTGTCTTAATGAATCTGGACCACAGCCTGAGAAAACGAGCTGGAAACACCTGTTTTCCAATCCTTTATTCGTAAATGGGAATACACTTACCGCACCACCGCTGTAATCAGCGGTCAGGATATATTCTGCCCCCTCGTTTTCAGAGCCGTTGTAACGCATCAGGAAACAAGGATCTTCTGCAGTCTGGCGCTTTTCTGTAACCGACTCGGGACTTGCTGCATTACCTGAGAAATTGAAGGAATAAATTCCAGAGCCGTTCCCAGTCTCACTGACAGCCACCATTTCTATTTCTCCGTCATTCCAGGCCAATGTATATGATGGATTTGTCGCATCTGCACTGTGTTTCAATGTGAAAGAGAGAGTTGCCGGGTCCAATGAATAAATGTAAGCGGAACCGCCATAATCTCCGATTGCGATGAGATAATTGTCACTTGAACAGGAAATAATTGATAATGAGGCAATCAGACTGATTTGAAGAGTTATGCAGGCTTTCATAATATGTTTCTTGTTTTTCTATGCGGTTTCGGAAACTCCCTATATTTGCGTTTGCTCTATTCGAAATACAACAGTTTCGGGCAAAGGTTGACAAATTTATAGAGAACAATGTATTATTCCAATACTTTGATTAAATTTGTGGAGTTATTCGAATAATTGAATCATCGCTATAAACCGCTATAATATGTACTACGTCAGCAAGAGGTTCGAGGTGTCGGGCGCGCATTATGTGACAACAGACAACGGCAGCAAGTGCGAGACATTGCACGGGCACAACTGGATTGTCATAGTTCATTGTAAATCAGAAGAATTGAACGATGACGGAATGGTAACTGATTTCACATTCATCAAACGTAACATAATGTCAAGAATCGATCACAAGAACCTGAACGAGGTCCTGCCTTTCAGTCCGACAGCCGAGAATATAGCCAAATGGATATGTGATGAGACTCCGAATTGCTACAAAGTCGAAATCTGGGAGTCAGAGAACAACAAGGCTGTGTACGAGAAATAATAAAAATTGATTATCTTTGCATAACGAAATTCAGGCGGGACGATCTGCCGCGCCTGCTTTATGCAGGTGAGGAAAGTCCGGACAGGGAAGGGCGCCCTGCTGCGGAAAGCGCAGATGGGAGTAATCTTATGCCAGCCGTAACAGAGAATGTCTGCTGCCGGGCAAGTCCTGGCGGTGATGGTGAAAATGTGAGGCAAGAGCTCACGGCGCATTGGCAGCGATGCCGTGCGGGTACGGCACCAGGGCCTGCAAAACCAAATATACTGACAGATGAGGGCTGCCCGCCCGATGTCAGGGGGTAGGTTGCGTAGATAAATGGCAGATTTTAAAACAGAAACCGGCTTACGGTCCCGCCTTTTTTTATTTCCCCCCTGCCCTTATTATTATTTCCCCCTGCCCCCATTACGGGGGAGGGCGCTACGTGCGCACCATCGCCGCTGGCCTTGCTTCGCTGTTCTTCGCGCGGCGGCTTGTGCCGCCATCGCAGGATTCGCCTGCTTTAGGTGTGCTTCGTGGGGGAGGTAAGTGCTTATAATTGAATGTGTTTCGGACTGGATGGTACCTCATTTTGGAGGACTTGCCGCCCTCGGCACTAGAGGGAGGGGCCCAAACGAAGTTTGGGAGGGCCTGGTCCGGAGAAATGAGGTACCATCCAGTCCACCAGGTAACACCACAGGTAACACCACAGGTAACACCACCAGGTAACGCCACCAAGAAAATGAGAAACGACAAAGCATTTCCTCGATAATTGCTTGACTCGATTGAAAGCCGGAACCCAAAATATGCGACTTGTCCACTATATTCATATTTAAAGTATTGAATTACAATAAATTGAGCAATTTCAATGTCCACATTGAAAAAGAACAACATATGTAATAATGTTGTAACTTTGCAGCAGAAATTGAAAGTACAATGCCGATAACAAATCAGACATTATAATATGATGAAAACAAGAATTCTGAAAATCTGCGCCCTGATGCTTATTGCCGCCGGGTGCGCAAGAACACCGGTAAAAAATGCCGGGATCAACTACGCCTATATGGATACTACGGTCCGTGCAGGCGATGATTTCGCCCGATATGCCACAGGGCATTGGGCAGACTACAATCCACAGCCAAAAGAATATCCGATGTGGGGAACCGTAGGAAAAGTCAGCGATGACAATGTAAAGGCTCTCGCCGCACTCATACAGGACATTGCCTCAAGCGAGCACAAGAAAGGCAGCATTGAGCAGAAAATCGGCGATCTCTACAACATGATGATGGACTCAGTACGCCTCAATAACGAAGGCGCAGCCCCACTTCGTGCCCACATAGCCGAAATCGATGCGATACAAACCCGCGAAGAACTCCTCGAACATTGCGCCAAAGAGCATGACAACCTGCTCTTCAGCCTCTTTGTGTCCGCAGATGAAAAAGACTCCAAGAACAACATCGTATGCGTGAGCCAGGACGGACTTTCGCTCGGAAACAGGGATTATTATCTCAGCGAAGAGCCGCAGAACGCAATGATTCGCGAAGCGATGAAAGAGCATATGGTACGCCTCTTCGTCCTCACAGGATACAACCCGGAGGAGTCAAGGGACAAGATGGAGAGAATCTGGGCCATCGAGACTGCCATCGCCGAGCCATATTATTCAATGGAGAAGCAGCGCGACTCAGATGCCAACTACCACAAAGTATCAGTGGACTCCCTCATTGCGATATGCGGAGGCTTTGACTGGAAATCATATCTCGCCAACTACCGCTACGACCGCACCAATGAGGTAGATCTCGGTCAGCCTGAACCGGTTGCGAAAGCT